>CAYMQF010000074.1:0-9127 GCA_964392425.1 uncultured Phycisphaeraceae bacterium
CCATCGGGAGAAGGCTGGGGAGAGGGGTTCTGAGTTGTGTTTGAAAGCGTCATGTATTGAATTCGATGACCGGATTGGGGACAATCCGGCTCGCAGCGATCTGTTCACATGAAGTCAATCAATGGGTCAGACACGGATCTGTCGCAGTTCGCCGTATGCGTCGATCATTTTATTGCGCACCTGGAGGAGCATTTTGAATGCAGCGTCAGCCTGTTGGGAGGCAATCAGGACGCCTTCCACATCGCCTCGCTTGCCCGTCTGGAGGTCCTCGATCGCGCGCGTGGCGTCCTGCTGAAGCTCGTTGACTTCATTGAGATGGTCCATCAGAAGATCTTTGAAGGAGGGCGCATTTGGGTCGGCTGCACCACCGGCGCCCGGGCCAGTTGGCGTGAATGGCCTCATCGGCTTGATGCCGCCGGCGCCTCCGATCAGTCCTACAGGGTCGCTCACAAGTCGTCTCCGTCAGGGGTCATCCAGTTTCACTCAGGCTATCAACTGCATCGCTGCATCGAACATCGACTTACTGGCCTGTGCAGCCATCACATTTGCTTCGTACGCCCGAACCGTCTCCATCGCGTTGGTCAGTTCGATCGACGGATCGATGTTGGGATAGTTCACATATCCCTCCTGAAGGTCGCGCAGCGGGTCGGTCTCTTGGGCAGCGTACGGGCTTGTCGGGTCAAATTTTTTACGAAATGGGGCGTCGTCCAGGCCGATTTCCGCGACGTGCACGCCGGGGGCGCCTTGTCCATCGCCGGGTGAGAAGAGGGCGAACCGCCTGCGATAGGGGTCAGCCTCACCGCGGTCGTTGGTGATGGAGTTTGCGTTTGCGATGTTGCCCATGATGACCTCCAGCCGGGTCCGCTGGGCGATCATGCCGCTGGTCGAGATGTTTAGGCCGCCATACATGGTGTGTGTTGCTCGTGTCAGGGGGTCTGTGTCAGGGGTCAAAATCGTTGACTCGAAAACTCAATCATCTCCGCGGTCAGACTCGCTCGCTGATCGCGGTGTTCAGAAGGTCCATTTGGGATCGAAACATCATCGCGCTGAAGCGGAAGGACGCGGTGTTCTCAGCGAGGTCCTGCATCATTCGCTCCAGATCGCGGTCATTGCGGTCGTGAAAGAGGATATTTTTCCCCGATGGGGATGGCCGAAGTTCGAGCCGACCGCGAGGGCCAACTCGAAAATCTCGCGTCTCCTCGAATCGAAGATTGCCTCGCACGCCGCCAAACTGAGCGCGCCTACGGTCGATTGCGTCGCCCAATGCCGCCTGAAATTTCTTTGGAGAAACATCGGTCGGGCGAAAGTCAGGCGTCGAGATATTGGCGATGTTGTTGGCGATCAGCCGTTGCCGTTGCGATGCGAACCGCATGGAGGCGGCCAGCGAGGGCAACGCATCAGAAGTAATTAGATCTCGAATCAACATGACGCCCTTCTACCAGCAAACGAGAGGCCGACTCATCCCAAACGATCAATGCTGCGAACACCGCACCATCTGCCGCAACTCAGCCGCAACATCGACGCGGCATAACGCGCAAGGGCTGCGCTCCGTAACGTCCTTGCGCATTATCCGCGCCTTTCGATCTCACAGAGTCTGCGAAACGAGCTGCAGTTCCTTCCACTTCTTGAGTTTTAGGCCGAGCGTGCGGACGCCGATGCCCAGCGCCGTCGCGGTTCGTTGCCGATGCCCGCTGTAGTGGTCGAGCGCTTCGATGATCGCCTGCCGTTCGACTTCTTCAAGCAGCCGAACGCCACCGGCCATGATCGGCGATGGGATCGGCGACGGGATCGCTGAACCATTGCTCGCCGACCCGTTCGCGACCAATCCGTTCCCGACGGATCCATATTCCGTTTGCTGGGCAAACCCGTTGTCCACGTCATGATGAGCCAGCCGAAGCCGATGCTCACCATTGGTTAGTGGTGGTGGCGCCAAACCGGGCACCACCTTCACCGCAGAGCCGCTCAGCCAGCCACGAATCAAATCGGCGTCGATCCGATCACCCTTGGTCAGTGCAACCGCTCGTTCGCAGATATTTTGCAGTTCGCGCACATTGCCAGGCCAGCCGTAGCAGCGCATCAGTTCGATCGCGGAGCCTGACAACTTCCGTTCGGGCCGGCCTTCGCGTTTGCAAATCTCACGCACGAAATGCTCCGCAAGCAACGGCACATCCTCGAGCCGATCCCGCAACGGCGGAATCACCACCGGCAACACATTGAGTCTGTAATACAAATCCTGCCTGAAGGAGCCATGCAAGACTTCCGCCTCCAGCTCGCGGTTGGTCGTCGCGATGACGCGCACATCGACGCCGATGGTCAGGCTCGAACCCACCCGCTCAAACGACCGCTCCTGCAACGCGCGGAGCAGCTTCGCCTGGATCGATCGGCCAACTTCGCTGATCTCATCAAGCAGAAGCGATCCACCATCCGCAAGCTCGAACCGTCCCTTGCGCAACTGGTCGGCGCCGGTGAACGCACCCTTCTCATGCCCAAACAGCTCCGATTCCAAGAGTGATTCCGAAAGCGCAGCACAGTTGACCGCGAGAAACGGCTCCTCGTTCCGGGCGCTCAGATCATGAATCGCGCGGGCGACGACTTCCTTGCCGACGCCTGACTCTCCTTGAATGAGCGCGGTGCCTTGCGATTGTGCGATCGCAGAGATTTCGTCTTTGAGCCGTTGCATCGAATCGGATTGCCCGATGAGCCGATCGAACCCAGTCACTGGCGCTCCCGATGCTGAAACTGAACCGCTTGGCGATTCGAGAGTGCGGCGCAAGACTTCGTTGTCGCGCTTCAGTCGCGCATGCTCGATCGCTCGTTTTACGGAGACCACGAGTTCGTCCCCTTCAAACGGTTTGGTGATGTAGTTGAACGCGCCAAGCTTCATCGCCTTGACCGCCGTTTCGATCGATCCATACGCGGTCATCAAAACCACCGGCAGGTCGGCGTCCAACTCACGGATTTTTTCGAGCAGTTCAACACCCGTCATGCCGGGCATTTTGAGATCCGTGACGATCGCATCGGGCTTGTGCAGCGCGATTATCTTCAGCGCCTGCTCCCCTCCCGACGCCGCCACGACGGTGAACCCTGCCCGCTGTAGCGTCACGCCGACACTGTCGCGAAGCATTTCCTTGTCATCCACAATGCATACCCTGCTCATTGATCGCCTCCATGCGTTGAGCCGACGATTGGCGCCGGCGTGTTCGTTGTTGGTTGTTTTGTTGCGGGAATCGCTGCGGGGAGCATCAACTCCACCTCGGCGCCGCCCTCTTTTCGGTTGCGGACGGTGACGCGCCCGCAGTGTGCGTCGACGATGCGATGAACAATCGGCAGCCCCAGGCCGGTCCCCGTCTTTCGCGTCGTAAAGAATGGATTGAATATTCGTTTGAGTGTGTCGTCACTGACGCCCGGCCCGCCATCGCAAATGCGCAGCGCGATCATGGCGCACTGTCGCCCTTGATCGTTGCGCGCTTCGCATGGGGCCGCGATGATGGTGACTACGCGCTCTCCTTCGACCATTTCCATTGCTTCGATCGCGTTTCGCAGCACATTGCCCATCGCCTGCTGCATCAGGGAAGGATCGCACAGGAGTGTGCGCGCGAGCCCCGCTTCATCGGGAAGCTGCACTTTTACAGCTGCCCGCCGAACAAGGTCTTCGCATGTGGCCAGCGACAACTCCAAGAGTTCTTCCACGGAGACAACGACGGCGTCGATGCGAAGATCGCGAGAAAACGTCAGCACGTCCGACACCACTGCATCAAGCGAACGGACGGCTTGCGAAATTTTCGTAGCCATCTCCCGTTGATCGGGCTGCTCAAGAAGGTCTTCCTCAAGCGCTGAAGCGTAAAGCCCGATCGAGCCGAGCGGATTGCGCACTTCGTGGGCGATCCCTGCCGCCATTTCGCCGAGCGCTGCGAGTTCGCGCGCTCTGCGAAGCTGCTGATTCGCCTGAGAAAGCTCTCCTTTGAGGCGGGAGACTTCCGCGTTGAGAGTTTCGTGAGTGGCTTGCAATCGGGTTGTCACTTCATTGAACGCGCCGATCAGTTCTGCGAGATCCGCAGCGGGAACGACGGCGCCGGCGGACGGCGAACCAGCGTCAGCGAGCTGCGTCAGGTCCAGTGCGCCCTTCGATGATGTTGACAACGTCGCCAACCGTCAGCCCTCCCGATTCTGAAAGCGAGGCGTCGTTCGCGTTGCATTTGCTGAGCCGTACGCTGAGATCGCCGACCGATTCTTCGTCACTTCACCCAAGCGCTCCGCGACCTGTACACGCCGGGCGCTGAGGGCCGAGCGGTCCGCTTCATCCCGGTTGGCTATCGTTTCGATCACGAGCGCCATCGCATCGATGCGCTGCGCGAACTCCTCTCGCCGGGTCGGCTGTGCAGCATCCAACAGCTCGTTCCACCGTTTCTCAAAGGGGGCAAACTCTTCGTGCGCCTGCTGGAGCTTTGCGATAATCGCTTGGCGATCACTGAGGACCGTAAGCAGCCGGGGCGCATCATCCGCGTCAATCAAGGCCGCCTGCCCTGCGCTGAGCGATTCGAGCGACGCGTATAACTCTTCGAGCCTGCTCAGCACATGATCGAGCCGATCAGCCAGTCGCGAGGCATCGAGCGCTGCATCCTTGGGCGACCGGCCATCTCCATTCATGTTCAGCTTGTTTTCCGTGGTCATCCATGACCTCCTGATTCAAGGTTCGATTGGCGCCGACGCCGTCTGTGAGGTTGGTTGTTGTTTCTGCCTGCTCAGCGCATCGGTGGAGTCGAGCCAGCGTTCCCAATGTTTTCGAGCCAAGGGAAGATCGCCTGACTCAAACGCCTGATCGGGAAAATCGTTGAGCCGTTGGCGAGCGCGCTCGTTGGCTTTGCGCGCCTCCTCGGTGCGTCCCTGCTGAAGGAACGCGCTGACAATCTGCGCCATAGCGACGAGCGACACGGGATCGTCCGCGTAGCGCTGGGCTGCGGTGTCGTAATACTCGATCGCGCGATCGTAGTCGCCCAGGTCAAAGGCGCTGTCCGCCTTATAAAAATAGGCGTTGCGAAGATACGAACGCTGGGTCGGCGTGAGTCGTCGCGCATCAATGGCAAGTAGATCAGTCCGCACCCGCTCATAGAGTGCAAACGCTGATTCGAGATGTTCCCGGCGCTGTTGATCGATGCGCCGGCGTTTTGTTTCGGGCATCGCCTGCTTCAACAACTGGACCAGCTCCTCCGCTCGCATTCGATGCGACCCGGCAAGCTCGTAGCGCAACACGTCAATCCGGCGAGACTCCGGGTACCGCCGAACCGCTTCATCGAGGCGGCGAATCGCTGGCTGATACTCACCCGTGTGAAAGTAGTAGCGCCCCAGATCGATCAGCCCCGCGCGAAAATCAATCGCGTCGGGCGCGAGCAATCTACCGTCCACGACACGGCGAAGCAGCCGTTCTGCCTCCGCGTCGTTCGTTGCGTCCTCATCTTGGAGAAGGGTGCGGGCGAGCCAGACCAAGCTGCGTGTGCCTTCCCCGGAGTTGGGGTTTTCTTCGATCAAACCGCGGTAAAACCGCTCGGCGACGTCATAATCGCCGCGCGCTTGGTGCGCCTGAGCCAGCCGAAACTCCGCTGCCGGTCGGCGCGGATCGTTGGTTCGGCCGTTGGCGTATTCGCTGAACACTTCGATCGCTCGTTCAAGATCGCCAGCCAGATCGAAGCAATCCGCTGAGTTCCACAACGATTCAGCAAACGCATCGTCATCAAAGAGGATCATGTCGCGCGCGTGGGCGAGGTAGTGCTCGCCAGCATCCATATAGAGCGACCGCACATCGGCGCGCGTCACCGGATCGAGCAATGAAGGATCGGGCGGATCCTCGGGAGTGGCACGGGCGGGATCCATCGTTTGATCTGCCAACAGCCGTTCGCTGCGAGCCCGCGCCAGTGAGACCGCGGCGGATGGCTTTTCTCCTTGATACAAGTCCCGCGCGATTTCTGCGTACCTCTTGGCTGAGATGTAGTCTTCGCGCGCCAGCGAGCCGCTGACCTGGTTGAGCAGACTGTCCTCGACGGCGCGCCGGGGGACATCGGGGTGGGCGCCATGCTCATTGAGAGTTTGGACGAGTGTCTGATAGGACTCGAAAGCCTGTGCCGGTTCGCCCAGCATCGCGCGTGTTTCTGCGAGCCCCAGCAATCCTTGGCGCCATGAATCGCTGCCGATGAAGTCGGAAACGACAACGGCGTATTCATCGCGCGCGTTCTCCAGCGCTCCCCGGCTCTGGGCGATTCGGCCCGCCACGACGTGCGCCTGCCCCATCAACCGGTCCGACGGGCTGAGCCGATCGATGGCGCGCTGCACATTGCTTCCTGACTCCTCGAGCTGGCCCAACTCTTCATACGCACGCGCCAGAAGGATGTACAACTGCGCTTGGTTGGTGGCGTCAAGCCCTTTGTTTCGCTGCAGCGCGAGGAGAAGATTGTTGATCGCCTCTTCGGTGTACCCCGCTTCGAGGCGCAGCCTGGCCCGCGTGATGAGCGCCCAAATTCGATCCTTCTCGGACAACGCGGGATCGGAAGTAAGCTCGCCAAGCAGTTCAAGCGCTTTGGTGGGTTCTCCATCGGGGGCGTCGAGCGTTTGTTCGATGACTCGCCGAATCATTTTTCGCTGAACGTCTGCGGACTCATCGGGGAGGGAGTGGATGCGGTCGATCGCTTCGTCGTATCGCCCCAGCAGCATAAGCATGCTGGCGTACCGTGCGACTCGCTCAGCAGTCAGCGGAACCAGCAGCCGTTCCGATTCGTTGTATTCATCGATGACAGCACGGCTGTTGGCGGGTTGATTTCCGCCTGACTCGGACTGCGCCATGTAGATCGCATCGCCTCGCAGGAGATGGAACCGGGCGCGAATGCTCGATGGCAATTCGCCTTCTGCTTCGACCATGCGCGGGAGGATCTCCGCGTTGAGCCGGGTCATTGCATCGTCAAAGCGGGAAAGCTGGATCATGGCGTCTACATCGTCGAGGGCGCCGGGAAAATCATTTTTCGGCGTGGCGTTGAGCGACACCATCAACCCGACGGACAACAACACCGCGCCGAACAACAGCGCAGGCGCCTGCCAGAGGTCGCGCCATCCGCGTTCAGGACGCCAAGGCGTCTTCGGAGCGTCATCCGTGACTGGTTGATCTTCTTCGTCAGGCATGCGCACAATCCGCGCGGCAACATCGCTCCCCGTCGAGACCACCTCGACGCTTGGGCGTTATCGGGCAAAGCACCCTCATCTCTGCAAACTGAGCGGATCTTTTGCGCAACCTTTGCCGAAATCAGGCAATGGCGGAATTTCACAGCTTCGATCGGCATCGATCGCTAGCGGTCGTGAGTCTCGCTGGAATCAGACGGTTCGTCCTTCTCGCCAGACTCATCGCCGGACTCCTCGGAGGATTCGCCGTCCGCTGAGGAGGCCGATTCGCCTTGCTCGTCTTTCCCATTCTTGGCGTTTTTGATGACGATCGTGCCGCCCATCAAATCGCCGGGATGCCTTCTGTTGGGATCGAACAGAATGAACACCACCAAGGGCGGCGCCACACCTTTGATCAGGTTCCGAGCCACCGCCTGCCAGAGTTTGATTCGGCTGCCACGCGTCGAGCTGACTCGACAGCCCGCCAGAGCCTTGCCAGCCGTTCGGCTGAAGAGCCATTCTCCGAAAACGCCGTGGACAAAAAAGATCCCAAGCGTGGTGACAATCGGCCAACTCTCGTTGCCCGTCAGCAGGAAGAAGGCACCCGGGTTGATCGCATCAGCCAGAGAGACGCGCCACAGTGCTGCAGAAATCAACCCCGCAAGAACCAGATCAATACCCGCTGCAACAAACCGTCGGCCCGGCTCAGCCAACACGCACCCCGCGGGCGGCGCCGACTCTGCGACCGTCTCCGGCTTGAGCACAAAGAGCAGCACCCCCAGCATCACCGCAGCGAGCAACACCATCACAAACCGCAGATCACTCGGTGAAAGCGGCGGCGGAAAACGTGCATACCCGTCGTACAGCGTCCGCCCCGTGCTCGAAGAAAGAATGACCACGCGCAGCCGAGCCGACACATCGCCATCGAACCACACCACCGCGACGTTCTCGCCGATCGCAGCGGCGGAGTAATCGACCGCGACGCCAGACACCTTTGCAAGCGGGATCAGTTTGTCGCCTTCGATGGAGCGGAGGGAGAGTGTTTTCGTTGAGCCGTCCAACTCGGGGATGACGATGACGCCCCCCGCGGAGAACAGTCGCCGACCCACCGCATCGTCAGGCGCCGGGACGCTCGACCATGCCCCTTTCGCACTGTCCAGCGACCACAGATTCGCTTTTCCTGCTTTATTGCGGGAGATCAGCGAAACGCCATCGGGATGTTTCACCAAGCGCGCGGGAGCAGTGAGATCGAGATCGCCGGGCAGATCGACTTCTCGCCAGCCCGCGAAATCCAACATCTGCAGCGACCCATGACCGTCCTCCCAGAGTAGCGCAAACAATCCTGCATCCGTATCTACAGCGTGCAGCAGGGAGCCAGTCGTCAGCAAGGGAGGCTGAACGGTGAACCGATCGGGCGGATCAAGAAACACGACGGGCGGGCGAACCAAGGTCAGCCGAACCGACCGCACGGGGATCGTCCGTTCTGCTTTGGCGCCCTTTGCGTCCTTGACTGAAGATTCAGCGGTGGATGACACCGTGCCGGGATAGAGAAAGACGAGTCGATCGCCGTGCGCGGTCATCACTGCGGGAGGCTCGCCCAGCACATGCGCCCGCAATCCCATCGCGGTGCCCATTGGAGCTGACGCGGGGAAATAGTGAAGCTGTCCTCGCTCGGGAGAAGTCTCCTCACCCTCCAATCGTGGTCGATGGATCGGGCTGAGCACCCACAATCCCGATGCGTCCCCAGCGCCGGTCATGTGCCAACTATTGGTGGCGTCCGCGTGCACAGCGGGAGTGCTGAAGAACATCCCGATCGCTGCACACAGGATCAGCAGTCGATATCTCTTTGTAAAAATATTCATGGCGCCAGCGCCGGTGTCGGACAATCCCGATCAAGCACCACCACCTCGCGAGGCGCGAACACGTCATACAACGTGTTGAAATCGAAGACCGCGTCGGTGAGCCGACCCGACTGCGAATTTCCATC
>CAYMQF010000074.1:9227-11010 GCA_964392425.1 uncultured Phycisphaeraceae bacterium
TCTGGACCACCGCTTGAGGCTCGTCGAGGATCGAAATGATCTCAGGCGCCTGCCCGACAAGCGCAAACTCAATCCGCACAGGAAGCAGTTCGTCAACAGTCATATACAGCCGTTCGACCATCTCACCGCGTGCAAACGAAACGACGACCCATTGCCCATCCTTGCTCCACGCCGTCTCGCCGGTCGCAGCTTCGGGGATCGGGCTCACACCCATAAGGTCGAGCATCGCGCGTGGGTCCGCAGGCAAGCCGAACTGTTCTGCGCAGGGCCGACCGATATTTTCAAACCGACCCACCACGACGCGAGGCGTTTCAAACTTGTCGAAAAACCAGAATCGCTCCTCGTCCCCGCCAAGCCAGGCGTACGTCTCACCGAGCTTGCCGATGCTGAGCGCCACACCGCCGGGCCGACGAATCTGCAGATGCCCCTCGCCTTGTTCGTGCTGTTTGCGCCCGCGATCATCGCGGTAATCGAGCGTGACGACTGCACGACCCCAGATGCGGTCGAGCCGACGGACGCGCGCGTTGTGAACCTCGACAACGTGTGAAAAACTAGGAGGCGGAGCTGTGCGTTCGATCATCACCGGCCGACGCGTGTTCGCGCAGCCAGCCAGCGTGAGCGCGAAAGCAGCCAGTGCGAACCCAGCCAGCATCCGTCGCGCGGTTCGATGAAATGAGCCATGTTGGCGCATCAATCTCCCGCCTCGCCGTTCATCGCCAGGCTCAGTTGCTCTATTGCTGCTGCGATCGCCTCGTCGTCCATGCCGGGGTCGATGACCTTGATCGGCGGATCGTTGGGGTCGCTTCGGCGAATCCTGACCAACGTGACTTTGCGCCCGTTCTCGCGCGTAGAGCCGACCTGACGGATCAGACGTTTGCGAAGGAGGATCAGCGACAGGATGAATCGGAAGGCAAGCTGCTTGGGCTGGTCCGACTCGCCAAGCTGCTCGAACAGGGAGAGCAGTTCGTCATCCTCTATAAAGGGTTTGGGTTTGGCGTTGGACTCGGGGATCACCCGCCTCCAGAAGCAAAAGAGCCGATCGGGCCGACGCCCGGCTTCCCACGCGTCGAGGGAATAGTCCAGCCGATCGAGGGCGCCATCCTGCTCCCGCTCGACCAAAACCGCGACGACATCATCGCCCGGGGTCAACGGCTCGCCCGTCGCAGCGCACACACCCGTCGAGCGTCCAAGTTCATAAGGCGATCCGGTCAATCTGCTCATGGTCGGGCTGACTCCATTCAACCATCGAAAGCCACACGCCGGATCGGCCACGCACAGACCCAGTCAGCCATCAGTGTAGCTTGCGAGTTGGACTCAGCGTGTGCGGAAGATTCGCTGCGAGGTTCCGCCCGGCCCGACCTTGGCTCGAACGCTGGCGCCGCACTTCGGACATTGCCCCCGGTATCCCGTCCCCTCTTTGTTGCGGTAGATCCGGCTGTACGTGTTGCAGCACTGAAACCACACGCTGATCCAAGGACGAGCTTCGCTGGCGCCTTGCTGATGGTCCTGCTCGGAAGGCGAAGAACCGGAGCCGCCAAATCGAGGATCGAGATCAAGATGGTCCTGCGGGTCGGCCACACAGACTCATCGTCCCGGAACACCGGGAAACTTGATCGGCCAATCTCGGGGGTGGCATTGCTCTACGGGAAAATAATGCCACCACTGCGTTGACATGAAAACTACCCGGACCTTCGCTCCGCTCAGATCCGGCGTCTCTGACTCCCTCTCCCATCGGGAGAGGGCTGGGGAGAGGGATTCCGTGTTGGATCAAGGAATCAAGAAT
>CAYMQF010000075.1:0-8422 GCA_964392425.1 uncultured Phycisphaeraceae bacterium
ATGTGCTCATCATCCCAGCAGCCAGCAGCGTGCTGCCCGGCGATGCGGACACCTCCACACAGCTCACGCGGTCGATCACGCTGAAAATCCCGCTCGTCTCGGCTCCCATGGACACCGTCACCGAAGCGGCGCTGGCTATCGCGCTGGCCCAAGAGGGCGGCGTCGGCGTCGTCCACAAGAACCTCCCCATCGACACACAGGCCCGCGAGATTCGCAAGATCAAACGAACAGCCAGCGGCGTCATCCTCGACCCCGTCACGCTCGGCCCCGACCAGACCGTCGGCGATGCGCGCAACGCCATGGCGCGATACAACGTCTCCGGCTTTCCCGTCGTCGATGGCGGTCACGAAGACGCCCGCGCCGGTGGCAAAGTGCTCGGCGTTCTCACTCGCCGGGACCTCTCCTTCACCGAAGATGAGTCCACACCCGTCAGCGCAGTGATGACCAAAGACAACCTTGTCACGGCTCCTGCCGGCGCGACGCTCGATGAAGCCGTCGTCATTCTCAATCGAAACAAAGTTGAAAAACTATTGCTCGTCGATGACCGCTTTCATCTGGCTGGGCTTATCACTCGGCGGGACATTGATCGTCTCAGCCAGTTTCCAAATGCCTGCACGGATGATCGTGGAAGACTGCGATGTGGCGGCGCCGTCGGTGTGCATCAATACGATCGTGCTGAAGCGCTCATCAAAGCGGGCGCCGACTTCCTCGTCGTTGATTCAGCGCACGGCCATTCGGACAACGTCATCAACACCGTCAGGCAGATCAAAGAGAAACACGACATCGACATCATCGCGGGCAATATCGCGACCGAAGCGGGCGCCAAAGCGTTGATCGAAGCGGGAGCTGACGCGGTGAAAGTCGGCATCGGGCCGGGGTCCATCTGCACGACGCGCGTGGTCACGGGGGTCGGCGTGCCTCAAATCACCGCGATATTCAACGCGGTCCGGGCAGCACAAAAGGCAGGCGTCCCCGTGCTCGCTGACGGCGGCGTCCGAATGAGCGGCGACATCGCCAAGGCGCTCGTAGCCGGGGCAAGCTGCGTGATGATGGGGTCGCTCTTTGCCGGGCTCGACGAATCGCCGGGCGAACTCGTGATCTCGCAAGGCCGGCGCTACAAGGCGTATCGAGGCATGGGCAGTGAAGGAGCGATGTTCGCCGGGTCCGCGGATCGCTATCGACAAGCGGACAAACTCGCCGAAGCGCGCGATGGCAAGACGATCAAGTTTGTCCCGGAAGGCGTCGAAGGGCTCGTCCCCTATCGCGGCTCGCTCGCGGAGTATGTCTACCAACTCGTGGGCGGCGTCAAGAGCGCAATGGGATACACCGGGTGCAAAAGCATCGACGAACTGCGCACGTCGGCGAACTTCTGCCAGATCACCAGCGCGAGCATGGTCGAAAACCATCCCCACGACATCCGCATCACCAAAGAATCGCCCAACTACAGCGCCGAAGTCGCCAAGCTCTGATTGCTTAGCCCCAGTTGGCGAGCAGTTGCGCAAGGTCCGCGCTGTCTACATCGCCGTCTGTGTCGATGTCGCCCGAGCAGACGTCCGTGCACGCGCCCCACGATTGGATGAGCTGGGCAAGATCGCGCATGTCGACGACGCCGTTGAAATCGAGATCGCCCGGCGCACAGCAGGCGCCTTGCTCAATCGTGAGAAGCTGATTGGTCGGGACCGCAGTGAGTGTGGTGATGTTCCCATCGGGCCAAGCAATCTCAACGCGTTCAGCGATTGTTTCGATGCCGACACCGAAGTGCGCCTCCGCAGGCTCCTGCCCAAGAAAACTCATCCCAGCAGTGATGATTCGGCTCATGGTCAGCCCGCCGGTGGTCACGCGAACGACAGCACCGATCGCGCGATGGTTGGCGCCTGGCATGCGCGGGCGGATGACGAGATAGTTGCCGGCGCCCGTAGATTCGTTTGCAAGAATGCGCAGCGGGCCTCCCTGATTGCACGTCTGTGCAAGGTCGAGATCGCCGTCGCGGTCAAGGTCCAGCGCGATGAGCGAACTGCCCCACTGCGTGTCGCCGAAGCCTGCTGCAGCGGACAAATCTTCAAATCGCGCGCCATCGAGATTGTGAAAAAAGCGGGATTGATCGTTGACGCCCGGCCCATTGAACCAGCCGTTGGTAACCGCGAGATCGAGCCAGCCGTCGTTGTCCGCATCGAGGAATGTGGCGCCCCATGCGAACCCGACATCGGCCACGCCTGCTTGTGCAGCAATCTCCATGAAGAGAGATGAAGCGGGATCGGCATCGCGCCGGAGCAGCACATTGTGATGAGCAAGTTCGGTGATTTCGGTGACGTACAGATCGAATCGCCCGTCGTTGTTGTAGTCGCCGATCGCAACTCCCATGTCGTTCCAAGCGATGTCCACACCGACGCGTGGCGCGATGTCGATGAACTTTGCATTGCCTTGATTGATCCAAAGATGATTGGGAGAAAAATCAACGGTGGTGAAGATGTCGAGCAGGCCATCGTTGTTGGCGTCAAAGAGAATCGGCTGCCACGCATCTTCAAAGGCAGGCCCGATGCCGCTGGCTGTAGTCGCATCGACGAAACCCCCGGCGCCGTCGTTGAGAAGGAGGGTCATTCCCTGACCACCCCATGCTGCGAAAACCAGATCGAGAAATCCATCGCCGTTGAGATCGCCTGCTGCGATGCCGCCACGATGCACGTTGGGATCGAGCGTTGGACCGACCGTGATCAGGCCAGCCGCGGCGCTGACGTCAAGAAATGTTCCGCCGCGTTGTTGTCGATAGAGCCGAAGTAATGAGCCGGTGCAGTCCGCTGATGTCAGGTTTCGGCAATCGCTGGCGACAAGCAGGTCGAGCCGATGGTCGCCATCCGAATCGAACCACAACGCGACTCTGCTGCGCGCCGTGGACGCGAGACCGAGCGGCGCAGCGACTTCTTCGAAAGTTCCATCGCCGAGATTTCGGAAGAGCAAGTCAGGCATTCCTTCGCTGGTGGGGAGGAAGAGGTCGATGTCGCCGTCGTCGTCGAAGTCCGCTGCAGCGACGCCGCCACCAAAGCCGGGCGCCATGACGTATCCCGTGATTCCACGCGCGACTGCGGTCTCAACAAACTGGATGAGAGGGGCTGCATTTACCTCGGCCGACTGTCCGAAAAGAACTACCGCTGCAAGAAGAACCACGCGCATCGACGCCGGCTGGCGGTTTCTCAAACGAACAACTTGCACAAAATATCTCATAGAAATGAACCGAGTCTGGTGAATCTCACGAAAAAAAATGCGATTCTTTGACATTGAAGTATAGAGCGGGGCGGTCCCTCGGTTATACTTTTTCTCGAAGTTCGTCATTTTCTTGAAGACGGCTTTACTACGAGGGGAACATTTTGTGATTCCTTGTCCCGAGCGGAATTGTCACCGCTTCTGGCTGTCTTTTTCTTTGGAGACCCCTCGTATGCGATCCACACTTTCTATCAGTTCACTTGTCTTCGCAGTAGGCGCCGCACTGAGCGCCAGCGCTCTTGCCGCCCCGCTTCACTATGTCAATGTCACCGGGACGCGCGTCGTGCAGACTGTTGCGGAAACAACGGACAACGAAAAATCCATCGACATCGGCGATATCGACAACGATGGCGACCTCGATGTGGTCGTCGGGATCGCGTTGTCTGACTTCGGCGCCAGGAAGAACAAGCTCTATCGAAATGACAACGGCGTGCTCACCGAGATCACTTCGTCCGCCATTCCCGCGTTTCTTTCGGCGCGGGTGACGCGCGTGGTTTTTCTGCGTGATTACAACAACGATGGCTGGATGGATATCTATGTGGTCAATGACTCCAACTCCAATGCGGACCGCCTGTTCATCAATCAGCATCCGGGCGGCGTCTTTCAGAACTTCACCGAAATGACCGGATTGCCCAGCGGCGGGATGCTCGGCGCCTCGTGCAGCGGCGTCTCCGAAGACTTCGATGGGGACGGCAACATCGATGTCAACATGGGAAACTACCCCAACGACTCCCAGGATCGGCTCATCATGAACGATGGGACGGCGACGTTCACCAATGTCACCGGATCAATGCTTCCAACCGATCAGGATTATGCGGTCGACACCGCAATCGACGACATGAACGGCGACGGCCTGCGAGACATCATCGTCACTAGCGGCAGTGGCGATCCGAGCTATATCTACTACAACAACAATGCTTCGCTGGGGTCCGGCCCCGGCGACTTCAGCTATCCCGGCAGCAAGCAGAGCATGGGAAACCACGCTGCGGAAAACTCCGTTGAGCCGGGCGATTTCAACGGCGACGGAATGTCTGACATCTATTGGGGCAACGGCGCGGGCGGCACGACCGACCAGATCCTCCTCAACACAGGCAATGACGCATCGGGCAAAGCAACCTTTGCAGCCGCTCCAACTTCGGCGCTGGCGCTCTCTGTCACCAACATCCCCAGTCGCAAAGCCACCGCCGTCGATTTGAACAACGACGGGCGCCTTGATGTGATCGTGATGAAAGAAGATCTTGCAGGCGCCGCCAATGAACGGCCCACCATCCTTCGCAACACCACCGTCAACGGCGTGCTCTCCTTTGTCGATTGGACAGAAGCGGTGTTCGTCAACGGCTCCACACTCAAGGGCTGGCACAGCGTGGCGTTTGACTCCAACGGCGACGGCGACACGGACATCCTGATCGGCGCCTTCAATGGAGACCATCTCTTTGAACAGGAGCCATCACCGACGTTTGACGCTGCCACCCTGGTCAACGGCATCGTTCCGGGCGTATTCGACGGACCGGCAACCGTCGTCACTTCGGTCGGCGCTGGCGCGAGCGATTTCATCATTGCCAACGTGCTTTCAGGAGGATTTCTCTCCGTGATCGTCACGGGCGACGCGACGGCAGACCTGGTTCTCGAAGTGCTTGTTGGTGGCACGGTGGTCGCATCATCCGACCGTGGTGGAGCGGGCGTTGAAGAAGCCTTGCAGATAAACAATCTCGCGCCGGGCAGTGTCACCGTGCGTGTGTCGATTCCCAATCCCTCGGACATCACCGGCGACGGTGTGGTCGACGGCGGCGACCTTGCCACACTTTTGGGGGTGTGGGGATTGCCAGGCGGTGGGACCGCTGCGGACCTCAACAGCGACGGGGTCGTTGACGGCGGCGATCTTGCAACGCTCCTGGGCAACTGGGGGTCACCGTCCACCGGTGCCTTCACGCTCGAACTGATGGCGAGAAACTGATCGAAGCGAGATCAATCAAGTTTCGTTGCACTCAGTAAATCCAAAATTGTAAGCCCCCTTTCCTCCACAGGAGAGGGGGCTGTTCATTGAGCATTGAGCATTGAGTTTGATTTTCTCGATCAGCGCGCAACCGAAGACCGCGCGATCATGGCGATGCTCTTCCTTAGTGAATCGTCACGGTCGGCGTGGCGCTCTCCGGGGCAATCGTCGCCAGCGCGATTTGGTTTTGGAGTTGGCTGACCAGTGCATTGAGATCACTGGACAGTTGATCGTCTGACTCGAAGTTGGCTGACGGATCTCCGTTGTCGCTGTTGATTCGAAGTCGGGTGTTGATTGGCACGCTACCGAGGAACGGGACACCGATCTGCTGGGCCATGTGTTCCGCTCCGCCTCTGCCGAAGAGGTCATATTCTTTGCCGTCATCGCCGACGAAGTAGCTCATGTTTTCGACGACGCCGAGCACTTTGACGCCGAGTGTTTTGAACATCGCAGCGGCTCGCACCGCGTCGTCCTGCGCGACTTTCTGAGGTGTGCAAACGATGACTGCACCGTCGAGACGGAGCAACTGCGCCATGGTCAGCATGACATCCCCCGTGCCGGGCGGCAGGTCGATGATGAGGTAGTCCAGCTCGCCCCACTCGGTTTGTTCGGCGAGCTGCGTGAAGGCGCCGTGCGCCATCGGCCCTCGCCAGATCAACGGCTTGCCCGGTTCGACGAGCTTGCCGATGGTGATGCACTTGACGCCGTGCACGAGAAACGGCTGAAGCATGTTCCGAACGACATTCGGCTCAAAAGAGTCCAACCCGAGCATGGTCGGCACACTGGGCCCATAGATGTCGCCGTCCATCAGACCGACCGAGTGCCCCTGGCGCGCGAGCCCGACGGCGAGATTCACCGCGATGGTTGATTTTCCAACGCCGCCTTTACCGGCGCCGACCGCAACGATGCGCGACACGCCCGGGAGCCCGCTGGCGCTCGACTGGGGAGTCTCAGCGGGAGCGGGAGGCTGTGCTTGCTGAGGGGCGCCTGACGAGCGCGGGTCCTCTCCGACAAACTCGACGGCTACTTCAATGGAAGAATCTCCGCCTGCTGAAGCACGAATGGCGGATTCGATTTGTGCGATCAGTGCGTCGCGAGCGGGTTGGCTTGTTGCGCCAGGCGCTGCGATCGACAACTCCACGCGGTCTGCTTCGACTACGAAACGCCGGATGGCGCCGATGGAAACGAGATCGCGTTGGACATCGGGATCGTTGACCGTCCGTAGCGATTCAATCACGGCTTGTTCGGTGATCGGCATGGGCTCCTCCTTGCAGGAACGCACCACTAGGGCACGCGCCAGACAGAACTATAGCCAAGCGGAGCATGCCGATCTGATATTGGAAGGAGTGATTTATTTTTTGAGGGCGCCGGCCAGCTTGATCGGGCCCGAGTTCAAATCGTCCATGGAGACGAGCTGACCGGTCACCGCGTCGGCGCCAACCACGCCCTTGAGCTGAAGCGAAACGGTTCTCGTCTTTTCGTCGACAAGAATCCACGCTTCATCAGCATGAAATATGCTGTTCCCGTCCTGGAGCGTCAGATCGTAGAGCGTGAAAGTGCTGGGGTCGGCTCGTGCTGCGCTGATGTCGAAATACTTGATGCTGAAGCCATCCAGAATCCGCATCGCATATTCGCGGCGAATCTCCTGAGCGGTCTGAGGCTCAGACCCACAGCCGACCAGCGCCACGGCGCCAATGACTCCGACACAAAGACTTTTGAAGACAGACACCTCACCACTATCGGCTGTTGGGAATCTTGCCTGAACAGCGTTGTTCTGGGACGGCGTTTATCGCTTGCTGATGGTCAACTTCGCCGTGATCTCAGCGTCACACAACGGCTTGATGTCCTTGTCCGAATCCACCATGTCCGCGATGGTCATGTCGCCGAGCACGTCGATCAACGCCTGGATCGCTCGGTCCATCGTATGATGAAGTGGGCACAGGTGCGGTGCGTGATTGGTCAACCCAAGCGGGCAGGATTCGATGCGTTTGAGTTGCATTTCATCCCTGCTGACCGCATTGATGATGTCGAGAAGCTTGATGTTATCGGGCTTTTTCGAAAGCCGATACCCGCCTCTCACGCCTCGGCGACCTTCGATCATGCCTGCTTCAGACAGGAGCTGGAGCACCTTGGAAAGATAATCAGAGGGCACCTTCGTCTTCTCTGCGAGCAGCGAGGACGGCACCCTTTCGTCAGGTGTCAGCGCCATCCACGACATTGCCCGGAGCGCATATTCAGCGGTTTGCGAGATCATGAGAAGATTTCCTGTAAGGCCCGCTCAGCAGATTCACCGGGCGATTATTTGGCGTAGAGGAATATCCCCTAGCAGGTGCCAAAATACATACCTTACAGATAAGTATACCTGATTTTCATTTTCTGCAAGCAGTCTCATCCACAATGGGCCTTCGACCGATAAAACCCATCACCAATCAGGTCCATATCATCCACAAACACGCACCTTTTTCAGACGGACCAAACCATGCCCACCAACACCATCCGCCGAATCGGCATCCTCACCGGAGGAGGCGACTGCCCCGGCCTCAACGCCGTCATCCGGTCCGTCACCAAATCCGCCCTCTACAACCACGACATCGAAGTCTTCGGCATCGAGGACGGCTTCCTCGGCTTGATCGAAAACCGGATCCGCCCGCTCTCCAGTGCTGACGTTTCAGGCATCATCACGCGAGGCGGCACGATCCTCGGCTCGTCCAACAAAGCCGACCCCAAACGATTCGCCGTCGGCTACAACGAATCTGGCGATCCCGTCTTTGAAGATGTCTCCGCGAAATGCCTGACGCACATCGAAGAACACAAGCTCGACGCGCTCGTCCTCATCGGCGGGGACGGCACCATGAGCGGCGCCCAAACATTCGTCGACGCGGGGATCAACTGCATCGGCCTACCCAAAACAATCGACAACGATCTCGCGGGCACCGACGTCACGTTCGGCTTTATGACCGCGGTTCAAACCGCATCAGAAGCGCTCGACCGCCTGCACACGACGGCGCAGTCTCACCACCGCGTGATGGTCGTCGAAGTGATGGGCCGAAACGCAGGGTGGATCGCGCTGTACGCGGGCGTCGCGTCGGGAGCGGACGTCATCGTCATCCCCGAAATCCCCTACAACCTCGGCACTATTTGCGAATATGTTTGCCAACGCAGCAAGCACGG
>CAYMQF010000075.1:8522-10913 GCA_964392425.1 uncultured Phycisphaeraceae bacterium
TGACCACGGGCGCGACCAATCGCCTTGTCGTGATGCGCAATGAGGAAGTCACCAATACGCCGATCCAGGACGCCGCCAATAAGCAGCGCCTCGTCCCGCCGGGCGACCAGCTCATTGCTGCTGCCCGAGCCGTCGGAACATGCTTCGGCGATTGACTGTTTGGCAGCGCCTCTGCTTGAGCACTTCAGCTTGCTAGCCTTGCGGGATGCCAATCGTTCAGGCGGTGAACATTTCGCGCTCCTTTGGGGCTGATCCCGTGCTCTCCAGCGCCACCCTCTCGATCGAGCCGGGCGAACGCATCGGCCTGGTCGGGCGCAATGGAACGGGCAAAAGCACGCTGCTGCGCATCATTGCGGGCGATCTCGCTCTTGATTCAGGTGATGTTCAGACGCTGCGCGGGTCGCGCGTCGGCTATCTCAAGCAGGACCCGGACCTCCCCGAAGATGACACGCTCCGCGACGCTGCGGAGAGCGCCTTTGACGATCTTCATCGGCTCCACGCTGAGCTTCACGAAGTGTTTGAGAAAATGGCAAGCGCCAGCGATGACGACCTCACCCAACTGCTCCATCAGCAAGAACGCCTCGAGCGCGAAATCGACGCAGCGGGCGGCTACGCGATCGACCACACCATCGACGCCACGCTCCACGGGCTCGGCTTCACCAACAGCCAGTTTTCGATCAAGTGCAAAGACCTGTCAGGCGGACAGCGAAGCCGACTCTCGTTGGCCATATTGCTTCTTGAAAATCCTGATTTGCTGTTGCTCGATGAGCCGACCAATCACCTCGACATCCCCGGTCGCATCTGGCTCGAAGAGTTTTTGCGCGATCAATATCGAGGCGCCGTGCTCATGGTGAGCCACGACCGCCGAATGCTCGACAACGTGGTTCATCGGATCGTCGAAGTTGAGGACGGCCGACTCATCGACTATCCCGGCGCGTACGAAGCGTTTCGCAAACTCCGCAAAGAACGACGCATCACCCAACGGCGCGCGTGGGAAAAACAACAGACGACCTTTCGCCAGCAGGAGCAGTTCATCAGCCGGTACAAAACCGGCCAGCGCGCCAAAGAAGCCAAAGGCAGGCAGAAGAAGCTCGACCGCGCGCGTGAAGCGGGGCTCGATCGGCCCCTCGATGCGGACACGCTCCAGCTTCGCCTACCCAAGGCGCCTCGCTCCAGCGACGTCGTTGTCAAAGCGAAAGAAGTCGGCAAGCGCTACACCAACGTCGTCCAAAACGGCGAGCCCGCCAGTGAAAAGATCCTCTTTCACGATCTCGATCTCACCATCAGTCGAGGCGAACGGTGGGGAATCATCGGCCCCAACGGCGCGGGCAAGACAACACTCATCCGCTGCCTGCTCGATGAAATCCCACTTACGTCGGGCATGATCAAGCTCGGCTCCAACATCGTCGTCGGGCACTACCGCCAGCAGCACGACGTGATCGATCCCGACCAACAGCTCTACCGCTTCCTGCAGGACATCATCCGCAGAGAAAACCCAGGCAAGGAACTCTCCGAACAGCAGGCGCGCGATCTTGCTGGCGCGTTCCTCTTTTCAGGAGCTGAGCAGGACAAGGAAATGCGCGTCCTGTCAGGCGGCGAACGCGCCCGCGTCATGCTCGCGGGGCTGTTGGCCAGCGCGAAAAATTTGCTCATTCTCGATGAGCCGACCAACCACCTCGACATCCCCTCCTCGGAGCGGCTGGAAGAAGTGTTCACCATCGAAGGCGGCTACGCAGGCACACTCATCCTCATCAGCCATGACCGCGCGCTCCTCGATGCGATGTGCGACCATCTCATTGTTCTCGATGGGGAGGGAGGAGCCGAGGTTTTTCTTGGCAACTTCACCGACTGGCGAACGCGCGAAAACACCCGGCTGGCAGAGGCAAAACAAGTCGAGCAGGCTCACGCTTACGCCAAGCAAAAAGCGGCTTCGGTGGATCGCCAGCCTCAATCAAAATCCACCAATTCTGAGACAAACGAGCAGCGCACCCAGCGCAAGGAGCAGGCCAAGCTCGCCCGCCTGCGCACCGAGCAGCTCGAATCCCGCATTGAAGAGATCGAATCGCGCCTCCGCGAGATCGATGCCTCCCTGAGCGATCCCGATGTGTGGCGCGATCATAAGAAAGCGTCCGCGTTGGGCGAGGAGCGCACGACACTCGCTGCCCAGCTTGAGCCGTTGGAGTTTGAGTGGAGCCGCCGCGCCGAGAAGACCTAAGCGGGCGCCCGTTCTCTCCTTTGCAGGCAAGCCAACCGTTCATCCGATAGCGAGCGTGCGATGCGGCCCGGTCATCTCATTATTGTTTGCGTGTTTGCCCTGCTCTGCCTGGGTGTGGTGATGGTCGCGTCAGCGGGGATGAGCGTCGAAGGGCGCCAATCGTCCGAGGTGATGTC
>CAYMQF010000076.1:0-8069 GCA_964392425.1 uncultured Phycisphaeraceae bacterium
GAGTCGACAAGCGCACGGACATCTGGTCGTTCGGCGTGTTGCTGTATGAAATGCTTGCTGGCGCCTCGCCCTTCCGGGGCGAGACGGCGAGTGACTCGATCGGCGCCGTCCTGCACAAGGAGATTGATCTTGACCTCCTGCCAGCGAACACACCGCCGATGGTGCGCCATGTGCTGCGTCGCTGTCTGGAGCGTGACAAGACGAAGCGCTACCGCGACATTGGTGATGTGCGGGTTGAGATCGAAAACGCTCTCACTCAGAGTGAGTGGACGACTGACAGCTTCCAAACCGTGCCGGGCGGGACGACAAAGCGCTGGCTTTGGCGAGCAACTGGCCTGATGGCTCTGGGCGTTCTCGTTGGCGCAGCGATCGTCTGGGTTGTGGGCAGCAGATTCGTCGCGTCCCCGAACGAGACATTGAACCCCACGCTGCGCTTCGATGTGCCGATCGTCGTCGATGATGAGCTTGTTGCCATCGACGACCTTGCCATTGCCCCCGACGGTTCGGCGATCGCAGTCACACCGGTTGGCAATGGGCCGATCGTTGTGCGCGAACTTGATTCTTTTGAGGTGCGGACGCTCACCGGCACGGAGCGAGCCTCGCAGCCATTCTTTTCGCCCGATGGGCGCTGGATCGCGTTTTACCAGCAGGGCCGGCTCATGCGGATCGCGCGGGACGGTGGGTTGCCGTTGCCGATTGTCGACGATCTTGACATAGACCCAGACAAGAGTGGAGTCTGGCTGGACGATGACCGGATCATTGTCATTGATTCCACAAGCCGGACGCTCAATCGCGTGGACGTTGCGACCGGCGCTGTCGAACGTTTCGCAACGGTGCCGGTGGACCAGGGCATGCTGGGCTTCGGAGCTCTGTTCGCCGTGCCGGGGCAGGACTACATGCTTCTCAATGCATACACCGGGAACTCGATCGATGCCTATATCACGCTGAGCGTATCGCTCGCCGACGGAGCGATGAGCGTGGTGGCGCCAAACGCTTCGTCACCGCTGATTAGCTCCGACGGCGAACTCCTATATCTGCGCGATTCGTCACTGTTCGCAGCGCCCTTTGATTTCAAGCGGGCTCAGGTCACCGGTCCGGAACGACGAGTGCTTGACGGGGTGGCGTCAACACAGTGGGGCGGTCTGCCGAAGGTGGCGATGTCTTGGTCGGGGACGCTCGCGTTCCTACCCGGTCAGCGGCTGAGCAACGGGCGCCGAATCGTGTATGTCGATGAGCATGGTGAGATCGAGCCAATCACCGAGTTCGACGCATTTGGCGAAATGCTCACCGTCTCGCCCGATGGCTCGTCGATTGCCATCAATACCTTGCGCCGCGCAATGGAAACCTGGATCTACGACGTCGGGCGGGGCTCTATGCGCCGCATCATCAGCGAGGGCGAGTCCTACAACTTCAGGTGGGCTCACGATGGGAATCGCTTGGCCTACAACCAACAGCTACCGGAGCGAGGCTACGAGCTTCACGACATCGTGGTCCGGGATTTCGAGTCCGGAGGCGGGCCGCAGGTGGTCGCGACACTCCCTGAAACGGATGTTGCGGATTGGCTACCGGACGGCTCGGGGCTGCTGCTGCTACGAACAGCTCAAGCGGAGTCCGGCTCGCCGATGCGGAAGCAGTTGCAGATACTTCGGCTCGACGCTCCCGAGTCGGTGGCGCCACTCTTCGATCAGGAGGGTTATTCGATTACAAAAGCTCGCTTCTCGCCCGACGGACGCTGGCTCGCCTATCTCTCCGATGAATCGGGGCAGACCGAGGTTTACCTGCGCCGCTACCCCGAACTCGATCGCGCTTGGCTGGTCTCTGTCAGCGAAAGCGGATCGGTGATCTGGGCGCCGGATAGCGCGGCCCTCTATTGGCAAGAGAACGATCGAATGATGAAGGCAACGATTCAGGAGACAGATGGTCGCGTGATCGTCGGCGCGCCGAGCGATGTGTTCGCTTCACCCTGGCCACGGGCCGCGAGCCGATGGAACGCCTGGACCATGGGGCCGGACGGCCGCTTCGTAGCCATCGAGCCGGCCAAGTGGGAGCAAGAGCCGGGCCCGATGCGCGTCATCTTGAACTGGGATCAGGAGTTGAGCCAAAGCCCGTGACATGTGTTCCCGCACAGATCGGCCCATGCACCATTGATCGCGAACTCGGCCGGGGCGGGATGAGTGTGGTTCACCTTGGTTTCGTCGATCACAAGCTGATTGGCGAATCAACCCTGCTCTGAGGCTGAAGAACTACATTCCGAGCTTTGAAGTAAACTCTCCTCTGCCCACGCGGGCTATCGTGAGGAGACGTTTACGACCATGGACCACAGCGAGGTAGGTGCAGACACACCCCGAGCCCCCACCGGGTGGGGTGCGCCATGCAAGCCGGCCGTCAAGGTTGTCATGCTCTTGGTTTTGGTCGCATGTTTCGTAGCTCAGACCGCGTTCGTCTACTCCGACGAGCCGGGCCAAGTGCAACTCTCAGGGATCGCGCTCAAGGGCCAGATCATTTGGCGCCAGAACAACTGCCAGAGCTGTCACCAGCTGTACGGCTTTGGCGGATTCATGGGCCCCGACCTGACGAACGCTTCAAGTCGTCTGACGACCGACTGGCTCTCCGTTGTGTTGGTCGAGGGTGTGTCGCAGATGCCAGCCTTTCATATGCCCGAGGAGGACATAGCCGCGATCGCTGCTTATCTGTCGGCGATGAACCGGACGGGGCGCGGGCAGGCACGAATAGCCGACCCGACTCTTGACAACCCAACCTTCCCCATGGAGTTTTCTGCAGCGGTGCGAAGCGAACTGAAGTCGGGCGCTGACGCTGTGGTGCGCAAGGGGTTCGCGATGGTTGAGTTGCGGGCGTGTTGGTCGTGCCACACTCCGCTGGCGACTTCTCTTGTAGGGGCGCCTGATCTCACAAAGACCGCAGGCAGGCTCGAACGGGAAGCGATTCTCGATGTATTGAAGAACGGGCGGCGATCGATGGCGCCGACGGGCTTCAACGCTGATGAACGAGAGGCGGTGGTTGCGTATCTTGAGTGGCTCGCTGATCGGCGCAGCGCGCTGCGGCGTCATCTTCAACTCCCAGAGATCGGGTGGCGTGCTCTTTGGACTGACTCGCCCTGGTGGGAGTTCCGGTGAGGGCCCCATGCGCACAAGGCGAGCGCGTCGACGGTCCGAGCTATGCCGGCAATGCGACGCGCCGCTATGCGACTCTCACTTTCATGCGAGGCGCCTTGGTCGCTCTTGCAGTGTCGCTCATCGCGGGGGTGCTGGGTGTGCTCCATTACATCCCTGCGCTTTCGCTCGCGTTGTCGCGCGTTGAGTTGAACTTCACATCGCTTCGGCCGATCCACACGACGTTCACGTCAGCTTGGATATTTCTGGGCGGTGTCGCCGTCGTGCACCGTTACCTGCAAGACTGCGCGCCGACCCCGGGGACATTGGAGCGCTGGCGCCTGAGGGTGCAGGTGACGTTGTGGGCGCTGGCTGGCCTGGGCATGCTTGTCACGCTTTCAATAGGCATGACATCGGGCCGAGAGTACATGGGCTTCCACCCGATATTCAGTGTTCTCATTCTTGGAGGTTGGCTGCTCTTCGCGTGGAACTTCTTTGCTGCGACACACCGAGGGTTTTGGAGCCGACCGGTCTACGTCACGATGTGGGGCGTCGGCGCGCTTTTCTTCATTTACACCTTCATCGAACAGCACGCCTGGCTCATCCCTCGCGTTTTTGATGATCCAATCGTCGACCTGCGCGTGCAGTGGAAAGCCACCGGCACGCTCGTGGGCAGCTTCAACCTCTTCGTCTACGGCAGCGCCTACTACATCGGCGAGAAACTCTCGGGCAACAAAGAGTACGCCCACTCGAAGCTGGCTTACGCGCTCTTCTTCGTAAGCCTGCTCAACTCGTTTACGAACTTCGGGCACCACACCTACCACCTGCCTCAGAGCGAAGTGGTCAAGTGGATCAGCTTTACGGTAAGCATGACGGAGATCATCATTCTGGCGCGCGTCTTGTGGGATATTGCCGCGCTCATCAAGCTGCGCAGCACGGGATCGCAACAGGCTGCGCGGTTCTTCTTCGGCGCTGCGCGCTGGTGGACCGCTGCGATGCTTGTTTCCGCGGTGCTCATCTCCATTCCGCCGCTCAACTCGCTCATCCACGGCACGCACGCCGTCACCGCCCACGCGATGGGAACCGAGATCGGGATCGACAGCATGATCCTCTTCGCGTGTGTCTCCTGGCTGCTGACCGAAATTTGCTTGAAACGAGGCGAAAACGCCAGCCAACTGAATGGATCGGGGCTCTATCTCTGGGCCATTGCACTCAACGTTTCAGTGGCGGCGATGGTCGTGTGGCTCAACCTCTCCGGGATCGTCGTGGGTGTCACGCGATACATGGGAGATCCGCCGCCCGCATGGCTGGTGAACGTCGGACCCTTCGTCTTTGCAGCAGCGGGCACATGCAGCGCCTTCGCGCTGGCGGGGCTATTGAGGGTGTGGCTCCGCTGTGCCTTTGGCCGAACTCCGTCAACAGATCAGATCGAGCTCAGAGAGATTGACTGTTCAAAGAGAAACGAACCCTGATCGAACACTCAGCGTTGTCGAGGGTCAGACGGCTTAGATCAATCTTTGGTGGTCGAAGATTTCTTCTTTGACATGGACATGATGGACACCGCAGTCGTTGCGCCAATGGCGCCGCCGATGCCGCCCGCGACACCAGTGGTGTTGGTCGTGCCCATCAACTTCATGGCGAGTGCCGCTGCGATTGATGCAATCGTGGCGACCACTGCTGCGATGATAATCAAGCGTACGGTCGTGCCTTTCATATGAAGTCCCCTTATAACACCAGATGGATCCTACCAGATTATGTTTGGTGTGATTGCGCATCGAAACTCCCTGCTGTGTGAGGCAAGGAATGGTCCTTTGGGTATGTATTTTGCGACTATTCAGACCAGACGGCGAGCTCGTTTCCCGAGGGATCCGTAAAATGGAATCGTCGGCCGCCGGGAAATGCGAACAACTCTTTGACGATCTGGCCGCCTGCTTCTTTCACCGAGGCAATGCTGGCTTCGATGTTGTTTGAGTAGAGGATGAGAAGCGGGCCGCCGCGCGTGACGTTGGAGTCTTGACAGATGCCTCCCGCTTCGCCTTCGCCGCCGGGCTTGTTGATCCCCGCATACGTCGGGCCGTACTCATTGAACGTCCAGCCGAATGCGGCGCCGTAGAATCGCATGGCTTCAGCCAGATCGACCGCGGTGAGTTCGAAATAATCGACAGCGTGATGTTGATGCATGATCGTTGTACTTGTGTTCTATGAATGTTCTTGATTGGAAGTTGAGTGGAGAGTTGTGCTTGTCCTCCTGCTTTGAAGCAGGCAGGCAGTCTATCTCAACGGGATGCCGGGTGACCGCAATCGCGCAGGAGCTGCGGCTCCTGACGTTGCGATGTGCGTTGCTGATATTGTGCGGATCTATTGAGCGGTGTAGCCGCCGTCGATCAACATCGCCTGCCCCGTGATGTAGGAAGAATCATTCGAGCATAAGAACAGCACCAGATCGGCTACCTCATCGGGCTGGCCGGTGCGACCCATTGGCGCCATCGCAGCGGCGTCCTCTTGTGACATTTCGAGTGTGCTGATGAGCCGGTCCGCCATCGGTGTTTCGATCACCGCTGGGCTGACCGCGTTGACGCGGATTCCCTGTGTGGCGTATTCGAGCGCCGCTGTCTTGGTCAATCCATTGACCGCGTGCTTGGAGGCGACGTATTGTCCAAGCCCCGGAAAACCGATCACGCCAGCAATCGACGAGCAGTTCACGATCGCTCCTTTCGTTCCCGAGCTGGACGGGGATTGGCCGAGCATCTGCTCGATCTCATGTTTCATGCAGAGCCAGACGCCTTTGACGTTGATGCCCATCACGCGATCAAAGTTTTCCTCTGTCTGCTCATGCGTCGGGACGATGTCTCCTTCGATGCCTGCGTTATTGAACGCAATATCGAGTCGGCCGTACTTCTCGACTGCGAGATGAACGAGCGACTGAACGTCTGCAGCTTTCTGAACGTCGGTCTGTTGGAACACCGCTTCGCCGCCGGCGGCTCGGATCTCTTCAACCACGTCGGCGCCTCGCTGCTCGTTGCGGTTGCCGATGACGACTTTGGCGCCTTGCCGCGCGAACGCGATCGCGGTGGCTTTGCCGATGCCGGTGCCGCCACCTGTGACGAGCGCTACTTGGTCTTGAAATCGATGCATGTGGTTGCCCTTTTAGGTTGATGTGTTGCGTTCCAGAGCGAGAGGGTAGTAAAGAATGCGCGGAGAGAGTTATCTCTTCAGAACACAATCCGCACTCCGAAAACAAACTGGAGATCGTCGACGGCTTCGCCCCCAAGCTCCGCGATGTCAGCCGTCTCGCCCAGGAACGTGGTGAACCGCACCCCGACGTACGGCGCGAACTCACGCCTGATCTCGTACCGGAGACGCAGATCAAAGCTGAGATCATTGAATCCGGCGCCCAACCCGAAGTCAGGGATGTCCTGCGCCGAAAGGTTGAACTCCAGCCTTGGCTGCAACACCAGCCGTTGATTCAGATACAGGTCGTAACTCGCTGTCAGCTGCGCGAGCAGGTCGCCGTTGCTCGTCAAGTAGAGGGTTGGTTCGAGATCAAACTTGTACGGCGCCAACCCCTGAAGACCCAGCACTCCCGAGAACTGGCCTTTGGTGTTTCCCCCCGACCACATCTGGTTGTAGCGGACACCTGCTTGTAAAAACCAGAACGCACTGAGCGGTTTGGCGTACAGCGCCTGCAAATCGGCATCACCCGCGCTCCTCCCATTGAGAGTCGCTGCCCCTTCGGACTTCCACCAGAACTTGTGATCGTCGTTGCCGATCCATCCTTGGGTGTCCCAGCCGAGCTCATCACGCCGTTCATTGCCCAGTCGATATTCGAGAAGCTCAACGAGCGTGAACGAAAGCACGGGGTTGTCGTGGACTGGCTGAGGCCATGACGCTGGGGGAGGATTGGCGGCAAAATCAAGCGTTTGTTCGAGGGTCAGACCTTCGGGCAGCAGCGGGGCGGAGTCGGGCGAAGTTTGCGGCGGCGGGTCGCGGTGCTGTCCCCATGCCGAGTTGGGAGTGAGCAGAGACGCCGATGCAAGCGTCAGGATTCCTATGAATGGGCGGTGCATGTGTGTCATTTCCCTTCCAGCGATTTCACGACCGCAACGGTGCGGAACATGCCCATGTCCATGTGATACAGCAGGTGACAATGGAAGGCCCATCGCCCCGGCGCATCAGCGGTGATGTCCACTGACAGCAACTCGCCCGGCTTGATGCTCACGGTGTGCTTGCGCGGGTTGTCTGAGAGATCGCCGCCGGCGTAGAGGTCCATCCACATCCCGTGCAGGTGGATCGGATGGTCCATCATCGTGTCGTTGATCATGTTGATCCGAAGCCGTTCGCCGTACACGAATCGGATGTCTTCCGCCTCGGAAAACTTCTTCCCGTCAAAGCCCCAGATGTATCGGCCCATATTCCCGGTCAGGTGGAGATCGAACTCCCGCCCCGGCGCTCGCCGACCCGGTGGACGGTGCAACGCGCGGAGCTCCGCGTACGTCAGCACGCGCCAGCCATCGTCACCCAGACCAAGGCCGGGCTCCGCGAACCGGCGGCGTGGCGCCATCGCGATCATCGTTGCGCCCGAGCCGTGATGGTCCGGCCCGTGCATGACGGAGTTAGGCAGGTTCGACGTCGGCAGAGTTTGGGGGCGCGCCGAATCGGGCGCCGTTGGCATGGGGTCCATCGACGACGACGCATCGGAGCCGTCCGACATCCCTGATTTCCCCGACATCCCCGACATCCCCGACATCCCTGACATGGCAGGCATTTCGGACATCTCTGACTTGCTCGACATGTCGGACATCCCGGCCATGCCCATGTCCGCCATCGTGCGCATGGCGCGTGTTCGGCGCGCCGGTAGCGCTGCGGACATCCCGGCGCGCGGGGCCAGAGTTCCGCGTGTGAAGCCGCTGCGGTCCATTGTCTCAGCGTAGATCGTGTGCGCCTGATCATCGGGCATCG
>CAYMQF010000076.1:8169-10898 GCA_964392425.1 uncultured Phycisphaeraceae bacterium
CCGCTGCGGTCCATTGTCTCAGCGTAGATCGTGTGCGCCTGATCATCGGGCATCGTCACGATGAGGTCGTACGTCTCCGCGACGGCGATTCGTAGTTCGTCCGTCTCAACCGGCTTGACGTATTGCCCGTCCGCAGCAACGACCGTCATGGGGACGCCGGGAATCCGGAAGTCGAAGTACGTCATCGTCGCAGCGTTGATCACGCGCAACCGAACGCGCTCGCCGGGCTGCGCCAGCGCGGTCCAGTTTTCATCGGGGGAGCAACCGTTCATCAGATAGGTGTATGCGGCTCCCGTGATGTCCGCGATGTCAGTCGGGTCCATCCGCATGGCGTCCCATCGCCACCGCTCGGAGAGTGCCGCTCTGAGGCCTTGCTCGCGCGCCTGCGAAGCGAGATTCGCAACGGTTGGCCGTTGGTAGTTGAAGTAGCCCTCGAACTTCTTGAGTTTATTGAGCACGCGGTACGGGTTCACGAACATCCAGTCCGAAAGGATGATGACATACTCCCGGTCGTAGCTGAAGGGCTCCGGCTCGATCGGATCGATAATCAGGGCGCCGAAATGGCCGAGCTGCTCCTGAAGACCGGAATGGCTGTGATACCAGTAGGTGCCGTTTTGGCGAGCCTGATAGCGGTAGGTGAACGTCTCGCCGGGTTTGATTCCCGGGAAACTGACTCCCGGCACGCCGTCCATATTCATAGGCAGGAGCAAGCCGTGCCAATGGATCGATGTGTCCTCGTCGGGGATGTTGTTGCGCACGATGATTTCAACATCCTGCCCTTCGCGCATTCTGATGGTCGGGCCGGGGAGCGAGCCGTTGATCGTGATCGCCTGCGAGGTGGACCGCCCGGCGACATGCAGCAGGGATCGTTCGATGACCAACTCCAGCGCGGAATCCGCTGGCGCCAGGATCTCAGGCGCTGCTGTGCGAGTCGTCGTGATCGCGGCGCCGCCCTCAGCGAGCCTTGGCAGTGCGATTCCGCCCAGCGCCGTCGCGCCTGTCAACGCAAGAAAACCCCGGCGAGACAGCTCATCCAGCACACCGATCGGCGTCTTCCCGCTCATGGTCACCATCCTGTTCAGTTAGGTCGATCGTCCCTGCGCCCGTAGGTCAAACGGAGGATCGAAAGCATAACAGAGACCAACGAAAGAATATTCCAACTGAAAACCTCGAGAGCGAATGTGATAATGGACCACCGTCTCGGATTTGCATTCGCCCTGCGCGCGCGTTGGCGCCGACACACTTGCGAGGTGTTTCATTGCAGAGCAACGGTGCTCCACTGCTTTCATCTCGGATGATTCCCGATCATGTGGTTGGTAATTGGCAATAGCTCGTTTGCTTTGACACGGTAAACTCTATGTGTTGTCATGACATGCCCGGTCAGTGTTTTGACGAGCAACTGATGGGCGCTCGATACCTTCTTATCTTCAACGCGGGGTTTCTATGACATCACCTATTGCACACAATGAGCGGCTGCACTCGATGGATGCGTTGCGAGCGGTCGCGATGCTTCTGGGGATCGTGCTGCACGCCGAGATGGCGTACATGACCAATGTCTGGAGCGTGTGGCCGGCGGACGATCCCTCATCGAACGGGGTCTTTGACATCACGTTTGGTTTTATCCATTTGTTTCGTATGCAGGTTTTCTTTGTGATGGCCGGTTTCTTTGCGTGCATGCTCTTCGGTCGATACGGCGACCGCCGATTTGCTATTCATCGCTTCAAACGCATAGCGATTCCGCTGGCGCTGGCGACGGTGTTCATAAACCCGCTCTGGCATGGGGTCTCTGCGTGGGGGCACAATCTCATGGCGCCTGCGGCGGATCAGGTGTCGTTTCTGAGCGCTTGGGGGAGATACTACAAGTACGTGCCGTTGTCCGGCATCTTGCAACCGGTCCACCTGTGGTTTCTTCAACATCTTCTGGTGATGTACACGATCGCAATCGTCTGGATGAAAATCGGGTCGGTGGCGCCGCCGGTGGCGCGAGTCAATGCGCTGGCGACAAATCTTTGGTGCTGGTGCGTGAGCAAAGGATTGGCCGCTCCTGTGTTGGCGGTGTTGTCTTTTCCCTTGCTGTTTTTGCAAAATGGATCAGCGGTTGAAACACAGAGCTCCGCGTGGCCTGCCATGCATATCGTTGCGTACTACATGGTTTTCTTCGCGTGTGGGTGGATGCTGTATCGAAAACGAGAGCTCTTGCCGTCGCTCGCAAAGTATTATGTGCCGTTGCTCGGCGTCGGGGTTGGGCTGGGGCTTTGGTGGATGTCGAAAAGCTCTGGTGAAGCGATCAACACTGCGAATGCCAGCGTATTGATGAAAATCATCTCTGCGGGCAGCACCGCAGCGTTCGTCGTCGGTTTTGCAGGTGTCTTTCTGCATCTGTTCCAGCGACCGAGCAAAACGATGCGATACATCTCCGATTCGACCTATTGGATGTACATCATTCATCTGCCTTTGGTGGTGTGGTTGAACATACTGTTGATGCCGGTGGAGCTGAATGCCATCGCCAAGTTTTCGATCGTGATGGTTGTGAGCGCTGCGATCATGCTCGGCACCTACCAACTCTTTGTGCGATATACATGGATCGGTGTGATTCTCAATGGGCCTCGCATTCGTGCGGAGCGCAAGGAGAAAAAGATGGCGCTGCGAGGGATCGGGTTGCCAGCCCTCGAGCCCCAGCCGGTCGAGCCGTGACCCAACCGAGACGGAGTTCGAACGTTTCACGTCGC
>CAYMQF010000077.1:0-1370 GCA_964392425.1 uncultured Phycisphaeraceae bacterium
GCGCTGGCGAAAAAAGCAATACGGGCGAAGGGATTCGAACCCCCAACCTCCTGATTCGTAGTCAGGTGCTCTATCCAGTTGAGCTACGCCCGCAGCGTTAGGAAGCAGAGGCTATCCCGCCGACCGACCGTCGGCAAGACGCCCCTGCTGATAGAGGTGCCTCCGATCGCGATGCCCAGCTCGCAAACCTCAAAACGAGCGAGAATATGGCCGCCCGAGGCTGTCAGCCCCCCCCGCTTGACGTGGGCCGATTCCCTGCGATACTAATCGGTTCGTTCCTCGCTCTGAGGCGGGCCACGCTGGCTCCCTCAGACTCGGTTGAGGCAGGCACGCCGTCTGCTGCAAGTCGAGAGGATCGGTTGGAAAAGTCGAAGCACGCACGCGCGTGATCGCGCACTCTTTAGTAAGGATCGTTGATCGATGGCTCATTCCGTCTCCGCAACCAAACGCATTCGCCAGAACGTCAGCCACCGCTCCCGCAACCGATGGCGCAAGGAGCAAATCCGCGAGGCGGTCAAGGAAGTGCGCGAGTTGGTTCTCCACGGCTCAGCGAGCGAAGCGCAGGAATCCTTCCGCAAAGCGTGCTCGGTGATCGACCGCGTCGCTGGCAAGGGCATCATCCACAAGAAGACCGCCGCCCGCACCAAGTCCCGCTTGAGCGCTCGCGTCAAAGCCAAAAAATAATCCCACTCGGGTTCGGCTTAGTGAGATTCGACTCAGTGAGTTCGGCTCCACATTCCATTTGCAAAATTCTGCCCCGACGCCACACCCATGGCGCCCCTGCTACCGTAGTGCGCCGTGAGTTCTGTTGAAACACCGACCAATCCGCCTCCTCTCGATCGGGAGCGTTACTGGGCGCTGTCGATGCAGCCGTTGTATGTGTTGGTTTTTTTGGCGCCGTTGATCTTGATCTACGAAGCGGGGTCGGCGCTCTTCCTGACCAACGCAGCCACGGGCCAACTGGACGCCACCATCCGCGCTCACGCGCTCTTCTCACATTTTTTCGAATTGTTCGGCGTGGGCGGCGCCTTCCTGCCAGGCGTGGCGATGATCGTCGTCCTCCTGCTCTGGCATCTCCTGTCGAAAAACACCTGGCGTCTGCGCCCGCGCACACTCGGGCTGATGGTCGCGGAGTCCGTCGCGTGGACGCTGCCTCTCTTGGTGCTCGCGTCAGCGACCGATCGCTTTCGACTGGTTGAGGCGACCGAACTTGCGGACCAATCTTTCGGGGCGGGCGCCACCATCGCCATCGGCGCCGGGCTCTATGAAGAACTGCTCTTCCGAATGATCCTCATCACGTTCGCTCATTTCGTCCTCGTTGATCTCCTCTCGCTCAAGGAGACGACCGGGCGGATCCTTGCGATCCTCGT
>CAYMQF010000077.1:1470-10673 GCA_964392425.1 uncultured Phycisphaeraceae bacterium
TGAGCAAGCCGGACACGCGCGTCTACGTCGGCGACTGCCGATCGTTGATCCCGCGCATCGCTGACTGCGCCAAGGGCAAAGTCGATCTCATCTTCGCTGATCCCCCCTTCAACTGGCAGGTGAAATACGACCGGTGGGATGACGGCATGCCCCGCGTCGAATACCTCAAGTTCACCGAAGAATGGCTCGACGCCTGCGTCGACGCGCTGGCGCCGACCGGGGCGCTGTGGGTCAACATCCCCGATGACACCGCTGCTGAGATCGTGGTGTATCTGAAAAACAAACACAAACTGACGATGGTCAATTGGTGCGTCTGGCATTTCCGCTTCGGCCAAAACCGTATGGGCTCGTTCATCATGAGCAAGGTGCACGCGCTCTACTTCGTCAAAGATGCTGACCATCGAATCTGGAACCCGAAAGACATCCTCGAGCCCAGCGACCGCGCAACGACCTACTTCGACCCGCGCACACACAACAAAAAGGAAGGGCTCAACGGCTTGCGCGTCCCCATGGATGTGTGGTACGGCAAGTACTGGGGGCGCATTCAGGGCAACAACAAGGAACGCCGACCCAACCACGAAAACCAACTCCCCGAGGTGTATCTCGAGCGCGTCATCCGAGCCTGCTCCGACGAAGGAATGCTCGTGATGGACCCCTTCCTCGGCAGCGGCACTACCGGCCTGGTCGCGCGCGAACTCGACCGACGCTTCATCGGCATTGAATATTCCAAGGCCAACGCGAAGAGCGCCGTAGCGCGCATCAAAGAAGGAACCATCCGCGTCAAGAAGGACGAGCCCTCCGTCCACCTGACCGCGATCTTCCCCGCTAGGCAAACGCGACAACAACGACACGCCGGCGCCACTGACAAATGATTGTTCGCTCGGACGACGGCGCCAAACTTACCGCGGCTCCATAATCACCTTCAGCACGTCGGGCGATCTACCCGTGTGCACCAGCCTCGGCCAGCGCGGACCATCCTTGTAGCGCAGCGTCTTCGTCTCCACCTTGTCGCCGAACTCGATGAGAAGAGTCACATGCCCGGTCGTCGGCGACTGCTTGACCGCCTGTCGCAGGCGAGCAGCCGTGAAGGTGTATTCGTTGACCGCAAGAATGGACATGCCATAGGAAAGCCCCGCCCGGTCAGCGAGCGAATCGGGAATGATCCGCGTGATCTTTCCCGTCTTATTCGTCGTAAAACCAAGGGAATATCGCAGGTCGGCGCCTGACGATCTGTTGAGCCGTTTCTTCTGCACCGCGGATGGCGAGTCCACGAAATCGAGTTGATAGCCGAGCTTGGTCACGAGATCGAACGGCAGCGAATCCACAGGCTCTTCGATGCGCTTTCGGATCAGCGTGTCCCAGTCCTCCCCAAGAAACACAGCGGCCAAGCCCACGACAATGTCGTCGCGCGTATACGTGGTCGGCGTGCCCACCTTCCCAGCAGGAACATCGAAAAACGCGCGCGTGAAATCATCGAGCGAACGCTCGTTGTCGGTTCCAAGGCGGATGATCGCGTCAGCCTCCATCCAGAAGAGGGCGCCTTCCGAGTAGTACGACGTGCCCCGCCTGCGGTCGTACCACGATGGGCTGCGCGATCGGAGGAACCGAAGCGACACGGCGGTGTCCTCGACGCTTCGCCACAGGCGGCCCTCGCGCAGCTGCAAGTCGGCGATCTGGTTGGTGATCGCTTCTATATATTCCTCCTCGGTCATCAATCTGCTGCGCACCGAAACGACGTTGTCGAGATAACTCGTCAGCCCTTCATACACCCAGAGCAGGCGAGTGTCCGCGGTGGTGTGGTAATCGCGCGCGAGCAATCCTTCAGGATCGCGCAGCTTGCCACACCACGAATGGATGTATTCGTGCGCCAAGACTCCAAGCGGATCGTGGTTCTTTTCCGCTTTTTCAAAGCGATTTTCGCCCAGCGAGATATAGGTGGACTGCGTGTGTTCAACACCCAGCCCCGGCACATCATCGGAGAGCAGGATTAGAAAGTGATAGTCAGGCCGGGGAAAATCCCCAAAGACCTGAACGCATTGATCGACCATGGCGCCAAGTTTTTGCAATCGTTCGGCGCCCAACTCCGTCTGTTCCTCAAACGGGGCGACCGCGTGTATGAAATGTGGAGCCGACTGCCCCGTCGAAAGTTCATACGTCCGCAACGTCGAGCCGAACACAACGGGCGAATCGACAAGCCTTGCCAAACTCACCGGCTCATACATCACGCGTCCACGCCGAGCGTACTGCCGGGGCAGCGATGATGCGCTGCGCCAATCATGCGGGAAGCGCAGCTCCGCTTCGATGATGTATTCATCCTTGTCCACATCGTCGGGGTAGAACAGCACGGTGTTCCAGTTGAGCCCGCCAAACGTGGAAAAACCGTACGTGTCGGTCGACCGCGAGATGATCGAAGGCTGGTTGGTGATGTACGAAAACTGCATCGTGATGATGTCCACACTGCGCGCAACATCGATCAACAGGCGAGTCATTTTCTCACGATCGCGTGTCCACGGGATCGGCCGACCATGATCGTCGGTGATGACAAGATCGACAACATTTTGAATCGGCCCCGACGGATTGTGATTGCCAGGCGTCCACTGCACATAGTTGAGCGCCATCGGCCCCTCTTCGACGGGGAGCTCCATCTGCACATGCACGAGTCGCCTTGCGATCTCCGTCGCATCGACACTGAGCGTCGCGCGGGGAGGTGACCCAGCCAGTGCCGAGCCGTTGAACATCAAGAAAGACACAAATGCGATACACACACGAGAGAAAGGGGAAACAGTGCGATTCATCCGTAGGGCGCCTTTGAAAAGTTCAGGGAGTGAAACCTCAACATCAGCAGATAGTCTACCGATGACCGCGCTCCCGCGGCGCAAAAAAACACGACCGCGTTTGATGACGTAAAGCCATACGAAACGCGGCCGCGGATGGGTGGTCTTTCGTGCAGCGTCACCATGACGCCGGGTTCTTCAAAGGGACGCCCACGCGGTCAGCGCGGACGCCTCGGAGGAGATTGAGTTCACACTGTTACGATTGGGAGTTTGCGTCCTCCCATTTCAACTCTGTCTTTCGATCGCTTCGAGCAGTCGTTCGATGCGGTCGAGTCGATCTTCCAACCTCTTGAACCGGGCATCATCGGCGCGGTTGCGGGGTGCGCGAGCCTTCTTTGGACCATCCACATGGGGCCCACTTCTGAGCACGCGTGCACGCGCCCGGCCCTCTCGGTCGCCTTGCCCATCTCTGTGTCGTTCAACACGCGCCCGGAAGCGTGGAGCGTCACCCTTGCGATCGCCGCGAGCTTTACCCGATCGAGTAATACGACCTTCCACGATCGTATTGAGGTCCAGTTCACGGAGTGATCGCATGGCTTCTTCGATCGCCATTTTCGCATCGTCGTCGAGGCTTCCGCCGAGTTCTTTCATCGCTTCATGGAGAGCCTTTTGCACTTGCTCAGCGATTTCACCTTTGTTGTCGAGCTTCTTGAGCATCGTGTGAAGCCGTTCGTTTGAGCCTTTCGCCTCTCCACGTTCGCCATCTGTTTGGATGCGGAACTTCATGTGAGGTTTGGCGCGCCCATCCTTGTGAGCCTTGCCCTTCATACCCTTATGGGCCTTGCCATGCCTCTTCATCATTCCTTTGGCGTGTCCATCGTCGTCAAAGCGGATGGTGACTGTTCTTTCGCCGTCATCGGTCGCCAGACTGAGCGCGATATGGGAATACTCAAGCGCCTCGCGCAGGCTGTCCATGGTCGCGGGGCCTTCGCCGTTGATTTTGACGATTACATCGCCGGTTTCAAGGCCCGCATGCTCCGCGGGGAAGCCCTCCATCACCTGCACGATGACCAAGCCGTCCTCATCAGGCTCCAGGCCAACACCGAGACGCGGCTTGTTGTCATCACTCTGCACGATCTCGATTTCTTCATGCATCTGGTCGCCGTCGCCAGTGAAGAACTTGCCATGAGCGCCCCGCTTTCCTTTGAACATGAACGAATGGTCATCATCGCCGGACTTGAATCGGAATTTGCCCTCGGGCATCATAAAGCCGCGCATTCCCTCGGCGCCATGCCGAGAAAAGCCTTTCAGCTTGCCGATGAACTTCTTCATCTCTTCGGGCGATCCATCGAACGAGAAAGGTTTGCCTTCTCCATCCCATTTGAAACTGAAACCATCCTTGGGCATGGTGAAGCCGTGCATTCCTTCGCCATCGCCCATTCCGAACTTCATCATCATTTTGTGTTTGTTGTCGCCATCTCCCATCCCTCGCCACATCTTGTGCATGTTGCCGGGATCAAGGGTTTTCATGTGCGCTTCGCCGTCTTCGTCGATGATGATCATGAATGCCTTGGACCCACCGTGGCCGGCGTCGTCATCATCCGAGAGGTCAATCACAAACTCTTCGATCACTTTTATTTCATGGTCGCCGGCGCTGACTGTTTTCGCTGCACAACAATCGCCGCAATCCTTGCCACACTGATTTGGTGCGGGGGCTCCTGCTTGCGCCAGCCCGGCGCTGGCCAGCAGAGCCGTAATCATCATCGTGTTCATCGTTGGAATCTCCATTGTGATGGGGTGTGTTGAACCCCAAGGTTTGGCCGCCCACCCAAACGGCGTCGTATATGAAAAGCACATCGTGAGGAATCAAGTCCCCTTCTTGTCAGTTTTCCTTGTCAGTCTTCGTCTGCTGTGATTCGCGCTCGAGCAATTGTTGAAGCAGATATTCAATCTTGGTCAATCGTTTTTCCATCGAGTCCAGGCGAGCGGAGCTGCTGGTTTGCGCCCGCCGATCGCCGCGCCGCTGCCCGCGTTCTCGAAAGACGACGGCGCCTCGATCGTTGTTCCGATTGTTGAACAGTTCGATGGGCGGAAGCTCAATGTCGATGCTGTATTCCTTGATCGACTCCAGAGTTCGCATGAGCGCCTCGGTGATCTCCTTGCGCTTCTCCTTGCTCAGCGTCGTGTCCGTTCGGATGGTCTCAAGTTGATCCCGGAGCGCCTTGCCAATGTCGCCCTGCTCCCAGCTTTGCAAGCCTTGCGCCATGGATTCATACCGCCGCTGAAACGCTTTCAACTGCTTTTCGTCGACCTTCAACGAGCCGTTGGGAAGAGTCAGCCTGGCGCGTTGTGGCGATTCAAAGAACATGTCGATCCCGCCCCGCCCTGATGCAAGGGGAGCCCAAGCGTCATACGGAACTGGCTCCATCGTCGCGACCAACGCTTGCGGCTTGCCGTCTCGCAGCACGTTGAGCGTCACGGTATCGCCCGCTTTGACCGAACGGATCGCATCGGTGAGCGTCGTTTGTGTGACCCGTTTTCCGTCAAACTTGAGGAGAACGTCGTATGGCTTGAGACCGGCCTTCGCTGCGGGCGTGCCCGGAATGATCTGAGTGACCACGACCGCATCACGCTTCAAACCAAGCTGAGTCGCCATCGCGTTGTCGGGCGGCGACACCATCACTCCAAGCATGACACGAGATTTCGGACGACGGGTGAGCGGAAGCTTCGCTTCAAAGAGCGTGCCCCCCGTCTTACCGAGAACGCGCAGCCTCCCGTTGTCGGTGACAATGCGCGAAGCGTCGATCGGCTTGTCATTGAGAAATGCGGAGAACTTTCCGTTCTTCATCACGACCTTCACGACATCGCCCGAATCGATGGTCACGATGAAGGATGCGTCGCCATAAAAGGTCGCCTCGCTGCCGCCTTCAAGTTCGCTCGAAAGGATGATCGAACCATATCCATCGACGGTAGCCGACTTGACGTGATGTTTGGGCGCATCGACTTCAGCCAGCAGCGCCGTGGAAGACGCCAACAGAAGAACCAACGGCAAAGCGATGCGGATCGCCTTCTTGAAACTTCGTGTCGATGTCATGTCTGACTACTCCTTGCAAGCGGTGGGGTCAGCGGGAAGACCGACCGAAACATTCATAGTGCGAAATCACATGGGGCGGTTGACGAAAACCGACGACGGTGTGTCGGGAACAATCCGAGGCTGTCCCGCGTCGTCCTCGCCGATGGAATACAAATGATCGACGACGGTGCGCTCCATCACCCGGCGGAGAATGATGACCTCAAAACGCAGGCCGTCCGGCGTGGGCTGGCTCTGCACCATCACATCAGGAAGCTCGCTGAGGACCCGACCTTCCCGCTTGCCCCGCGTGAGATACTGATCAAACGCCTGCTCCGGAGTCCACGACGCAAGGTCAATCCCCGCTGTCTGACTCGGAGTCAGCGCGGGGGAGCCGGGCAGCAGGCCTCGCGTGGTGACCCAGACAAGAGCGATCGCAGCTGCAGCTGCCCAACCCGACCAAGAGCGCCAACGAACATTGAATGAATGCGTCGCGTCAATAGCATGTTGCGGCAGCGCGATCTCGTCGCACACCGCCAGCGCATCATTGACACCAACGGATAGAGCCGACTGTTCGCGCTGAGCGGCAGCGAGTCGACGCCAGACACCGGGGTCCGACTCTGCGAGCTGTTCGAGCGCCGCCCAATCTTCGGGAGTGGCTTCTTCATCCACCACTTTGCTGATCAGGTTTTCTTCACCGTTGATAGTCATGGGACACCTCATGAAATACTGCCGCCCGCTCGCCGAGTGATGCGCAGCGTTGCAGCTTCTTCTTCAAACTCAACTTCTTCGCGCAGCATCCGCCGAGCGCGGGTGATGCGTGTCTCCACCGTCGTGACGGGCAACCCCAGCACGTCGGCGATCTGTCGATATCTCATCCCGCGAACACATTTGAGCAACAACGGCTCGCGGTAATCCGGGTGCAGCCGTTGGGCTAACTCGAGCAGCCGCTGGCCTTCTGCTCGCGCTGTGTCGCGGTTGTCGTCGCGCGATTCGACCTGATCGAGCGCATCGGGATTGGACACAGGTTTGACCAGTCGAAGCCGAGTCTTGCGCCGCCGGCCTGCTGTTCGCGCCGCGTTGATCGTCAGCCGACGAAGCCAAGGCTTGAAGAGCGCGGGGTCGCGTAGGTCGTGAATTTTGCGAACGAGTGTCATGGCAATGTCCTGAAGCAGATCATCCAACTCCGCGTCGGCGGGTTTGTGCGCAAGGAGGATGGCCGCTGACCATCGGCGGTGCTGATCCCACAAACGCTCCAGCGCCTGCGAATCCCCCGAGATGGCCCGCTCTGCGTCGCGAGTCGTTTGGCTCTGCTCCATGCACACTCCCTCAGTCAACCAGACGCACGACTGGCGTCCGTCCGTCACCTTTGCTTGAAAAAGCTGACTTTCTCTTCGCCCCAATCGCCAGCTCGACCCTCATGAACCCTCCAATGGGCCTTGAAGCCTCATCTGGCGTATTCTCACGTCTCACAAGAATTATTCTTACCCTTCATCCCAGACACCCCGCCGCCCCGATTGCTCCACCCATGCACCGCGAACCACTGACCATGACGTTTGGCGACCATCTGGAAGACCTCCGGCGTCGGCTCTTCTGGGCGCTGCTCGGCCCGATCCCCATCCTGATCGTATGCCTGATCTTCGGCGGGCCGCTGCTCGAGTTCCTTGTCCACCCGTTGGAGACTCAGCTCCGCGCCGCCAGCCAACCGATCCGCCTGCTCGCAACAAGCCCCGTCGAGCCGTTCGGCGCCTATCTCAAGGTCGGAATGTCGGTCGCGGTCTTGATCTCGGCGCCTTGGATTCTCTACCAGGTGTGGCTCTTCATCGCGCCGGGGCTCTACGAACACGAACGCCGATTCGTCTACTTTCTCATCCCGGGGTCGGCAGTATTGACCGCCGCAGCAATGGTGTTTCTCTACAAACTGATGCTGCCGGTGATGCTTCGGTTCTTCATCGTGTTCGGCTCGCTCATCGTGCAAACCTCCCCAGCCACGGCGCCAATCCCCGACGGGGTCACACTCCCCACCGCGCCGATTCTCTCAGCCGATCCGCAAACCCCCGAGCCTGGCCAGTTCTGGATCAACGACTCCATCCGCGAACTCCGATTCGCTGCAGTGGGGAGAGATGGGAGCGTGGTCATACTCGGCGCCCCCCTCGCCACCGGCGGAACGATCTCCCAGCAGTACCGCATCGGCGAATATGTCAATCTCGTGTTCGGATTGGCGCTCGTCTTCGCCATTGCATTCCAACTGCCGCTCGTGATGCTGCTCTTGAGCTGGACGGGCATCCTGAAGGCAAGCGATCTGGCGCCTTGGAGAAAGCACGCGCTCTTTGTATGCGCGATCGCTGGAGCGTTCTTTACGCCTGCTGATCCGGGATCGATGATCCTTCTCGCGGCGCCGTTGTATCTGCTCTTTGAGCTTGGATTGTTCCTGATGCGTGCGCTGCCCGCCAGCCGAGTCGCGCAGGGATTTTCGACGCACGATGAGAATGACAACCGTGAAGACGATCAGTCATGACGCAGACGCCGATGTCAACGGAGCCAACCGACCGCGATCGCGCGATGATGTGCCGCGCTCTTGAGCTTGCCCGCGCTGCTATGGAGATGGATGAAACGCCGGTCGGCGCCGTGGTGTATGACACGGATACGGGGCAGGTGCTTGCTGAAGCGCATAACCGCCGGGAGGTCGATGCGGATCCGACTGCCCACGCGGAGTTGATCGCGTTGCGAGCCGCTGCTCAGCAAATCGGCGCATGGAGGCTCACCGGCTGCACGCTCGTCGTCACGCTTGAGCCTTGCGCTATGTGCGCGGGAGCGATCGTCAACGCGCGCGTCGGGCGATTGGTCTACGGCGCGAGCGATCCCAAAGCGGGTGCGGTCGAGTCGCTCTACACGCTCTGCAGTGATGACCGACTCAACCACCGCATCGAGCCGATCAAAGGCGTGATGGCGGCGGAGTGCGGCGAACTGCTGCGCGAGTTTTTCAAGGGCAAACGAGCGAAATAACACGCTGTTGAGATTCAGAGCCCCGCGCGCAAGCAAGGGGACGCGGCGCGGGGAGTTGGCGCGACTCGGGAAGCCCTGCGAGAGTTGCGAGCGTCAAGAAGTTTTTCATGCTCATTCCAAAACGACTCCGCAGTGCGATCAAACGAGAATCGCTTGGAATACTCGATGGCAGCGGCGCTCATTGATCGGCGCTTTGCGGTATTGGTCGCCAGTTCGACGATTGCGCGCTCCCATGCATCGTCATCATCAGCGGGAAGAACAAAGCCGGTGCAGTGATCGACAACGATTTCGCGCGGGCCACCGATCGCGCTAACCAGTGCAGGCAAGCCTGACGCTTGCGCCTCGATGACTGC
>CAYMQF010000078.1:0-4110 GCA_964392425.1 uncultured Phycisphaeraceae bacterium
GCAGATCCTAGAGTTCATCAGTGTGCTCTTCCGCACTGAGATCGACGCGCTCCTACCTCCCCCGGACTATACGAGACCGGTGAAGACCGCACTGGTGGACGCAGGCAAACTGAAATACACGGGGCAGGGGTTCTACGCACTGGCGTGACAATCGCTGACCGGGGCGCTGTACAGGTGCAGGTCTACTTCGCAAGCAGTCACACGACGCCTCATTATTGCGCTTGGGTCAGATTTGGTCATAAGAGAGTTTTCGTTCGATGCGCCGGCCTACTTCGCTTGCATAGCGCCGCCCGAGTGTTTCGCGGTGTTGCTGGGCCCATTGGGTGAGTTTTGTCTGGCCAGCCGCGGGTTGTTCTGAATCGAGTAGGCCACGCATCAGACCTTGGATCTCTTCTCTCGTGATGATGACGTCTTTGACGAATGGATTGAGAAGTTTGGAAACAGCCAAGCCGAGTGTCGGTGAAACTCGGACGATCGGTCGGCGTGTCTGGAAGATGTCTGCCAATGTTCTGACAAGTTCGATGTAGCTGAAAGCCTCTGGGCCGACGGCGTCGACGATTGTGTTGTCAGTGCGCTGGGCGTGCTCGATGAGCAACTTCGCCATGTCGTCCACATGGAGCGGACGGAGGCGGTAGGCGCCGTCACCGAAGACTCCGAAGATCGGCAGGTGGCGGAGGACCCAGGCGATGTTATTGACGAGGATGTCACTGCGCCCAAAGAGGACACCGGGACGGATGATGGCGTGAGGAATGTCGATGTCGCGCAACGCGTCTTCGAGTTCGTGTTTCCCTTTGTAATAGCCGAGGTCGTCTGCTTGGTCTGCATGAAGAATGCTTACATGGACGATCCTTTTGACGCACGCGCGTTTGGCGGCGTCGAACAGTGCCTTCGTGTTGGCGACGGCCTGCTCGAAGGTAAAGAGCTTGTGATTGAAACGAACCCAGTAGGTGTTGTAGAGAACGTCAGCGCCTTCAAGTGAACGGGCGAGCGAGTCGGGGTCGTCGAATGCCAACGGCTTGATGTCGAGCGCATCGCCAAATGGATTGGGTCGGCCCGGAGAGTTGGTGAGTGTGCGAAGGCGGACGCCACGATCAATGAGCCGTTCGGCGACGGCTTTGCCGGTGTAACCCAAAGCGCCGGTGATCACATGCAACTCGTTTGTCATATGGAGATGATACATCTGGCGCGGGTGGAATAGCACGTACGGTATTCTGAGATAGGCGTTCTGTCAGCGGAGTAGCCGAATAATCTTCTCCGAGGTAGTGAGTGGCCTCTCGCGAGCACTCTGCACGGCTCATCGGTAGGCTCTGGGCATGAACAGCCTCCTTCTGCCAATCGTTCTTCTCGCTTCATCGTTGTCCGCGCAGCCAGGCGCCAACTCGGGCATCGTCGACCTGCCCGGCGTTCGTTTTGAAATCATCGCGACGGTTTCGACCGACCGGGCGCCTCACGGCATCGCGTTTTCGCAAGATGGCTCGCGGGCGTATGTCGCCTGCGAAGGGGGCGATGTCATCGCCGTCCTCGACACGACGACGTACCAAGTGCTCGAAACCCTCCCGGCCGGTCATACACCAATCGACTGTTCGCTCGAGCCGGACGGTAAATCGTTGATCGTCACACAGTTTCTTGGTGATTCGATCATCCGTGTGCCGCTCGACGGCTCTCCCTTTGAAACAGTGCAGATGCTGACCGACGGGCCCTCGCTCTTCACGCCTCGCGCCGTGCGGGGAGGCAGGCGATACCTCGTCTGCGAGCGCGGCGACACGTTGTGCGAAGTCAACGCGGATGGCACGCTTCGGCGGGCGTGGTCCGCAGTCGATCGGCCGTACCCCGCGAGCGTGACGCGCGGTGGAATCCTCGTCTTCACTCCCCTGCGGGACAGCAACGATGTGCTCGTGATGGATGTACTCAACGACCGGGTCGCAGCGCGAACGTCGGTCGGCCTGCACCCGGAGGGCGGGGCGCTCACCAACGATGATGTCAGCTATGTCGTCGCTTGTGGCGGGACCAACGAGCTGAAGTTCATCAACACCGCGACATTTGAAGTGGTCGCGACCGTCAGTGATGGCGTCGGCGATCGGCCCTTCTCCGTCGTGATGACCAGCGATGACCGCTACGCGCTCGTCAACAACTCCGGCAGCGACACTGTTTCGATTCTGGATATCGAAAGTCGCGCGATCGTCGGCGAGCTGCGTGTCGGGCAAAAGCCCATCGTCATGCGTGCCCACCCCGACGGCCAGCGCATCTTTATTTCATGCGAAGATGACAACATCGTCACCGTCGTTCGATTGGTCAAAGAGCCCGTCGTGCGAACCGCTGAAAAGACCGAAGTCATCGTGATGGGGATGATCCACTCGGGGCACCGAACCAGCGAGCGGTACAGCCTGGATGTCGTTCGCAATCTGATTCGCGCGATTTCGCCTGATGCTATTTGCGCAGAGATTCCGCCCAACCGTTTTGACGCTGCTCTCGAGCAGCAGATCAAACTTGGGAAGATCGATGAGCCTCGCGTGCGAGTGTTCCCCGAGTATGTGGACGTTGTCTTTCCGCTGTTGAGCGAGATGAAGTTCAAGATCGTGCCGACCGCTGGTTGGACGAAAGAGATGAACGATTATCGAAACGCCAAGCTGCTGGAAATTTCGAAGGACCCCGCTCGTGCGGAGCAATGGGCCGAGTTCGAGCAGGCGGGCAAGCGGATGGAAAAACAGCTTGAGCAGATCGATGCAAACGACAACCCGCGCGTGATTCACTCTGCTCAGTACGACGCGATTATCGATCAGGCGTACGGCGGCCCTTACAACACCTACTTCAATGATGATCTCGACGACGGCGGCTGGGACAACATCAACGCCAAACATTTCGCACTCATTGAAAAATATCTCGACCAAGTGCGAGGGCAGGGCACGCGCGTGCTCATCACCTACGGCGCCGGCCACAAAGGCTGGTTCCTCGAGGCGCTTGCCAAACGTGATGACATCACACTGCTGGACATGGGCCCGTTCCTCGACAAAATCGAATCAGCCGACTCGGATTGAACGCGCACATGAGCGCATAAAAAAGGCGCGAGCGTGAACCCGCGCCTTCCAGTGAATCTACTGTTGATCGAATCTTTTATTCAGGTTTCCAATCGGGGATTCGCCCGGGCGTCCAGGCGGCGCCTGCGTTTTCAAGCTTCTTTTCCAGTGATGTGAGGTCGCTCTTGGCGAGTTTGCGCAGCTCCTTGAGCGTGCTCTTGAAGGCGTCGCTCGCGTAGCCGTACTGATCTCGCTGGGTATGCGTAGGCGGTGAGGAAACCCACCACTGATCGCCGACAATGTTCTCAACGCGCGACAGGATGGAAGGCTCGGTCGGCAGGCTCAGGCGCGAACGCGTCCGGTCGCCGGTGAGTTTGAGATTGATCGCATGGAGCCGATCTTGCAGTTTTTCAAGGTCCTCAAGAAGCGACAACTTGGCGCCCGGCGTGTCGAGGATCGCCTGACGATCGAAGTTGATTCGTTTTTGCGTTTCACGCGCAACGCGGACGGCGCCTTGCACCGCTCGTTGCATGCGTCCGACTTTCTGCTGGAAGGCAAGGACGCTCTTGCGATCGTCCGCGCTGAACGTCGCAAGATTCAGCGGCACCACCTCAAACTCAACGGGATCGGCGAGCGTTGTGGTCTCGCCATCAACAACCTTGGAGAGCGTCGCTGTGTACGTCCCCGGCAGTGCGAGCGGCCCAACATCGCGAGGCGCCCACGGTGAACTGCTGCGCGATTTGAGCGTCGTCGGTGTGTACGTCGGATAGCGCAGATTCCATGCCACCCGGTGCATCCCCTTATCGCGAGGCGCCTTCATCCGGCGGACGACCTGCCCCGCGTCATCGCGGATGGTCAGCAGGACGGATGGCCCCTGTTCTTGCAGTTCGGCGCGCATCGCTTCAACGGTTGGCTGGTCGGTTGACCCTTTCTTTTCCGCCTTTTGTCGCTGTTCTTTGAGCGATTGAACCTTTTCTTTCAGGTGATAGGTGATGGTGGCGCCGAAGGGTGGGTTGGGCGCTGCATAAAACGAAGAGCCAGCAAACCCTTTCCCGGAGGGCATGCCTCGCCGACTGGTTTGGATGTACGCCTTGGC
>CAYMQF010000078.1:4210-7396 GCA_964392425.1 uncultured Phycisphaeraceae bacterium
TACAAACGCGTGTGCGAGTGTGGACTGATGACGAGCGGGGAATCCCAGTTGAAGAGGTACGGCTCTTCGCCCGGCGCATGCCTTGGTTTGATGTCGACAATCTCACCGCTTCGGCGATCGTGTCGGATCAGCCCGCCATACTGCCATTCGCTGTAGACGATGTTGGGATCTTCGGGGTCGACAGCAGGTTCAAACCCATCGCCGCCCACCGTGACAAACCAATGTTCGTTGGCAATGCCGACGCGATCGATGGTGCCGATCGGCCCGCCCAGTGTGCTGTTGTCCTGCGTGCCGCCGTAGACGAAGTAGAAGGGTTCGGAGTTGTCTACTGCTGCTTTGTAAAACTGTGTGAGCGGGAGATTTTGCATGAACTGCCAGTTGTCGGCGCGGTCAAAGGTGATGTACACGCCGCCGTCACAGCCGACGATCATGTGGCGCGGGTCGTCGGGGTCGATCCACAGTGCGTGGTCGTCGACGTGCCGATCGCCCATGGGGATGGCGTCGAAGGAGGCGCCGCCGTTTTCGGTGACATGCATGTAGGTGTTCAGCGAGTAGACACGATCGACGTCGGTGGGATCGCAGAAAATCTCGTTGTAATACTGCGGGCTCGACGTGCTGTAATCGGAGCGTTTTTCCCATGATTCGCCGCGATTGGTGGAGCGGAAGAAGCCGCTCTTGCCGTTGGCCGCTTCGACGATCGCGTAGAGCGTGTCCGGGTTGACGGGGGAGATATCGATTCCGATGCGTCCCAGATCGACACTTGGCAAACCGGAGTTGATCTTTCGCCACGTCTGCCCGCCGTCGACGGATTTGTACAGCGCGCTTTCGGGTCCGCCGTTGATGAGCGTCCAGACTCGGCGTCGCCGTTGATACGCAACCGCATAGAGCGTGTCGGGATCGCGCGGGTCCATATGAATCTCGCTGACGCCGGTGTTTTCACTGATGTTGAGGACGCGCGTCCAGGTGCCGCCGCCGTTGGTTGTTTTGTAGAGCCCGCGGTCGCCGCCCGCTTGCCACAGTGGTCCTTGCGACGCGACGTACACGATGTTTGAATCGCGTGGGTCGATGGCGATCATGCCGATGTGTTCGGAATGTTCGAGCCCGGTGTTCGTCCATGAGGCGCCGCCGTTGATAGACTTGTACACACCGTCGCCGAAGGAAACACTGCGCTGGCTGTTGTTCTCGCCGGTCCCGACCCAGATGACGTTGGAGTCGTTGGGGTCCATCGTGATGCAGCCGATGGAGTAGGAGCCTTCGTTGTCGAAGATGGGGGAGAAGGTGACGCCGGCGTTGTTCGTTTTCCACACGCCTCCCGATGCGGACGCGACGTAAAACTCGCTCGTGTCGTTGGGATTGACAGCAAGGTCCGTGACGCGGCCCGACGTGATGGCCGGCCCGATCGACCGCGCACGAAGACCGGCGAAGGTGGAGGCGGAGATCGCGCCGTTGTCATCCTCAGCCGCCCGGCAAGGCGATGAGACCAATCCAACGAACACCGACGCACTTACAACAGCACATACCAATTGCTTGCTCATGGGAGAAAATCCTTTTGCTCAATCTCTCTATTTCGTTCAGAGTCGATGCTTCAGCCCGGACGGTTGGCTGGGCGAACCGGCATTATAGTGGTTCTGCACGACGCCCTGCATTTCAACTTGCGAGCACGGTGGAAGGTTGCAGTTTGTGCGGAGAAGTTGGCGAGCTTGGATACGCTCGGCAGCATGATCGCGATCTCCCGAAATAGGTGATGTCAGGCGTATTTCGATCTGTGCAGGCGTCCCAAGCCGGGGCGTAACCCAACAGCTATTCTCTCACCGATCGGTCCTGTTCCAGAAAGGGTTTCACACGCGATGAGTCGCCATCCCGTCATCAAACGGCTGAACAAATGGACGCGCAAGGGGCACCGCTGGGGCGCCATGCTGGTCGCGATCCCTGTGCTCGTCGTGATTTCGACGGGGTTGCTTTTGCAGGTGAAAAAGCAGTCCGCGTGGATTCAGCCGCCGACGCAGAAAGGCGTCGCTGCCGCCTTGACTCTTTCGTTCGATGAAATCCTTTCAATTGCTGCGGAGGTTCCCCTAGCCAACATCACCGGGTGGGACGACATCGACCGTCTGGATGTTCGCCCGGGCAAAGGAGTGGTCAAAGTTCGTGGCAAGAATCGGTGGGAAGTGCAAATCGACAGCACGACGGGCGAGGTGCTGATGGTCGCGTACCGCAGAAGCGATCTGATTGAGAGTTTGCACGATGGCACATGGTTTCTCCGGGATGCGAAGTTGTGGGTGTTCCTGCCCAGCGGCATCGTTCTCCTCGTGCTCTGGATCACTGGGATTTATCTCTGGATTCTGCCGATTTGGGTCAAACGTTCGGGGCGCAAACGAAGAGATGGCGCAGTCTGATGTCATCGCGCGATCTCCATCCTACTCGCCGAGTGCTCGGCTTTATGACCGGCACCAGTATGGACGCGGTGGACGCAGCACTGGTGCGCATCGACGGCGCTAGGTTGGACATGCGAGCGACGGTTCTCGCCTGCGCGACTGAGCCGATGGGTTCGACGCGCGAGATTCTGCAAGCCGCTGCACAGGGCGTGGCGATTACTGTTCGCGATCTCGCCAATGCGGTTCACGCATTGAGCGAACAACACACCGACATGGCGCGATGTCTTATCAAAGAGCACGGCTGCGTCGATCTGGTCGCTGTGCATGGGCAGACGATTGTTCACTCGCCGCCGATCAGTGTGCAGGCGATCGACCCAGCGGTGATCGCGCGCGGAGCGCAGGCGCCCGTCGTGAGTAACCTGCGAGGCGCCGATCTCGCAGCGGGCGGGCAGGGGGCGCCGATCACGCCGATTGCTGATTGGATTCTTTTTCGATCGGAGGCATCATCGCGCGCGATCGTCAACCTGGGAGGATTTTGCAATATCACGATGTTGGCCGTCGACGGGAGCATTGAGTCGGTGACGGGTGGCGATGTGTGCGCGTGCAACCAGATTCTTGACGCGATCGCGCGACAAGCGCTCGGTGCTCCGTTTGATATGGATGGCGAGGCGGCATTGCAAGGCGAGCTGAACACAGATGCAGTCGCGGAGCTTGTTTCGATTTTCCGCGCGCAACAAGATCAATCGCGCTCGCTTGGGACAGGCGATGAAGCGGCCGAGTGGGTCGCTGCATGGCTGTCGCGTTTGTCGCCAAG
>CAYMQF010000078.1:7496-9040 GCA_964392425.1 uncultured Phycisphaeraceae bacterium
CAGGCGATGAAGCGGCCGAGTGGGTCGCTGCATGGCTGTCGCGTTTGTCGCCAAGCGATCTTGCCTGTGCTGCAACGACAGCGATTGGGCAGGTGATCGCAGCAGCGGTTTCGCATGCTGACGAGGTCTATCTGGCAGGGGGCGGCTGTCATAATCAAGCGCTATTCAAGGCGATTTCTGCTCAATCCTCGGCGCCGGTTCATCTGACAGACGAGCTTAGTGTGCCCGCTCCATATCGCGAAGCAGTCGCGATGGCGATCCTCGGCTGCTTGTGCGCAGACGGCGTGCCCATCACACTGCCCAGCGTGACAGGCGTTTCGTCACCCGCTCCGGTAGCAGGATCATGGACCAATCTTCCAAACCCGCCGATGTCGATCTGATCCCCGACCGGGGACGCGTGCTCACCGAAGCCCGCAACCCGCGCACTGCCAATCTGGACACGTTGAACGTGGCGGACTGTGTTGCACTTTTCAACGATGAAGACGCGACGGTCGCAGCGGCGGTTCGGCGGTCGGCGCCTGCCATTGTCGCATTTATTGAAGCCGTCGAGCTGCGATGGCGCAAAGGCGGCCGGCTCATCTATCTCGGCGCTGGGACTTCGGGCAGGCTGGGTGTGCTCGATGCTGCGGAATGCCCGCCTACCTTTCAAACGGATCCTGGGCGAATCGTCGCGATCATTGCGGGAGGGGACCAATCGCTGCGCACGTCAAGCGAAGGCATGGAGGACGACAAAGCGGGCGCGTTGCCTGAAATAAACAGGCTCGATATCGGCAAACATGACAGCGTATTGGGGATCGCCGCGGGTGGGACGACGCCGTATGTGCTTGGCGCCTTGCTTGAGTGCAAGAAGCGCGGCGCGCTGACAGGGCTGTTGGCTTGCTCGCCGCCGATAGCGCCGACTGGTGCGGATCATCTTATATTTGTTGAAACAGGTCCCGAGGCGGTCACCGGCTCGACACGAATGAAAGCAGCCACCGCGACCAAGCTCGTCCTCAATACGATCTCGACGACGCTCATGGTTCAAGTCGGCAAGGTGTACGAAAACCTGATGGTGGATCTGCGCGCCACGAACAACAAACTGCTCGATCGCGCGGTGCGAATCGTCTGCGAGGTGACGGGGCTGGAACGCGCCGCGGGCGCAATAGCCCTTGAAATAGCGGATGGATCGGTCATGGTCGCCATACTGATGACGCTCACGCGGATGGTGCGGGAAGATGCGGATCGCGCGCTCGGTCAGGCAAATGGATCATTGCGAGAGGCGCTTGATCGGGAGCGAACGCGGTGATGCTTGCGGCTGGCAGCACCGCTCATTTGGCGCCAATCGATTGGGCGATCGTGATTGTGTACCTGCTCGGGGCGCTGACGCTCGGCGCTATCGTCGGTCGACGGGCGCGCACGACGGAGGACTACCTCCTTACCTCCCGGCGGACTCCCTTCTGGGCAGCGGGTTTGTCACTCTTGGCGACATCGCTTTCGGTGGCGACCTTTGTCGGGGCGCCTCAAGTGGCGTACGACGGCGACCTGACGTACCTCTCGCTGAGCAT
>CAYMQF010000078.1:9140-10575 GCA_964392425.1 uncultured Phycisphaeraceae bacterium
GGGATCACACTTCTCAATGTCGCTGCGATGGGGACCGATCAGGATTTGGCGCAACGGCTGTTGACGTGCCGATCGTGGAAGCGAGGCGCCGCTGCAGCACTGTTGTCGAATCTGTTGGGTGTGGCGGTCGTGGCGCTCTTTCTGATCATTGGGTTGTTGCTGTGGCTGCGCGATGGGGGAGCTGCGTCAGCAGGAATGACTACAGGCGTCGGGAAAGGCAGCGAAGCGCTGACGCAGTATCTCTTGACGCAGATGCCGATTGGTGTGCGCGGGTTGGTGGTTGCGGGGATCGCAGCAGCGGCGATGAGCAGCTTGGACTCCGCTCTGGGCGCGATGTCCTCTGCGTCGGTGCAGGATGTGTACAAGCGATGGGCGCCTGGCAAGTCTGATCGGCATTACTTACGGATGTCGCGCGCAGCGGCAGCTCTGTGGGGAGCATTGCTGGCGGGGCTTGCGATTGTCTTTGTTTTTACGCAAAAACGCAGTGGTGAAGGGTTGATCGAATTTGCACTGGGGGTGATGGTGCTCGCTTATGGCGGATTGCTCGGCGTATTCCTCGTCGCGCTGTTGACGAAACAAGGGAACAACCTGTCGGCGATCGCTGCACTGATCGCGGGTTTTCTTACAGCAGTGCTATTGCAATATGCGCCCATGCTCGGCGTGGCGATGGATTGGTCGCTGGGGTGGCGGATGCTCGCTGCGACGGTCATTTCAGTTGCAGTGTGCGCAGCTGGTTCGGCATCGCACGTTCCAACTCGAACAGGTGAATCAGCATGACCATATCTGATGAACTGCGCACCGCGATCGGCGCCATGGTGATGGTTGGCGTGCGAGGCGCGAAGCCCGGCGATGAAGCATTGGAGCGCGATCTTGCGACCTGCGTGGAAGCGCGCATCGGCGGCGTGATCCTCTTTGATGTAGATGCGCCGATGCAGAGCCAGCTTGTCAAACAGGGTATGGCGCGGGACGAGGCGCGAACGCGCGCAACGCGGAACATTATTTCGCCGGAACAAACACGCACGCTCATCAAATATCTCAAGGGACGACTCGGCGAAAATCTCATCGTTGCGGTGGATCACGAGGGTGGTGCTACGACGCGCCTGTCACCAACGCATGGCTTCGCTCAAACAGTTGATGCGCGTTCCTTTGCGGCTCTCGATCTGGAATCTCAGCAAGACGAGGCTCGGCGAATGGCGCAGATCGCCTGTGATTGCGGGGTGAATCTGAATCTGGCGCCTTGCGTGGATTTGGATTGTGAATCTGCGAATGAGGTGATTTCAGGTCGGCGTCGATCGTTTTCGTCGGATGCTGCGACGACGGCGCACTGTGCTCGAACGGTGATCGAGGCGCACCGCGCAATGGGTGTGATGATGTGCGTCAAGCATTATCCCGGGCATGGGTCGGCTCGGCTGGACAGCCATGTTGAACTGCCTGA
>CAYMQF010000079.1:0-10417 GCA_964392425.1 uncultured Phycisphaeraceae bacterium
TCGACTTCAGTGACGGGCGAGACGCCCGTCCTACTATCAATCGAACACTGCCTAGTCTGAATCGCTGCTGAACGGATCCAAAGGATGACGCCACAGCGCGATCGTCTCGGCGCGGGAGTGCACCCCCCATGCTCGGAAGACGGCTTTGACGTGATCGTGCACGGTGTGCGGGCTCCGCTGAATAATGGAGGCGATTTCAGCTTCTGAAACGTTTTCGGTGAGGAGCATCGCCACTTGGCGCTGGGAAGGGGTGAGCCGGGCGAGCAGGTCCAGTCGAGCTTCGTCGGGAAGCACTTTGCGATGAATGTACGCAGCACACATGATCGTTGATGCGGCGCAGATCAGGTCGAGGTCGTAGTCAGACGGCCGCCAGTCGGCACAACGGCCAGCCAACTCGATGTGCAGCAAGCGAGGCTCGCCGCGGGCGGTGCATGATGTGATCGCCCGCACATAATCATATAAGCCGCTGGCGGCGCGCGCTTGGGCCATGGGTGAGTCGCGCCATTCATCGTCGGGTGTGACGTCTGACCGTCGAAAGCAGAGCTGATCGTGTTTGGCATTCTCAATGAAATCGACGGGGCAATCGCAATAACAGGCGCGGCCGGGCGGCTGTGGCGAGTGTTCACCATTGGAGCTGACAAAGTGCAACATGCGCGAGGGGCGATCGTTCCGAGTTGGATGCTCCATCCATGCCATGGCGGTGGGGGTGGAGCCAGCCATATCGGAAAGTGTTGCTACACCACGGGAGATCATGTGCCCCGGGTCGTTGGATCCCTTCAGGCAAATCTCGGCGCTGAGCTTGGCGATGTCGTGCGCCAGTCGATGTCTGTCTTTGTCAGAGTAGAAAGCGATAGCCATCAATCTCCTCACCTCGTTGGCACAAGAACTCGTGCGCCAATACATATTCTAGAACAAAAGCAGATGGAGAATGTGGGTCGCAGGCTTCCCGCTGTGTACTATCTCATGTTGCTCCCCTGAAGGGGGGGGTGGTTGCATACCCGAACATATTGAATAGACACGCTGAGAGGGGTGCGTTCAGCTTTATTCGGCGTTCGCAGGACTTGCATCTACGTTGGGCAATGCGTCTGCTTCCAGTCGGCGACAATCGCGAACACACAAAAGTGAGTGCTGCGAAATCATCATGTTGGCGGGAATCCGGTGCAATCCTTGCTCTTCGGCGGGCAGGGCGGGCGCCATCAACTGTGCAGCAAAATCCCGTGAACAACTCTACTGCTCACACAGATGAAGGAGAGCCGTTCATAACTTTGATGATCGATGGGATACGTCGGGGCGGTCTTATTGAGTTTTCATTGATTCAAAAGGATGGCGCCAGAGTGAGATCGCCTCAGCGCGTGAGTGCACATCCCAGTTTCGGAAGATTGCTTTGATGTGATCGTGGACGGTGTGCGGGCTTCGCCGAACGATCTGTGCGATCTCCAGTTCTGAAATGCCTTCAGTCAAGAGCATCGCCACTTGTCGCTGGGCTGGTGTGAGACGGTCGAGCAGTTGCTGCCTGGCGTGTCCGGGCCGAAGGATCCGTTCGGTGTAGGCGGCGCGCATGATGTCTGAGACGGCACAGGTGAGGTCAAGATCGTATTTCGATGGACGCCAGTCACAGTCGCGGCCAGCCAGTTCAACGATGAAGCGGTGTTTCTTTTCTTCCTCTTCGAATGAAATGGAGGCGCGTGTGAAATCGAAAAGTCCCGCAGCCTGTCTTGTCTTCATAGACTGCGAGTTGAACCATTCATGGTCCGGCGTGACATCGTTTCGTCGGTAGCACCGGTGATTCGAATCGGGCGAAGCTGGAGATGAGACGTCGGCTTCGTTGCAAATCGAGAGCATCGAGAGCGACTGCACCTCGAGGTTTTTATCAGAGCAGGCATACATCATCGGTTTCCACCGAAACTCACCTGAGGATGGTTGGGCAAGAATCACCAGCGACGCACTTCCCCGGCTCGCTTGGTGCGCGAGCGAACGGGCTGACCGCCTGAGTAGGTCCTGAGGATCGCCTGAGCCGCCCAGACAAATTTCGACACTCAGTTCTGCGACGTCGTGCGCTAATACGTGCGAATCAGGAACATTCTCAAGGGGTCGCAACATGATGGACATTCATTGTCTCCTTGTCACTCGAAATGTGATACTACCTAGTTGCTCGACTCAATCCGCATACGACGATCGATGGCGCGAAGCATGAGGTGGTCATTCGTTCGAACCCGGCTGCATCGGTGATGCGGTATTTGCATGTCGAGGATTATTATCGGTGAAAGCAGTCATTTTCGGAAGTATGGCACTCCAATTGGGGATGCGGTTTTCATTTCGAGGCGTATTTGCACGGATATGAGTTTGCCCCATTCGAGGGAGACTGTCGCAATGTGTAGCGCGGCGCTATTTCAACCTGACCAAGCAGTTGATTATTCCTCATTCAAGAAAATATTACACGCACAACGATCCCCAAATCGGGGACGTTGCATGAATAATTTCAAAGATGTGTATGCGCGAGGCTTCTGCAGTCAAGCTGCGGGGGCTTCAGTTTCGTCTTCGTCATCGTCAAAGACGGGGATGCCTTGCTGAGCCTGGCTTTCGGCGACCAACTGGGCGTGGATGAGATCGAGTCGATCAGCGACGAGGGCCATATCCGCGGGGCGGTTGTCTGGATCGATCTCGACGCACGCCATCACGAGTTCAGCCAGTCGATCGGGCGTTTGGGTGTTGAGCTCGCCGACCGGTGTGGGTTTTTCGATGAACTGATCGTCGAGCGAGCTGACCAGTGAGTCGCCTTTGGGGAGAGCGGTGGGGATGTGCCGTTGGCTGAGGACCCAGTACATCGTGGCGCCGAGGTTGTATACGTCGGTCTTGGGGGTAATCGGCCGACGATGCACCTGCTCGGGGGCGATGTAGTCGGGCGTGCCTTGGATGCGCTCCTTGACAACTCCCGTGGCGCAGGACTGCCCGAGGTCGATGATTTTGATGCCATCCTCGACCATGATAATGTTGTTGGGTTTGATGTCCGCATGGACGAACCCCTTCTCGTGCATGCAGGCGAGGCCTTTGGCAGCCAGCTTGAAGACTTTGACCTTCTCGATCATCGTCTCGGGCTGTTCGCTCTCCAGGCTAACGCCGTCCACATACTCCATCAGGAGGTACACCTCCTTGAGGACCATGAGCGAGCGGTTCTTGACGAGCTTGACCATTTTTCGGATGAGGGGGTTGTCGAACTTGCTCCCGATGGAGTATTCCTGCTCGGTCTGATCGATGAACCGCTGGTCTTTTTTGGTCTTCCGGCGGACATGCTTGAGCGCCCAGATTTGTTTGCTCTTGGGATCTTGGGCAAGGTAAATCACGGAGGCGGCGCCTCGCCCGACTTCCGCCAGAATGTTCATTCCAGCAGCCTTGTCGCCCTTTTTGAAAATCGTCCTCCCTGCCACGCTCGCCTTCGCTCCCATTCGTTGAGATGGAGCGGGTGGCTCCATTCGTGTGTCTGTGCTCATCACCAATCGCCCGACCGGCCCGTCAGGGTTGTACCTGAAAGAGGACGGGTCTACCTGTGCCCCATGCCAAGAGGCCATGCCGAAGAGATAGTATCCACAGCGGAGGCGAAATCCGCAATCGAGCCCCCCCGTCGATCGACCGAAGGGTTTCAGAACTGAACGTCCAGATGGGGATTATTCGCTGGCGAGCTGGCTGCGTATCTCTGCATCGGGGAAGAGTGTGCCAGGGCTGGTGGTCGCCGAGATGTCCCGCGCGAGCAGGATCGACGAGGCGGGGAGATTCATCTTCTGCTGTAAAGCTCCAAGAAGCTCGACGAGCCGTTGCTTTTGGGCTTGGGTGAATGGGCGTCGATCGCCGTCGCCGATGAGCGTGATGCCGATGTAGCGTTTGTTGTAGATGGATTGGTTGGGGCCGGCTGCGTGGGCGCCGGGCAATTGGTCGAGCCAGCGATAGCCGACATGCAGTTCGCCGTCGTCCATCCCCGAGCCGTTGCCAATGACGAAATGGCTGCCCAGACCGAGCAGGTTTCGCGCTTTGTCTGTCGCAGCAAGAGAGGCGGCTGAGCCGGTCATGGCGCCGGAGTCGTAGATCACCACGCCATCCCAAAGGTCCGCAGAGACGTCGGCTCGCGTGCTGAAAATCGCTTCAATAGAAGATGAAATCGGCGATGAGGCGGTCAACGCCATCCCGTGCAGGCTCGCGGTGGGGCGCCCTTCCAGAGCGAGGAGCAATCCACCCACGCTGGTCATGGCAGCCAACAAGCACAACCAGACGGTTCGTCTACGAACCGCGGGGTTGGCGCTGTCGAGCATCGAGAGGATTGATGAGTGGATCCGTGCGTTCAAATGTGTTGCTCACCCAAGAGTTCTGCTGAAGTATGCATTTCATCGGACCAACGTGCAAGTATTCTTCGTAAAAGTGTTGAGCTCACCATAAGACGGGATGGACTGTGCCGTCGAGGTTTCAGCCACCTGAGCTGAGACGTTCTCGGAGGTTGGGTTTTCGGCGGCCATATTCATCTTCAATGAAAGGCCTGGCCAACTCGTTGCGCGTGCGTTTGTATTGGTCGTACTGCGTTCTGACGTCGTTGGGGAGATAGAGCGGGCGCTGGCATCCGGTCAGAATGACCGCGATGACGACACAGAAAAAAAGAAGGATTCGATGGTTGAAAGACGAGCCGGAACTGGCCGGCAGCGTCAGTTTGGATGCACTCACAGCGGAAAGACCATGTTTGGGCATGCTCTGAGTGTACCGCCAAAGGTAGGTTCACCCAAGGCGGTACACTGAGAAGGAGTAGACGGGGTTGGGATGCCCCCGTCCGTAACCCTTATTCGCAACTTTTCGGACCTGGTTCCGTAGTTCTGAGGAAAAATTCAAAAAGGCGGTTTATTCCTCGTCAGTGCGGTGCAATTTGGGCATTGCGGTGAGAACTTTGTCAATCAGGCCGTATTCGAGCATCTCAGAGTCGTTGAGCCAATGATTGCGGTCGCAATCTTTTTCGATTTTCTCGGTGGTCTGCCCGGTCGCCTCTGAATACAGCTTGTATAGGCGGTCGCGGATGCGGAGCATTTCGCGGGCTTCGATCTCCAGATCGGTCGCCTGACCCTCGAGCACGCCTCCTATCAGTGGCTGGTGCATAAGGTTGCGCGAGTTGGGCAGAGTGAATCGTTTGCCCTTCGATCCACAGCAGGCAAGCACGGAGCCCATGCTCGCAGCCTGTCCGATGATGTAGGTGCTCACATCGCATTGGATGAACTGCATGGTGTCCACGACGCCGAGCCCTGCGGTGACCGACCCTCCCGGGCTGTTGATGTAGAAGTGGATGTCGGACTTGGAGTCCTCGTTTGCCAGGAAGAGGAGCTGGGCGACCACGAGGTTGGCCGTCTCATCGGTGACCGGCCCGCCCAGAAAGATAATCCGGTCCTTGAGCAGTCGGGAGAAGATGTCATAGGCGCGTTCGCCGCGACCGGTTTGCTCGATGACGATGGGGACAAGTGTCGACATGGGTTTCTCGTCGGCGCCGGGCCGGTTTGGGGGTGTGGTGGGTCAGGAAGGAAAGGGCAGCTTTCCGTGGGGTGTCACTTTGAGGTTGTCACTTTGACTTTTTTTCTTTGGTTTCAGGCTCTCCGATGACTTCATCGACCAGCCCATACTCCTTGGCCTCCATGGCGTTGAAGTATTTATCGCGTTCCGCGTCTTCGTGGATCTGCTCGATCGTCTGCCCGGTGTGGGTTGCGAGGATTCGGGTGAGCTCTCGTTTTTCCTTGCCGATCTGCTCAGCCTGAATGCGGATGTCTTCGGTTTGGCCGTACACCCCGCCGTAGGGCTGGTGGATCATGACTTTGGCGTGAGGCAGGATGAACCTCTTGCCCGGCACGCCCGCCGTCAGGAGGATCGCTCCCCCGCTGTACGCCCGGCCCATGCAGTAGGTCGCCACGTCTGACGAGAGGAACCGCATGGTGTCGTAGATGGCGAACGTGTCGTCCACCGCTCCGCCGGGGCTGTTGATGTAGAAATTGATGTCCTCGCCCTTTTTCTGGTTCTCCAGATAGAGCATTTGCATCGTCAGGCGAGCTGCAGACGCCTGGTTGATCTCGCCAACCAGAAAGACGACTCGTTTTTCGAGCAGAAGCTCGTCTATGGTCATTTCGCGGGTGCGTTGGTAGTTGATGCTCATCGCAGCGGGTGCTCCTCCGGCTGGGCCGGCTCTGTGTGATCTCGATGATCGTCGCTGTTGTGTCGGTGCACTGTAGAACGCGTACCGGCAGGAAGCTATCGGCTGTTCAAGACTTCCTCTACACCGGGGACCGGGACACGAGCCACCCCCTTTTGCCCGGGCGGCCTCAGCTTCGTAGGATGGCTCGTTTTCCACCCCTTCAATGGAGGCGCCCAGCGTGTCGACCGCGGTCATCAGTGATGTTCATGGCAATGCGATCGCGCTGCGCACCGTCCTTGCAGACATCGACAAGCGAGGCATCGATCGGATCGTCTGCCTGGGTGACACCGTCGGGTACGGCCCGCAACCGCGCGAATGCGTCGACCTCATTGCGGAGCGCTGCGAATGGTCCCTCATCGGCAACCATGACTTCGCCGTGCTGTACGAGCCGACCAACTTCAACCCGGGCGCCGAGCAGGCAGCCTTCTGGACGCGCGATCAATTTGACGCCGAGCCGGACGAAGCCATTCGCGCCAAGAGATATGAATTCCTCGGCAGGTTGCGCGTGCGCGTCGTCGAAACGCCGCCCGGCGGCGACATCTCCGTCCTCGCAGTGCATGGCTCTCCCCGCAAGCCGATCAACGAATATATTTTTCCCGATGACGTGATGACCGCTGTCGACAAGATGAAGCAGGTCTTCGAGTTGATCGACCACGTCGCCGTGGTCGGCCACACTCATGTGCCAGGCGTCTTCACCGATGAGCCTGATTTTTATGCGCCCGATGAACTGGGGGGCATGAAGTACGCCTTTACGAAGGATGAAAAAGCAGTCATCAACGTGGGATCGGTGGGGCAGCCTCGCGATCACGACCCGCGCGCCAGCTACGTCATTCTTCACCCGGACCACGTCGAGTTTGTTCGTCTCGAGTACGACGCGCAGGCCACCGCGGACATGATCTACCAAATCGATTTGCTCAGCGATTGGCTCGGCGATCGCCTGCTTGAAGGGCGATGACGAAATGAACGCAATGGCAGAAATGAACGAGATCGCGACGACACAGGTTCAACTTGAACAACAAAATATCCGGGAGTCGGCTTCGGCTGCCCCCCCCAGGAACACTCCCGCATGCCCGGTGAAAAAAACACCTTCGCTCGGATCCTCGTCCCGTTCTTTGTCGTCGTGCTTGCCATCGGCGTCATCGTTGCGATCGGCATCAATACGTCCCGATCGAATCAGTCAGCCCCCGCGGCTGCATCGCCGAGCACCGCGACCAGCGCTGCTCCTGATGAACCGGACGATTCTTCGCCGGCCGTCGACTCCATCGCCGCAAGCCCGGCACAGCCCGATCCCGGGACTGTTCAAGAACCAGTAGAAGAACTCGCCGCTGAGCCCACAGCAGCTGAGCTCGCCGAGGAAATCCCAAGCGCCACCGCTGGGCCTATACCGACCGATGGTTTCTCGGGATTGCGCGCACGGGTCGTCGATCAAAGCGCCCCGCTGACACCGATCGGCGACATCGACGAAACCAGCGATTCGTTCATGAAGATTGAGTTTGCCCCAGCTGGCGCGGGCGTCGATGCGATCACCCTCTCCCGCTACTACGTCGACATCGAACGCACCGAGCACTACGCAGTTCAAAAGCTGACAAAGTTCACGCCAGCGACCGGCGCCGCGGTCTCCGTCGTCTCCCTTGCGTCGCGCGCGGTCATCATCAACGGCTCCATCGTCGATCTCTACTCCACCACGCGAGGACCGATCTGGCGCCAAACCGGTGTCGGCGCGTTCGAAGCCGTGGTCGAAACCGAAGCGGGCGACACGATCGCGAAAATCACCAAACACTATTCGCTCGAGCCTAACTCCTACAACATCCGCATCGAGCAAAAGCTTGAGAACCTGACAGACAAGCCGATGACCATCGAATGGCTCCAGTACGGGCCTGTCGATCTTCCCCTCGCGACAGCAGGGTACGGCGGGGATCCGCGGCGAGTCCGCTTCGGCTACCTGCTCAACAAAGAGCGCGATCCATCGCAGCAGTTCGTGCAGACCGAACGCAAACTCCACCGCCGATCGAGCATCCTCAACAAGCCGGTCGACAAGTTCGGTCGAATCTGGCCCAACGAAGACGCAGAGCAGAACGGCTGGACACTTGTCTGGACGGCGATGACCAATCGCTACTTCACCTTCGTGGTTCACCCTCTTGTCGACGAGAAAAAAATTGCCGCGGGCCAGCCGATAGACAAGGCTTTTCGCTTGGCAGAAGGGCGGATCGACCGCGTCGTGGTCGGCGGGCTTGACTCCACCGGAACCCCATCGCAAGTCATCGTGTTGCAGATGCGAAGCAAACCAATCGACGTTGCGCCCAAGGGGTCGGTCGATCTGAGCTTCTCCGCATACACCGGGCCGAAGTGGCGCAAAACGCTCGGCAAGAATCCGATTTACACCTCGCTGAGCATGGACAAACTCTTGGTGTTCAACTTCGGCGGGCCATGCGCCTTTTGCACCTTCCAATGGCTCTCCCACGGCATGCTCCGCTTCCTCGGCTTCTTCCATGATGTGCTGCTGCACGACTGGGCGCTGGGGATCATGTTCCTCGTCGTCTGCGTGCGAGGGCTCCTCCACCCGGTCACCAAGCGATCCCAGATCAGCTTGCAACGGTTCGGCAAGCAGATGCAGGAACTTGGACCCAAACAAAAAAAGATCCAGGAAAAGTTCAAAGACGATCCCAAACGGCAAAAAGAAGAGCTCGCCAAACTCATGCGCGAGGAGGGGGTCAACTTCGCCGGAGCCTTGGGTTGCCTGCCGATGTTCCTGCAGTCGCCCGTGTGGATCGCGCTCTATGCGATGTTGTTCTTCGCGTTCGACCTGCGCCATCAGCCGGGGTTTTTCGGCGTGTTCCAAGCAATATCCGGTGGCCACTGGAGATTCTTGCAAGACCTGAGCGCGCCCGACGCATTCATCAGCTTTGGGAAGACCGCATTTTCCTTGCCGCTCTTTGGGTCGGTCACTTCGTTCAACGTGCTGCCGATACTTCTGGGCCTTGTGTTTTTCGTGCATCAGAAATACATGTCGCCGCCCCCCAGCCCCACGACCACCCCGGAGCAGATCAAGCAGCAAAAATTTATGAGGCTCATCACCGTCGTGCTCTTTCCCGTAATGATGTACAACGCACCGAGCGGGTTGTCGCTCTACTTCATTACGAACTCATCGATGGGAATCCTGGAGAGCCGATACATCCGGGCGCACATCGACAAGCTCGATCGGATGAAGAAAGACTTGCCACCGCCCGAGCGTAAAAAAGTTCGCAATGTTCGCGATCGGTCGAAGCCTGCGTCCTTCAAAAAGCGAAAGAAATGACCGATGCAGTCGGGCGACACCATCGTCGCGATCGCATCACCGGTGGGGCGGTCAGCGAGAGGATTGGTTCGTCTGTCGGGGCCTGCGTGCCGATCTATCTGTGAAAATTGCATGGCGATTGAGTGGCAGGGGCGGGCAGCTGGCTCTTGTCGATTCCGCATAGGAACCGATGTTTCTGCTCCATGTTTGTGGATCGCGTACGCAGAGCCGTGCACCTACACGGGCGAGGACATTGTCGAACTGATCCTGCCGGGCAATCCCCACTTGCTCGATCGCGTGATGACGACACTGACCGCTCTGCCCGATGTTCGGCGTGCATCGCCGGGCGAGTTCACCGCTCGCGCGTACCTCAATAGCAAACTCACACTGGAACAAGCGGAAGGCGTCGCGATGACCATCGCTGCGACCAACGATGCGGAACTCACCGCCGCGCGCCGGTACCTCACCGGGATTGCAGGGAAAGAGTGTGCTGCGATCGCCGATGAAGTCGCACAAACCTTGGCGCTCGTCGAGGCGGGCATCGACTTTTCCGATCAGGAAGATGTCGTATTGATTTCTACAAGCGAGTTGCTCGATCGAATCGCCAGCGCGCTCAGCGATCTTGATGGAATGCTCGCAGGCGCCGTCCGTGAACACCGAGAAGGAAACGCGCGAGTCGTTCTCGTCGGCCCTCCCAATGCGGGCAAAAGCACGCTGTTCAATGCACTTCTGGGCGCCCGCCGATCGGTGGTCAGCGAGGAGTCAGGCACGACGCGCGACGCGATCGTTGAGCCGTTGGACCTTTCGCAATCGACGCCTGGCGCCGGGACGGTCGACCTCGTGGACCTCGCCGGCCTGGATGAAAAATCCATCGGCGTCTTGGATTCTTTGGCCCAGCAACGCGCGCTCGATGAGATCGACCGAGCTGATGTGTTGGT
>CAYMQF010000080.1:0-10297 GCA_964392425.1 uncultured Phycisphaeraceae bacterium
GCGACGTGCTCAGCAACGGGCGTCTGGCGGACCAACTCTTGCACACGCAGTACGTCGGCGCCATTGAGGACCGCTTTGAGCTTGGACTCTTTGGCGCTGGTTGTTCGGCGGATGATTTCCAGCTCTTCCTCTTCGCTGGGATAGTCGATCGTGATCATGAACATGAAGCGATCGAGCTGAGCCTCGGGGAGGGGGTAGGTGCCTTCCTGCTCGATGGGGTTTTGAGTTGCGAGGACGAAGAAGGGATCGGGGAGTGTGTGGCGGACGCCGCCTGCCGTGACTTGCCGTTCCTGCATTGCTTCGAGGAGGGCAGCCTGCGTTTTGGGAGGCGTGCGGTTGATCTCGTCAGCGAGGATGACATTCGAGAAGATCGGCCCTTTGACGAAGCGCAGCTCGCGGGAGCCTGTCGTTTTGTCCTCCTCGATGACTTCGGTGCCTGTGATGTCGCTGGGCATGAGGTCGGGTGTGAACTGGATTCGGGAGAAGCCGAGGCTGAGCGTCTTGGCGAGCGTCGAGACGAGGAGGGTCTTGGCGAGACCGGGCACGCCGACAATGAGGGCATGCCCCCGGCAGAAGACGCTCGTGAGCAGCTCCTCGACGACCTCGTCCTGCCCGACGATCACATGGGCGATCTCCTTGCGAAGGACGTCGAAGGCTTGGCGGATCTGAGCGACCGCGTCCTCAGAATCGACAGCGGACAGTTCGGGTTTGGAAGCCAGCGGGTCGGACATGAGGGTCAACTCCTGTTGGATAGCTGTAGGGCGGAAAAGCGTGATTTCGAGCCTTCGATCTCTACCTGCAGTTTCTATCTCATAGTACCGCAGGCGTCGCTGGCGGTTCGGCTCAATCCGTGAGGCTCAACCCCCTTTCCTATCGGCTGTTGAGCAGGGATGCCCACTGAGATTGGCCCAGCGAGGCGAAGACAGGAGGGGGTGATGGTCGGCTGGCCGATCGCAATTGCGAAGCTCCGGAGAATGTCCGTTATTCACAACAAGTCCACACGCGATCTGCCCCTCATTTGTGGGGGGTGATCAAGCTGGGAGGTGATCCTCAGCAGTCTGCTCCGGAAGGGATTCTTCTCTTCTTAATAGAGAAAGAATTAGTAGTAGTAGTGATAACGCCGGTCGGATTGTGGGTTTCGTTTGTTGGAATTGTTGTAAAATTGGTATGGCTAGGTGGTTATGATTGTGTTAGGAGAGCGTGAAGGGTGTCGCGAAAATGTCGTGATCTGGCGGCGAATGTCGCGCGGTGTTGGTAGCTGGTGGGAACGGTTGGAAGAATGGGCCAGCTAGCCGATCGCCGCTGACAGAATGGGTGAGGTTTTCCACAACAAGAGAACACTCCCGCGACAGGCGGTTTAGTCTGGTTTTGAGTTGAGAATGAGCGTCAGTTCGATGATTTCAGCGTCCAGATCGGTGTTGGTCTGGCGTTGAGCAGTGATCGTCCGGACGGCGTGGAGGACGGTGGTGTGATCCCGGCCGCCGAAATACCCGCCGATCTCCTGGAGGGAGTGCATGGTCAGCTCCCGGGCGAGGCACATCCCGACGTGGCGAGGCAGGGCGATGGATCGCTGCCGACGGCGGGAGAGGAGCTGCGCGACGGGGAGTTCGTAGTACTCCGCGACTTCATCAATGATCGTCTGGATGTTGGTGCGTGGGCGGGTCGGCTTGGAGGCGACTCCCAGCGCTTCGTTGACGCTGCTGAGCGTGATGGGCACTTTCTCAACATGGGTGAACATTTGGACTTTTCGCAAGGCGCCTTCCAAGTCACGGATGTTGGAGTCGAAGCGGGCGGCGATGAGCCCAGCCGCCTCGACGGGGAGGTCGATCGCCCAGTCCTGAGCCTTCTTCTGGACGATCTGGGCGCGTGTTTCGTAGTCAGGGGATTCGATCTGGGCGACGAGCCCCCAGTTGAATCGTGAGACGAGCCGTTTTTCGAGGTCAGGGATCTCGTCGGGGGAGGCGTCAGAGGAAAGCACGATTTGACGTTTGGTCTGGTAGAGCGTGTTGAACGTGTGGAAGAACTCTTCTTGCGTGCTGTCGCGTTTGCACAGGAAGTTCACGTCGTCGATGACGAGCATGGAGATGTCGCTGAACTGGCGCCGAAAGTCATTGACGAGCCCCAATTGCACCGCGTCCATGAATCGGGTGATGAACCCTTCGCACGAGAGGTAGAGGATGCGGGCGGCGGGGTCCTCTTCGAGGAAACGATGGCAGATCGCCTGGAGGAGATGTGTCTTGCCGAGGCCGACGCCGCCGTGAATGAACAACGGGTTGTAGGTCGCTCCCGGGTTTTCCCCAACGGCTCGTGCTGCAGCGTGGGCAAGTCGATTGCTCGGCCCGTTGATGAACGAGTCGAACATGTAGTCCGGGTTGAGCACCAGCTCGTCGTCGTTGACGGGGGCATGGCGGAAGGCGGGCTGTGTTTGTGTGCTCTTGGCGCGGCCGTTGGATGAGTTGCGAGGCGGTGCTTCGCCTGGCCCGAGGAACTCGACCGCGAGCAGCCGATGTGTGGCGCTCTGGGCGGCGTCTCGGAAGGGGCTCAGGCATTTGGACTGGAGATAGCGCTGCTGCATCTCGGTGCCGGTGCGGAGCCAGAGCACGCCGTTGGTGATGCCCATTGGCTCGATGTCATCGAACCATTGCCTGCACAAGGCAGGGTCAGCGTCGCGTAGTTGCGCCAGCACATTATCCCAGATCGCATGATCGGGAACGTCAGCCATAGGTAGCCCCGGCGTCAGAGAGATGTCAGTTCATAACCACACACTCTCAACAGTGCTGGCTTTGCAGTCCGGATCCAAATCAGGATCACGCCACCGGCCAGCCGATGCTTCAACTGTTGAGCGAGCAGAAAGTACGACGATGCATCGCCGATGTCAACCGGTTTTCCACAGGTTTACGGGACGCGACAAACACAAAAAAAGGGCACAAAAAGTCTTGACTTTTCACGAAGATTGTGTATGTGCAGCAGCGTTTTCAGCCTCAGCGACCTGTTTCTCATACCTCGCTCGATTGAAGCGGTGGTCCATCAGGAAGAAAACTTTCTCCGCCAATTCGTCGGTGGTCACCTCGTGCAGACGTCGGCGAGCCTGCATGACCGTGTTGCGCCGGGACAGGTGAGTCAGCACCAGCGCATCACATTCGAGCACGGGGAGCCATTCCGCGATGTCGTCGATGTGGATGTGTTTTCCGATTTGGGCGCGCTTGTGGTGGTCCGCGTCGATGAACGTGCATTCGCAGATGACGACTTGTGCCGAGCGCACATCGTCGCGCACGAGATGGGCGCCTGGCGACGTGTCGCCGAGGTACGCCATGAGCGGGATCTCGAGAGTGCGCGTGATCTCAACGCCTCGGCTTTTGAGTTCGCGCAGCTTCTCTTGTGGAAAGTCGACGAACTCAGGCTTCAGCTTGCTCCGCTTTTCGATGATCGAATAGCCGAAGGAAATCCCCATGTGATCGACGGGGAAACCCCGGATCATGATGTTGTTCTTGATCTCAAACTCTTCGTCAGGTTCGAGCGCGATGATCTCGTAAGGCGTCACCTGCCGCTCCATGTCGATGTACCCCTCCATCAGCCGCCGGATGGCGGGGGCGAGACGGGCATCGCAGATGAGAGTCCCGGGGCCCATCCCTTGGAAGACTCGCTGAGAGCAGTAGTACGCGAGCCCGCCGATGTGATCCATGTGCCCGTGGCTGATCGCGACGAACTTGCTGGCCAGCGCAGCGCGCGGGCACATGCCCATGTCGAAGCAGACGCCAAGTTCAGGCGCCTGGATCACCGTCGCTTCGCCCGCGACGGAATATCCCTGAACGCGATAGGGCGGCAGAAAGAGAAACCCGAGAGAACCCTCTCGGGGGGGTGGTTTGGGGAGCATGTCGAAAATCTCCGCGAGAGGCTTCCGCCTCACTCAGAACGCGCAGTCGCGTTGAAACTCCCAGAACGACAACCGCCCGGGCGATTCGATCCTAGGCTGCCCGCATCGGCCGTCAACTATCAAAAAAGACAAAAGCAACTGGACGCCGGACCTGAGCTGAGCGAAGGTCCGGGTTGATGCGATACAATGCCCATCATGCCTGACTCTGCTGGATCGGAATCGTTGTCGGAGGAAACCGTCCGCAAGGTCGCGCGCCTGTCGCGTCTGACGCTCAATGATGCGGAGGTTCGCGACAATGCAGTGCGCCTGTCCGCAGTGCTCGGCTACATCGACCGCTTGAGCGAGCTGGACCTCACGGGAATCGAGCCGATGTCCAACCCGCTCGACGCTGCCAACCGCACCGACGCTGACGAGCCGGTCGAAGGGCTGCCCACCGCGACACTCATGGACATGGCGCCCGACGCGCACGCACCGTTTGTCAAAGTCCCCAAAGTGCTCCCCGACGGCGGCGAATAAAACGACCCCGACGCTTTGACGAACGGGGTCGCGAAAAGTAGCCAAGAGGTTGAATCAAAACGGAATCGGCTCTTTACCTTCGGCGGCGAAGGGCGCAAAGACCAGCCAGGCCGATCACGCTAATCGCTCCTGGCGAAGGGATATTGATCAAACTGATCTGCACATTCGTCCACTTTATGGAGGGCGTCGCGCCCCCGAAGTAGAAGTCATTGGCGAAAGAGAAAAACCATATCCCAGCCTTGTCTTTCGGGAAGTTTTTCCAAGGGAATTGAGTGGCCAACAGCGAAACCGGTGCTTCTGCTGGAGAATTGTTGTTATTGGGAAAGGCCCCGGTAGGCAGGGTGCCGCCATTGGCGGCGGTCGGCCCCGGAGACGAGCCGTTCCACCCGTTCCAGTTTTCATCACTAAAGCCCATTGTTTTGTCTTGCCAGCCGCCGACGATCCAAACGTTTCCCGAAGGCGAGGTAATCTTCATCTGTAAATCCGACGCCCACCATGTACGCACTTTGCCATTCCCAACGCCGTCATCCCAGTAATCACCCTTGAACTCAATACCGATGACGGGTTTTCCAGGGCCGACGTATGCTTTGTAATTGATGATTTGTCCCGGCAAGAGGTCCAAGCTCGGGATATTCAGGACTGGCTTCACGTTTGAAATGATGTTTGCACTGGCTGCTGAGGCGCCGACTGCTGCAAGCACAACAATAGCGCATCCCCATTTGAGGTTCTTATTCATTATCAAATTCTTCCGGTGCGCGACGTGTTTCTTCCCCGGACACACCGATCGCGCAAGAGTGTGTCCGAAACCGCAAATGAAACAAAAAACGTCGAGCGCGCCGCTCTATGGCGATGATCCCCCTCAGATCACAGCCCCTCTTATTCGTATCAAGAATCGGCAGGTTAGGCGGCACGCCTGTGAAAGAAATGCCTCTTCTACTCCTGTTATAGAGCCAATCCTGATAATGAACATTATTATCTATAACAGAATCGATCCTGAAAAGCAAGGGGCGAGCAAGCAAAAAATGTGATTTTGAGGAGTTTTGTTACAAATCGCCCGATGCCGCCTCACGCATCGACAGCTACAAAACGTTTGCCAGAGTTCCCTTACATCGGGCCGTGAACAGCAAAGGAGAATTGAGTTGACGCCAGCGAATCGGCCTGTGTGCGAATAAAACAACCCCGACGCTTTGGCGCACGGGGTCGCAGTGGAAATCTCTCTGAGGGTCAATCAAAACGGAATTGGCTCTTTACCTTCGGCGGCGAAGGGCGCAAAGGCCAGCCAGGCCGATCAAGCTGATTCCGCCAGGCGATGGGATATTGAGCAAGCTGATTTGCACATCCGTCCACCTCATGTTTGGGAGCACGGCGCCCGCGACGGAGAAATCCCCCGCGAAAGCGATACTCCATACCCCTTCCTTGTCTTTGGCGAAGTTTTTCCAAGGGAATGAAATGGACTGCAGTGCGACGCCCGCACCTGTCGGGTCTATGCCGTCATTGGGGAAGGCGCCCGTTGGCAGGATCCCGCCGTTGGCAGCGGTTGGACCAGGCGACGAGCCTGGCCACCCGTTCCAGTTTTCATCACTGGCGCCCAGTGCGGTGTCATTCCAGCCGCCGACCGTCCAGATGTTTCCCGAGGGCGAGATAATCTGCATCTGCAGGTCCGACGCCCACCATGTGCTGGGGCCAGGTCCATCATCAAAATAAGTGCCTTCGAACAAAAACCCGACGACGGGTTTTCCGGGTCCGACCGTCACATCAAATTTGATGATTTGATTCTCAGCAACATCCAAATTTGGAATGAACAGAATCGGTTTGATGTTCGAAACGATGTTTGCGTTGGTCGTTGAGACGCCGACGGTTGCGAACGCAACGATAGCGCAACCCCATTTGAGGTTCTTATTCATTATCAATGTTTCCCAATGCGCGACGCAGTTTTTCCTCGAGCACACCGATCGCGCTAAGCAATGCCCGAAACTGCATGTACCACAAAGAACGCTGTGCGCGCCGCTTGTTATGACTCTGATCCCCTCAGATCATTGCCCCTCGTGTTCGTATCAGAACTGGCTGGCTAGGCGGCGCGCCTGTGCAAGAAACGCCTCTTCTCCTTATTCAGAGCCGGATCTGAATACGAACAACATTACCGATAACAGAAACCGCTTCCAAAAGCAAGAGACATCATGCAAAAAATGCAACAATGCAAGGTTTCCTTCAACACCACCTTGTCATGCTGACTGGCCGATGGTCTTTTCAATCGAGGCGCCGGAATCCGTTGCGCCATTGCCGCCGTTTTTGGCGGGGGCGGGCTCCGCTTCCGGTTTTGACTCGCTCTTGGAATCGCCGCCGGGATAGGCAATGCGCGCGTGGTAGATCGAGTTGACGCTCTTGATGATGGACGCCTCGATCGTGTGCAGCTCGCGGAGCGTGAGGTTGCAGTCATCGAACTGTCCATCTTGCAGGCGGGTGCGCGAGATCGATCGGACGAGCGCTTCGATGCGGGCGGGGGCTGGCTCTTTGAGAGCGCGCGTTGCGGATTCGACGGAGTCGGAGAGCATCAGGATCGCCGCTTCCTTAGTGCGAGGCTTGGGCCCGGGATAACGGAAGGCGACTTCATCGGGCGGATCGCCTTGCGATTCTTCCGCTTGCTTCTGCGCTTCATGATAAAAATACTCAACGAGCGTGACGCCATGGTGCGACTCGATGTAATGGTGCAGCGCGCGGGGGAGGTTGTATTCCCGGGCGAGCTCCATGCCGTCCTTGACGTGCCCGATGATGACGAGCAGCGACATGGCAGGCGTCAGCTTGTCATGCCGATTGAGCCCGCCCGTCTGGTTTTCGATGAAATAATCGGGCTTGTTCATCTTGCCGATGTCGTGGTAGAGGGCGCCGACGTAGACGTGGAGCGACCGGGCGTTGATTGCTTCTGCAGCGTTTTCAGCGATGTTCGCAACGCCGAGCGAATGGTTGTGCGTGCCGGGCGCTCGCTGTTGAAGCTGGCGCAAAAGCGGCTGTTTGGGGTCGCGCAGCTCGATGAGCGTCATGCCTGTAATGATGTCGAACACGCGCTCGATGGTGGGCAGCATCGCGAGGATCACCACGCCGATGGATAGCCCGGCGCCAAGCTGCCAGCCCGCGTCGATAAGAACTTCGCGCCAGAGCCCGGCGACTGCAGGCCTTTGGAGTAGCGCGACGGCTGCGACGGCGGTGGCCATCGTCAAACCCGCAGCAAGCCCGGTGTTGACAAGATCATTGCGATGGCGGACATCGTTGAGCCCCCAGACTGCCGCGATGACGCCTCCCAGCGCGGGGATGTATGCCGCGGCGGATTGGTCAAGCGCGATGACAACAAGAGCAGCAAAGAGCGAACCGATCGCAAGGGCGGCGCCTCGGTCGTAGGCAATCACCAGAATCCCCGCAATAAATACAGCGGGCGCGGTCGACGCGAGCGACAGGAGAGCCGGGTTCTCGACAGCGACTGCGCACGAGAGCGCGAGCCCGACGAGCAGGATGATCGAAACCGTCACCACGCGCAGCGGATTGCGCCGGATCCGCTTGCAAAACGCAGCGATGTAGAGCCAAAACCCAATCGTGATGAGCAGCGTCTGGGCGAACGCCGCAATGCGAGGGGTCCAAAGCTCGACTGGATCAGCATTGCGCACATAGGCGTCGCGTTCAGCGCGAAGTAAACTCAGTGTGTCCAGCGACAGCCGTTCGCCCCGGCTATAGATGATCTGCCCCGCGGGATAGGTGATGTATTCCGTTTTCACCGCAGCAGCGGCGGTCGCCTGCGCATCTGCAGTCGCCGCAGCGTCAAACGTGAAAGTCGGTTTGTCATTGCGCGCCAGGTACCCTGCGATCATCGATGCGACGGGCTCTTCAAAACCTGACTGCAGCACTGCCTGCCTGAGCACGCTTGCGAGCTGCGCGCTGTCGAGATTGACGAGCCGACCTTTGAGCAGTCGGGCCGGCTCGCGCGACGGGGCTCGCACTTCGATCCACTGGCGCGAGCCATTGGTCTGTTCGAGCTGGAATGTTTCATTGTCCAAGAGCGGCGACGCATGCAGTTGATCAATCAGCGATTCGACGTTGGTGCGCCATTGTTGGCTCGCATCGCCAGCCACGGCCTGCGTGCGCAGTGCTGCAAGCTCCGCGTCGGCGAGTTGGAACGTCTCACGGATTTTCGGCGCGACCTCTTCGAGTGTCTTGGCGTCCGCGAGCGCTGTGGGAAGTCGAAGGAGCGCATTTTCAAACGCACTGAAGACCGCCTGATCCGCGTTGTAAACGCGAGGCGTATTTTGCCTGGCTGCACGCTGTTTGGTTTCGACCGCTGCGGTGTCCTCGACGCGAAACTCCGACCGCACCAGACGAGTCGACGTCATGATTCGGCCCGGCGCCACGAGCAACTGTTCGCGCGTCCACGCTGTGAGAATCCCCGCGATGACGACAAATGCCAGCGCGACAGGGACCGCAGCGGTGAGTTCGGGATGAGCGAGCCACTTCCGCCAGAAGCTTTCGTTCTTGGGGATCGACTTGCGCAGCTCCGCCCGCCTGCTGACCGCAGTGTGCGCGGTGGATTTCGCAGCGGTCTTGCCTGATCGAGATTTGGGGGTGTCAGCCATGTGTGGCGTTGGGTCCGGTGTGGGTGGGCGATCTCGGAGGATCCGCCCCGGAGACTGCATCGGTCCCCTCAGCGTACGACTGGACTATCCGCTGGACCAAATCGTGCCTGACAATGTCTGTTTGGTCCAGTTCAACGCAGGAGACGCCCGCCACGCCTTGCAGCCGATGTACTGCGTCAGCGAGCCCGCTCTGAGAGGGATCGGGCAGATCGGTTTGGGTCATGTCGCCGGTGACGACCATTTTCGAGCCTTGCCCCATGCGAGTCAGGAACATCATCATCTGGCTTGCCGTGGTGTTTTGCGCTTCATCGAGAATAATCATGGAGTGGTTGAGCGTTCTGCCTCGCATAAACGCCAACGGCGCCACCTCGACTACATCGTGCAGCATGAACCGCTTGATCGTGGCGAAATCCATCATGTCGTGGAGCGCATCAAAGAGCGGACGGAGGTACGGGTTCACCTTCGCCTCCATGTCGCCGGGCAGGAAGCCGAGCTTTTCGCCCGCTTCGACCGCAGGGCGGACGAGGACGACTTTGCGGATCGAATCGGTCTTGAGCAAATGTGCAGCAGCAGCGACCGCGAGATACGTCTTGCCAGTCCCCGCGGGGCCGATGCCGAAGACGAGATCGTTGGTGCGAATTGCTTCGAGATATTTGCTCTGGTTGTCCGAGCGCGGGCGGATCAGGCGGCCGTTGGAATAGACATCCAGACTGTCGTCCCACGAAATCTGTTGAGTGAGATGAGCAGCGTTGTTGTAGTTCCCACTCCCGCCTCGGCGCACGGTCTGTCCCTTTTCCGCTCGAGCGCTGGCGTCTGCGAGCAAGTGAAGAACATCGGCGCGGGAGAGCGTCCGGCCCGTGCGGGCGGCGTCTGCAAGATCATCGAGCACCAGCCGGGCTGCAGCGACATCCGTCTCATCGCCAGCCAGTTGCAACATGCGATCCCGCGCGGTGATAGTGACGTTGAATGCTTCACGGATCATCTTGAGGTTCCGCTGGGCTGACCCGAGCATCGGGACGCATTCCTCGTGCGGAGGCAACGTGATGGAAAGTTCGATGGTGGACATGGGTCGTCGTGTCTGTTCCAAGGAGTCTTTGGTCAATGGGTTCAGGTTCACTGCGCGTGCGATCTCAACGCAACGATTCTACGCCCGATCCGCCAGATCGGACCTCTCGCGCTCTTCCATTGCGTGCGGAATGGTTGTTGAGCCTGTTTTTTGTGCAGGACGACGCCTGTCGCTTCATATGGAACGTCTGATCAACCTCTCCGGACGTTGCGTGAACGCCTGATT
>CAYMQF010000081.1:0-2356 GCA_964392425.1 uncultured Phycisphaeraceae bacterium
ATCCCCGCCAGCGCGGGAGTCGACCTGCGTCGTTTGCTCGGTTTCATCGGTGTCGGCGATTGCTTCGCCATCAAAGAGCACCGGCCCGGGCATGCGATTGTGCCACGGGGCGCCTCGCACCACCGACCTCGCTGCGTCGGCTCCAGACCGGACCGCGCGAGATTCACCACTTGGCAGATCAGTCGGCGCCGGCGGTGCTTCTTCATTGCGCAGATAAAGAGTTCGCGTCGGAAAGGCGATCTCGATGTGAAGCTGTTTGGCAAGCCGAAGCACGTCGAGCATGAAGCGATGCCGTTCGCGCAGCTCCGTAGCCCACTCTGGAGTCACGAAAAACATATATACAAGGATGTCAAGGCTCGAAGCGCCAAAGCTGTTGAGCCAGACGTGGTAATAATCCTTGCGCGTGAACGGGTGTTGGCGGATGAGTTCGCGCACACCCGCGCAAAACGCCTCGATCGCGTCGGGGTCGGTGTCATACGCTACGCCGATATTTGTTTTGAACCGCCGATACTTTCGGCGCCCCTGATTGTCGACGGTCGCGCGAACGAGGGCCGCATTGGGCACCGTCACTTGCGAGTTGTAAAAAGTGCGGATGCGCGTCGAGCGAAAGCCAAGCTCTTCGACGGTTCCTTCGACATCACCGATGACGACCCAATCGCCGACTTCAAAGGGGCGATCGACGATGACCGCAACGGAGCCGAAAAAGTTTTCGATGGTGTCCTTGGCGGCAAACGCGACAGCCAAACCGCCGATGCCCAGCCCCGTCAACAACGGCACTATCTCGATGTGCAAGCTGTTCGCGATGTACACCAAACCCGTCGCAAAGATCAATATCTTGGCGGTCTTGCGAGCCAGAGGAACGAGCAGATCGTCAAATCGCGTGGTCGTCTTCGCCGCCTTGGAAGCGAGCACCTCGCCGATGAGATCCGTCGCGCGAAACGCTGACCACACGCCGGAGATCATGAGCACCAACCGGATCGCGACGAGCATCGCTGCGAGCGCTGCGGGGGGTAGCCCCAATATCCAGATGGTCGCTAAACCGAAAAGCGCCGCAGCAAACAATCCGATCGGGCGAACCAGTCGCGCGAGTGTCTCTTTGTTGGCTTCCCCGCCCTTACGTTTGGCCCATCGCACCGCCATCCCTCGCGCGATGAACCGGACGGCAAAGTCGATCACGATCGCAAGAAACGCGAGCAATGCCAGCCCGAGCCACTGCCAATATTCGATGCCGATCACCGCACCATGGCGAAGCGAAGAAGGCATCATGCTGCGCAGCGTCATCGAAAATGTGCGCGATCCCGTCTTGACAATCGGCTCGACGCTGTCCGTCTTGCGCCAAAGCTCGGAAAGCGTTGCAATGGTTCTCTTGGAGAATTTCCATTGGCCGTTCTCGTCTTTGACCAGCGTGATCTGCGCGTTGGGCGCCAGTCGAGCCATCTCCTGGTGACGAGGCAGGTCGCGCGGGAAATACACAAATGAGTTGATCCCGTCGCGCTGAACGCGCTCCCGATCAGGAAGCTCGGCCCGGAACACAATCCCCGCCCGGTTGAGCACTTCAAGAAGTTGCGCGGCAAGCTCAGGCCCGGCGTCCTGCTCAGCGGGAGAGAGCTCAAACGTACTCACCGCGAGCGCCGTATTCCCGCTGCCGATCGCTTCGAGGAAGGTGAACATCGTCGAGCGCGGGCTGTCGTATCGGCCATCAAGTTGAAGGATGATGGTGGTTCCATCGCTCCGCTGGGATGCTGGTGCGCCGGCGGGCTCCTGCGCCATCGCGCCGGGGGCAGGCAACATGAACAGCATGGCCGCCAGCACACACGCAAGCCGTCGGACGCATGATCTTTGCACGAGTGAGATTCCAATCATGGGCGTCATCCTACCCAACGCCTTGCCCACCGGCGAAGCGGACGAAACCAACACCGCTACGACGAGGCGCCCGAATCATCCCCACGGTCGACCACCATGATTTCGCTCAACGGCTTTTTCACCATCGCCGACTCAGGCACCTCGCAATCTGCTGCAGGATATCCCACCGGAACGAGCAGAAACGCGCGCTCGTTGTCAGGCCGACCAAGCGTCTTTGCGAGAAACCCCATCGGGCTGGGCGTGTGTGTGACGCAGACGAGGCCGGCGTGATGGATCGCCGCGACGAGCAAGCCGCACGCGATGCCGACCGACTCATTGAGGTAATACACCTGCGACCCATCGTCCCCCTTGGCGAGTTTGAAGACCGCAATCAGCCAAGGCGCCTCCTCCAAAAATGCTTTGTCCGTGTCGGTGCCCAATGGCGCCAAATCCGCGAGCCATTCCGCCGATGCGCGATGGGCATAAAACTCGCGCTCCTCCGCCTCAGCTCCCA
>CAYMQF010000081.1:2456-10271 GCA_964392425.1 uncultured Phycisphaeraceae bacterium
GCGGTGCGCGAGAACGAATCGCGATCCACATTGGAGACGATGACAAGCTTGCATCGGCTTTTCAGGCGAACCAGCGCATCGACGGTGTCTGGGAAGGCGGGCCAGTCGCCAACACTTGCCGCCAGTCGGTCCCCATCGCTTGCCTGGACTTCGACACTCAGTTCTTCACCGATCCGCCGAAGCACATCTTTCAGGATTTCGGTGTATGCAGAAGCGGGCGCCGACTCTTCCGCCGCGGGCTCCGCCTGGGCGAAGAGCGCGAGAAGCTCATCGTCACCAATCTTCACACCCACTTTTTCCGCCCACGGGCGCAGCACATCGAGGATCCCCCGCTCCCAGTCGATGAGCGTGCCGTAGCAGTCAAAGGTGAGTGCTGAGATTCGGCTCAGATCAATCTTCACGGCGCCATTCTCCGATCTCCCCGCGCGACATCCACAAAGCCAACGCTCCTACGGCAGGCGTGCTATTGTGCCCCCAGAGAATACTCACCACCACGACCGCCCATGTGCATGAACATGTGCGTCAATATGAAACAGGAGATGGATCATGCCCCAGGCCGTTGCACGCCATATTCTCGTCGCCAGCGAAGCTGAAGCGATGGATTTGAAGGACCAGATCGCGGAGGGCGCCAGCTTCGGCGACCTCGCCAAGGAGCACTCCACATGCCCCAGCGGCAAATCGGGAGGCTCGCTCGGCCAGTTCAAAAAAGGGGCGATGGTCCCCGAGTTTGACGCGGTGATTTTCGGCGATCTGCCAATCGGCGAAGTTTCCGACCCGATCAAAACCCAGTTTGGCTACCACCTGATCGAAGTCGAAAAACGCATGGACTGACCCCTTTCGCGGCTTCCTCATTTCTGATCGGCCTTGGACCAGCTAAACGGGGCGCCTGTTCTGCCTTGTTTTTGGCGGTGGCGCCACCGGACTGGGCTGGCGCCGTACACTGGTGTCGATCGCGGCTGCACACTGGGCGCGCCGCGACCCCGCCTCATTTTTTGCGGGACCGACAACAATCCACCATCCGATTAGGAGAGACGATGGCTGACAATCAAGAGATCACCGTGATCGGCGCCGACACGCACATCAAAGGAGAGATGTCGTTCGGCTCAACCGCTCGTGTACTGGGCACGTTTGAAGGAACCATCACCGCGCAAGGTGAAATCCAAATCGCGCACGGCGCCACCTGCCGGGCGACGATCGAAGCGAAGACCGTCTCCGTGGACGGCAACATCGAAGGCGATGTTTGCGCGCACGAAAAGTTGATCCTCAACGCCAAAGCGCAGATGAAAGGCGACATCATCGCGCCAACACTCATCGTCGCGGAAGGCGCCACCTTCTCGGGGCATGTGCAGGTCGGCCAAGACGTTGCCAAGAACGGCCGCGCCGTCACCAAGCCCGCCAGCGCAGCCGAGCCCAAGGTGTCCATCCCGAATTCCGAACGAGCCACTTCCAAGAAGTAAGTGGATTCAATCGTGATGCTTTCACCCGGATTGTGTTGACTCGGTCAAGAGCCGTATGGCGAAGCTAAAAGCGCCCACACAGCGAACGGTGCGGTGCTACCACTGTGAGCACGAGCACTCGATCAGCTCACGCGCGACGCGCGTGTCGTGCCCGAAGTGCGCCAAGAGCCTGCTCGTTCAAGATGTCACCATCCGCACCACCGAAGGGTGGTCGCATTTCAAAACGTGCGGCAAAGTCGTCATCCTGACCAAAGGGAAACTCGTCGCCAAAACCATCGTGGCGCACGGCGGCGTTGAAGTGCGAGGCGGCTTAGACGCGCAGTCCTACATCGGTGGGCCGGTCGTGCTCAAGAAAAGTGCAACGTGGCGAGGCGATTGCTCGGCGCCTTCCGTCGCGATCGACGCGGGAGCGTGCGTGATCGGCGGCATGTTCGACATCGCGCCGCGCGCATGAGTATTCATTTCGATCAGCCGTCAGCGCAGTGAAAAGCGAATCGGCACGATCACCGTGCTTGCGATCGGTTTTCCATCGCGATACGCAGGCAAAAAGCGAGACCGACGCGCAGCTTCAATCGCGGCGCTGCGCAATCGTTCAATCTTCGGGCCTTCGAGAATCTTCACTGCCTCGACCCGCCCATCTGCGAGCACACGCACCTGAAGCGTGATCAATCCCTCTTCGCCCTTTCGGCGCGACGCAAGGGGATAACGCGGCGTTGGCAGGTCCAAGAGCTTGGCGCCATGCGTGACGCCCGACCTGCCCATCGGCGCCCGCTCATCAGGCTGCGGAGCATCACCCTTGCGGGCGACTTCAAGAGATGACGCAACGGTAGGCAGGCGATCCGAGTCAATCGGCTTCACCACCACTGGCGGCACAGTCAACAGCGGCGGCTCCACGGCTGGCTCAACCACATCGCGCGCCTTGGAAATTTTTTCGGATACTCGTTCCGTTGATGATGACAGACGAATACTGCTTTGCATTCTTCCCACCGCTTTGCGCGCTTCTGCGATGACAATCTGTGCGATTCGCTGGCGCGTCTCATTGGCTGCCAACTGATCCGCTGCGGCATCCTGAATCATCGACATCGCTCGAGCACTCTCATCCACCGCGCTCGGCGCCAACTTGCCAAGCATCGGCGGAGTGTCGCGAATCTCGACCTCAGCAATCTCTTCAACAACGACCGGGTTGGGCTCAGCCTGCTCGGGCTGCTCTTGTGCAATCAGTTGTATCTCGATCGCGTGATCGCCATCGCGGAACTCCAACGTCGGCATGGACGCCGCTCGCGAAGCGGACAGGACTCGGCTAACGCCATACACCGCGCCAAGATGCAGCGCCGCCGACGCGACAATCGCGTACATCATCGGTCCAGCAATTCGTGTGTGCATCCATCGGAACATCGATCACATCGTCTCCGCCTTTATTAGAACCGAAACTCGACGCTCATGACAAAGCTTCGGCCCGGCTCGTTCTGTCCCGAGCCGTGGATACGATAGTCCTGCCCGGTGAGGTTTTCGATGGCGAGTGTGAGATCGGCGTATGAACTGAGACGAAAACCACTCCGGATGGAGACGACCTCGTAGCCGGGCGTGCCGCCGATCGGGATTCGGTCGGTGTCGGCGCGATCGCGCGTTGAAAGACGATCGGCCCGCGCTGCAAGAGTCGCGGCGCCTTCCACCCAGAATCGCCCTTCCGGATCCGTGTAGCGCAAACTCACCAACCCCGTCGCTGGCATCAGACGGTCGATCGGCTCACGAACCAGCCCTGAAGTCGCCGTAGGGAAGGTGTCCACTCCGCCGTCGATCAAGGTGAGCTGCCCGGCGAGCGTCCAGTTGGGATGAGGCTGAACACGCGCGCTCAGTTCGACTCCCATGACCGAACCGTTGCCTGCGTTGCGTTTGGTGATCTCGTTCTCGCCGTCAATCACCGCACCGGTCGGCGTGCGGATAATCATGCTGTTGACATCGGTGTAGAAGAGCGACGCGGTGGCTGACCAAATCTCGCCGCGCGCTTTGGCGCCCAATTCATAACTCAGGAAATGCTCGGGGCTGAGCCCCGGCGCCGCGGTTTCGACCTCGTTGGACCGTGCGGAGTCGAACCGTGTGAGATCGGAAAGGTTAGGCGCTCGAAACCCCTGCGAAACCCCTGCAAAGAGATTGAGACGGTCAGGCGCCGCCTCATAAAGAAGCCGCGCACTGCCGACGAGCGAACTCCAACTATCGGTGATCGTGATGGCGCCGCCACCCTGTGGGTTCCGAACACTCTTGGCGTTGGCGCGCGCGTAGCTGTACCGCTCGCCCAGCACCGCAGACAAACGATCGGTCACTTCAATCTCGTTCTGGATGAACACACCAACGAGGTCATACGTTGCGTTGTCAGCGACCGGCCCCTGAATCGGATTCTTCGATGAAAAAGAGTTCACGCTGTCGTGGTAGAACTCGCCTCCGTAGGTGAGGCGGCCGATCGGCGTCTGCGATTGGAACTGCGCCGACATGCCGATGGTGCTGACATCGAACCCTTGCAGATCGCGCGAGCCGCTGCCTTTGATGCGGTCGCGTGTTTCTTTTTGAAGCTGCCAGGACAGGCTCAGATGCATTTCGTCGACCCAGCCGTCCATCTCAGTGGCATGAAGCTGAAGGTAAGTGAGCTCGCGCTCCTGATCGAGATCGCGTTTGCGATCCTTGCCGATGGTCGTGCCTTTGAAACTTTTCGAGAAAACCGTTTTGTGTGTGCGAGGCACGTTGCTCTGCCGGACGCGCTGATGGGCGAGCACGAGCTTTGCGGTCGGCGTCAGGAAATACTCCGCTTTCATATCGAAGTCCGCTTCGCCATACCCAGTGTTGGGCTGCACACCGGTCGGATTGCCCGCTCGGATATCGCCATAGTTTTTGCCCGTCACGCCGAGCAGCAAGCCGAAGCGCTCATCGACACTGAAGCTGATCTCGCCCCGCGCGACACTGGATCGCTCGCCCGAAGAAAAACGATAAAACGTTCGGCCCGCAACGTTGACACCGGCGCCATAGCTGTACGGACTGAGCGTCGATGCGGAGACCGTCCCGCCAATCGCGTCTGAACTGTACAACACCGAGCTTGGCCCTTTGATGAGTTCGATTCGGCTCAGCGAATAGGGATCAACCGTGTTCCAGTATTGGTTGGGCCCATCGCGGAAGACCGAGTTGTTGAGCCTGATCCCGTCGATGAGAAAGACATTGCGAAAGCCGGTGAAGCCGCGAATGAAGGGCGACCCCTGGCCGTTGGATGTTTTTTGCACCATGACGCCCGGGATGTCGCCGAGCGCTTCGGGAGTGGTGCGGTAGGATCGCTCTCGAAACGTTTTTGCATCGATGATCGCAGAGCTGAACGGAAGATCGAACGCCTCACGAGGTGTGCGCGTCGCGGTGACAAGAATCTCATCCAGCATGCGAGGCGCCGACGCGTCGGGCTCGACCCCAGTTGGTGTTGACTCAACCGGCTCAGAAGTTTTCTCTTGCGTGGGTTTTTCCTGTGTAGGTTTCGGTGGCGGTGCGCTCTCCTGAGCGATCGCCATACTCCCCACGCACAGCGATCCAAGCAACACCACGCTGACGCCTGTTCGTAACTCTGAAAGATCAAATCGCATGGATGGCCCTTATTCCTGACTTGCAAAGAGAGATTGTGCGCTGCAGTGTTGAATGCGCGCAAAGAACTGGAAGTATCCTGAGCGCCTGTGCCCGGTTAGACATGCTACAAGTCCAGTGGATTCGACTCGCTATTTGTGCATAATCTGCACACTCGCCGATTCGGTAGCTGCTGCTTGGCCGCTCTATCTATACAGACCCGAGGTAGGCCCTTGAAGAGGATCACTGCAATGTCTCTTGCGCGCAAACTCACGCTCAACATCATGATCCTCATCGGGTGTGTACTGCTGATGGGCGCCGCCGCCCTCGTCGGGTTGGTCGGCCTCAGCGAACACTTCTCCACCAGCAGCGACCAACACCAACTCCTGCGCAGTGTCTACGAAACGGGCCACCATGCAGCGTCGGCTCGACTCGTGATGACCCTCGACACAGCGTCATCCCCCGATGTAGCGCGACAACTCGACGCAGCGATCGAAGAGGCACAAACCATGCTCGCTGTGGTGCGTGGTCGAGCAAATCACTTCACACCGAGCGATCGCACAGCGATTGAAGAAATGCTCGCCTCGCTCAACAACACTCGATCGAGCCTCGACACATTGAACACCAACTCCGTGCCAACAGCTGCGGTGAACTCACTGCTCGCTCGAACCGCCACGCTGGCTGGCGCCTTGCAACAACAAATCACTGCGACCAAGAATGCCGGTCAACGTAGGCTCGTTTCGTCGGTCGTCACGATCTCGGTTCTTCTCTCACTGACATTGTTCGTTGCGATCGCCGCGGGCGTGCGCCAACATCGCAGCGTGATGAGGCCGATCCGTGCGCTCGAAGAAGCCACCGCGCAAATCAGCCAAGGCGAGTTTACCCATCGCGTCACACCGAGCGGCGAAGTCGAGTTTCGCAGGCTTGCCGATAGGTTCAACACGATGGCGCAGGAGCTTGACCGTTCGTACCAAATGATGCGCGATCAGGTCGAATCGAAATCCAAGCAGCTTGTACGGTCGGAGCAACTCGCCGCGGTCGGGCGCCTTGCTGCTGGTTTCGCCCACGAAATCAACAACCCGCTGGGGATCATCGCGGGATACGCCGAATCGACACAGCGCCGAATCGCCAAAGCCGATGCTGATGAGACCGAAGCAACCTCTCTCGCAGAGCACACCGCACAAGCTCTGCAGATCATCACCGATGAAGCGTTCCGCTGTCGGCAGATCACCGACAACCTCTTGTGTGCAGCACGACCGGAGACGCCGACGCAGTCGGTGAATGTCGCCGAGTTGATCCAACGGCTGCTCGATGTACTGGGCGGCCTGCCTCAGTTTTTATCACGAGAGCTCGTCTTTGCTGCACTTGGTGCCGAGGATTGCATCGCGGTGCTCAATCCCGGAGAACTCACGCAGATTCTTTGCAACCTCGTCACCAACGCGCTGGAGGCGATCCCCCACACGAACGGCCGGGTCGCCGTCGAGCTCGAAGCACTCCGCGATCGAATCATCATTCGTGTCCGTGACAACGGGCGGGGGATGACAGAGGAAACGCTCGACCGTGTGTTCGAGCCGTTCTTTACTGATAAACTGGATCGCGGCGAGTCGGGCACCGGGCTCGGCCTGGCCGTCTGCCACTCGCTCGTTGAACGCATGAACGGGCGCCTTGACGCGAGCAGCGACGGGCTTGGCGCCGGCAGTGTCTTTACGCTTGAACTCCCGCTCACACCGATAGAGAACGCTCAACATGCTTGACACAATGCATACCGCGACCGCTCGAATCCGCGTGCTCGTCGTCGAAGATGAAGCCCGGCTGCGCGAACTGATCGTCCGCGAACTCACCGAGATGAACGCGGTCGGCGTCGGCGCCGGCGATGCGGAGCAGGCGCTCGCCATCATGCAAAACCAAACCGCCGATGTCATACTGCTCGATCTCAACTTGCCGCGCATAGACGGCATGACCTTCCTCGACACACTCCGCGCACAGTGGCCCGACACGCCTGTCATCATCCTCACTGCGTTTGGCACATTGGAAAGCGCGCAGCGCGCGATCAGGCACAACGTCGTGGACTATCTGCGCAAGCCTTGCCATTTGGGAGAGATTGAAACCGCGCTGGCGCGCGCGCGGGAGAGAATCGCACAGTGCACCAACCTAACTTCGCGCACTTCTGCTGAACATGATTCATTTGGGGGGCAGCCAGCGGGCATAGCCGAATCGACCGCCCCGCCTGAACGGCTCGATGCCCTTGAAAAACAAGCTATTCTTGCTGCCCTGCAGCGGTGCGATGGCAACCGAACCGCCGCCGCCCGAGCGCTGGGCATCAGCCGACGAACCCTCTACAACAAGCTCAACGAATACGGCGAGGGCAGCAATACCCCGACATACTGAATCATGAGTTTCATTCAATCCGGCGAGTTGACACTGGCGCCGGGCGCGCTTGAATCGACAAGTTGAACGCGCTGGGCGGTGTCACGATCGACATAATCACTGTGACATGCAGCTCTGGAGCCATCGTCGGCGCCAACTTTTCCACGGGTTTTCGCTGCGAGTTTGTGGATTTCGTCGGGGCTCAGGACGCCTCGTTGTTTGAGAATCTCTTGTTGTTCAGTCGACAGTGCGTCGGAAAGTCGCGGGGCGCCGGGCGTGTCTTTGGCCAGACCTCCCAGGCGAACAAAGCCATCCGCTTTGCCTGACGCAAACTCCTGGATTTCTTTGCTGATGCGCACGCTGCACCAATCGTGGCCGCACATGGCGCAGAAGTCGGTGT
>CAYMQF010000082.1:0-2793 GCA_964392425.1 uncultured Phycisphaeraceae bacterium
CCCGCAGCAGCGAGCGTCTGTGCTGACCACGTCAACATCGTGCCGACCCGCACCCAGTCTCCCGCGCGGTATGCATCGACGTAGCTCGAAAAGGGCAGGTTGTGCAACGTGACCAACGGCCGAAGATCGGGGTCCTCAATCTGTGCTGCCTGCTTGGCGATTCGCCGATAACACAACGCAGACCCTTCGGGACTGACCGCCACGATGCCGATATGCTTCGCCACTAGGAGCCTCCGTGCCAATGATGGGGTCGATGGTGTCGACGATGCAGACCTGACCATGCTCGATGTTTTCGTGAGTTTCGTCAAGAGAAAAATTCGAATATCGCTCTACAGACACTTTCAAGGGCGTTTATCAGCACGTTTGGCGCCCCGACCGTCTCGAACACCGACGCGATGACCACGATGCAGACAACTCTCCCCTTCATCATGGCGGCGCTCCTCGCAGCGTCTGCGTTTTTCTCGGGGTCGGAAACCGCGCTCTTCAGCATCAGCGAAGACGAGCACGATCAACTCTCCCAGAGGTCCAGCCGAGCCGCCCGCGCCGTGCGCAGGCTCGCCAGCGATCAACGCTCGCTGCTCATCACCATCATGCTGGGCAACATGGTCGCCAACGTTGTCTTTTTCGTGCTGGCGTCCGTTCTCACGATGCTTGCCGACTCGTCGCTGCAGCGTGTCCTCTACAGCGCCCTCCCACTGCTCGCCATCATTCTCTTTGGCGAAGTCGCGCCCAAACTGCTCGCCACTTCCAGCCGGGTCCGATGGTGCGCCCTCTTTGCCCCGCCGCTCCTGACGATCCACCGCCTGATCACACCCCTGCGAGCAGCGCTCAACGCATTCGTCGTCGAGCCCGCCGCCCGGCTCGCTGGGTCCACCCCCGCCGCCGCCCTCAGCGCTGACGAACTGAGCGAACTGCTCACACTCAGCGCCGAGCGTGGAGTCATCCATCCCCACGACGCTGAAATGATGGACAATGTCGTGGAGTTGAGCGAACTGTCCATCAGCGATGTCATGACGCCTCGCGTGGACATCAAGTACGTCCGGACCGACGCAACACGCGCCGACATCGAACAGTTCGCCCGGCAATGGCCCCTCGCCCAGGCGCCCGTCTGCCAGCGCACACTCGACCAAGGCATCGTCGGCGTCCTCGATCTCAACGACTACCTCGCGCTTTCTTCAACAAAACAAGATTCATCGATCGAAAGCATGATGACCGCGCCGTTGTTCCTCCCCGAGCAAGCCAAGCTCGATCAACTCCTTCGACAACTCCATCACCATCGGCGCAACGTCGCGATCGTCGTCGACGAGCATGGAGCCATCGCCGGGATCGTCTCCTTCGAAGACATCACCCAGCGCATCACGCGCTGCCTGCACGAAGAACACGATGAGTTTGGCGCTGCAGCACACCCCCAGATCGTTCGGTCAGCGTCCAACCAATGGATCGTCCCCAGCAGATTGAGCGTCCACGATCTCGCTGAAGCGCTCGGCGCCACCGACGAACCCACCGCGGGCACCGTCGCCGGACTCATCCACACCAAACTCGGTCGGCTCGCAAGAGTCGGCGACCGCGTGCAACTCGGCCAAGCAACGCTCGAAGTGCAATCCCTCAAAGGAAGAGCCATCGACGAAGTGCTTGTCACGCTCCCCGATTCTCACCGCGAAAAGCCTCACAGCGAGAAGAAAGCGTGATCGGTTCAGAAACCATCTTCTGGGCATCGCTCGTGCTCCTCGGCGTCGGCCTGTCCGCACTCCTCAGCGGCATGGAAAATGGCGCCTACGCAGTCAACCGCGTCAGGCTCCAGCTCCACGCGCGCAGGCGCGATTCCACACCAAGCGTCCGCCGAGCCAGGCTCTTATCGAGCGAGCTCAACCAACCCCAACGAATGCTCGCATCGCTGCTGATTGGCAACAACATCGCCAACTATCTCGCCGCCGTTGGCATCACCGCGATGCTTGTGTCGCTCGATTTCGGGCCGTGGCAAGTCGTTGCGATCAACGCCGCCATTCTTACGCCGATCCTTTTCATCTTTGGCGAGACGATTCCCAAAGATTTTTTCCGCGTCAACGCTGACCGCGTCATGCCTCGTTTGGCGCCGATCTTGGTCGCACTGCGCTGGCTCTTCAATATCACCCTCGTCCTTCCACTCGTGCGCAGTTTCGGCGCCCTCCTGACACGAATCGCTAGTGGGTCAGACGCATCGCAAGTCGTCACCGCGCGAGCGCGCCTGATCGCACTCCTCAAAGAAGGGCGACGCCACGGCGTTCTCAGCACGACGCAGACAGCGATCATGAGCCGGGCGGATCTCCTCAACCAACAGCATGTCACTGCTGTGATGATTCCTTGGAACAAAGTCTGTGTGCTCAACACCGATTGGCCGCGCCAGCGCATCGACGACGAAGCCAGCCGCCAATCTCTGCCTCGCGTTCCAGTGATCGACGGGAGCGGGCGCGCTGTCGGCATCATCAAAACAATCGACCTCTGGCTCAATCCAGCAGCGTCGGTCGAGTCTTTGATGCGCCCCGCCGTCACTGTCAACGCGGACGACACGCTTCTCGACGCGATGCGCACCATCGGCAATCAAGAATCAAAAGTCGCCATCGTTGTCAAAAACGACTCACCCGTCGGCTTCATCTTCGAGCGCGATCTCTTCAAGCCGCTCTTGAGCGAAGTGAGCGCAAATACCCCTGAAAAATCAGCGTAAATCCAGCCCGATGTCAAGAGCCGGCGCCGAGTGCGTCATCGCCCCAACACTGATCCGGTCCACCCCTGTCGCCGCGATCGCGCCAACCGTTT
>CAYMQF010000082.1:2893-3957 GCA_964392425.1 uncultured Phycisphaeraceae bacterium
GCGCCCATGTGTTCAAGATGGTTGTCCTTGATGAGCATCGCATCGAAGAGCCCACTGCGATGGAGCCAGCCGCCGCCACAGCGAACCGCGTACTTCTCCAAAGCGCGCATGCCAGGTGTCGTCTTGCGTGTGTCACAGATTCGCGGGCAGCCGGTCGGCGCCTTTTCTGTTGCAATCCTGACGTACTCCGCCGTCACTGTCGCGATCCCCGACAGCCGACTCAGCACATTGAGCGCCGTTCGTTCGAGCGCAAGTATCTGCCTAGTCGGCCCATCAATCTGAGCGATCGTCGTTCCCGCCTGCGCAGCCGTTCCATCTTCAATACAAGCTGTAATCGCACAATCCGGCGCAAATTCATTGCAAACCATTGGCAGCGCTGCGACACCTGCGACCACGCCTTCGCCTCGACATACAAACCGTCCGGCGTCGACCGCGTCTTCTCCAATCACCATCTCAGAAGTGATGTCCCGCCCCGCAGCCCCAAGGTCTTCTTCGTGGGCCAATCGCAACAGCCGGCGCGTCACGCCATCGCGCATCAGTTCAGCAAACAGATCAGGCAACGGCAAACTATTGAGATCGTTCACGATGGATCACCGCGCTCCCCGGCGTCTGCAAGGCGGCGCATGCTTCGCCTCCAAACACAACCAACCTCGCCCGTTCATGGTCGGCGTCTGTGCCCAATCATCAATCTCATGCACATCGTCGAGCCAGATCAACGTCGCATATCGCGCCTCGCGCTTGAGCCGCCAATACTCTCGCTCGCCCCGCACCGAACCATTGTGCGCCTTCTCCAGCCGACCCACCGCAGCAGGCGTCAAGTCCTCGTGATACTCCACCGATGCAACCGTCGCAGCGGCGCGCACCGGCCCGCTCGACTGCTTGAAATAGATCAAATCGCCCGGCTCAACACGCTCATACGGCGCGCACCGATTCTTCGACAGACGCGACTCCACCGTCTTTTCGCCCGCAAGAATCGCGTCGAGATATCGCTGATGGAGAATCGCCAGGTGGTTCATTGTGTGCGCAAACGCTCGATGGTGGATGAGGAGCTTCGACCTTTCAGG
>CAYMQF010000082.1:4057-10060 GCA_964392425.1 uncultured Phycisphaeraceae bacterium
CGACGAACCGATTCATCGCTGTTGACTCCAACAATCAGAATATCACCCCGCCGGGCGGCTTCCCTCAAGAGGGCAATATGGCCCGCATGTATCAGATCGAAACAGCCATTGGTGAAGACAACCGTCCGCCCTTCGCGCCGATGCGCCGCGACTTCGATCAAGAGTTCATCAAGCGTTCGCCGCTTGCCGCGCAGCTTTCCTTCTGTGAGCAATATCGAGTGATGGATCTTCTCAAATGGAATCGGCTCCACGCCAAAGACTTCGACTTCCAGCCCCGCTGCAGCGTTGGCAAAGCGGACTGCATCGCCCCAGTTGACACCGTTGGCCCGCGCTCCAGCAAGCGCCGCCAGCACCATATCCCCCGCGCCCGTCACGTCGTACACCTCGCGCGCAACAGTCGGCACACACACCGTTTCACTGTCCCGCTGCGACAAGACGGCGCCGTGCCGATCAAGCGTCAGCGCCACCGCGTCCAGATCAAGCTGACTTCGCATTGCATCCGCAAGCGCCGGCATCTCCACATCCTCAGCGAGCCCCAGCGAACCCGCCGCTTGCAGCGCCTCCGTCCGGTTGGGAGTCACGCACGATGCGCCTGCATACCGCGAATATTCCTCCAGCCTTGCTGGATCGACAAGCACCGCAACGCCAGCTCGCTTGCACCGTGCGATGACCTCCTGGCACAGAGCAGGCGTGCAGACCCCCTTGCCATAATCTTCGATGCAGACAACGTCGGCGCCGGGCAAAGCGGCATCCAACTTCGCCAATAGCTCGCCTTGTATTGTTCCGTTCAGTTCGTCGGAGCATTCAATATCGAGTCGAAACATCTTCTGCGGGTGCCGATGCTGCGCCAGACCGATTAGACTTCGCTTGACCGTCGTCGGACGGGAGTCATCGCTCACCAACCCCGCAGGATCAACGCCAGCCTCAGCAAGATCGTCGCGCAGCAGCGCTCCTGCAGCGTCACCGCCGACCACACCGATCGCGGTCACCGTTCCTTTCAGCGCCAACAGATCAAGGCACACATTGGCGGCGCCGCCCGGCGAGCGCTCCGTTCGCTCAACACTCAACACGGGAACCGGCGCATCAGGGCTGAGCCGTTGCGCATCTCCATACACCAATTCGTCGAGCATGAAGTCGCCGACCACGACCGCGGTGAACGGGCGCCACTGAGCAAGATGATTGAGCAACTCAGACATAGTTCGCGTTGACTACTTCCTTTCCTGACTTCCCTGCGTGACGGACGCCCGACCTGCTCCTTGTGAAACAATCATTCGGCCAGCCGCTGCGAGCACTCGCCGCTCCAATGCAGCGCCTCCCCGGACCGCCTCAATCGACACCACAGGATAGGCGATCGAACCGGTGAAGCCCGCGGGGAGCGATCGAGAAAGTTTCGCCCAATCCTTGCCCGTGCAAAGGACGGCGCCGTCCGAAGCTGAGTCCAACATATTCACCAACTGCTCGACACGCCTCGAATCAAACCTTGCATGGTCAGACAATATAAGTTTTCCAGCGATCTCGGCGCCCGCCCGCTCCACCATCGAGAGGAACTGCGTCGGCTCGCCGATCGCGCACATCACCACCACCCGCCGACCGGTAAGCCAGTCGGTCGATTCATGCGCTGCGTTTCCTCCCGCGCCAATCCGCACGTTGACACCGGACCATTGGTGGGCAACACACGAGATCGGGTCGGCGCCTCGCTCGTTGTGAACGCGCCCGATCAACTCATCCAACTCATCCGGCGTGACTCGATCCGCATGAGTGATAATCACCTCGTCAGCTCGCCGAAGCGATGACACCGGCTCGCGCAGCCACCCCGCGGGGAGAAGTCGATCGCGCCACGGGCTTCGCTGCGCGTTGATCAACACAAGATCGAGCGTGCGCCCCAGCCTGCGATGTTGAAACCCATCGTCAAGAATCACACAGCTTGGCCGATCGTCGCTTGCTGCAAGTTCTTTGACCGCTTCGACTCGATCGGGATTCGCGACCACCTGCACGCCCGGCGCCGCGGCAATGTGTTCTGCCTGTTCGTCAGACGGTTCACCTCGCCGGGCTTTGTAGCCGCGCAATACGATCGCCGGCCGATGCCCATGCCGTTGCAACAGCCGGGCAAGATGCTGGACCACCGGCGTTTTTCCCACGCCTCCCACACTCAGATTGCCCACACTGATGACGGGGATCGCTGGCGTATGGACTCGGCGCCCTGCATCGTGTTGCGCGTTGATGAAGCGCACACCCATGCTGTAGAAAACCGACATCGGCCGTCCAATCACGCCGGGCAGTGGCCCCCGGTCAGTCCTCACAATCGGTCCCCGGGACGGCGTTTCGCTCCGCCGGGAGATGCCGCTCAAGTTCTTTTTTCATCGAGCGAAGTTGCAGGACTCCCCGCCGTGCTGCGACCATCGTGTTGGCGATGTCCACTGCTGCAAGCAAAAGCGAAATCGAAACCAACACGATCACCATGAGCCAGACAATCACAAACATGCGCGGACGAACATCGGGATTGATGTACGAAATGCCCGCAGCGATGAGCGGGATGGAGATTAGCATGAGCCAGCCATTGACCATTCGGATGCGCCGGCGAACGGGATTGCTCTGCCGACGTTCGACGATCAATAGATGTACTGCGACAGACACCATCGCGATCGCTGCAAAGGGCAGCGTAATCCAGACGGGAAGATGGATCACCGCGATCATGTCGCGTGCTCCTGCGTGACCGGTCGATCCGAATGTTGGAGTCGCAGCAAAATCGGCGTGAGTCGTCGCATCGGCAGACCCATGATCGTCGTCGGATCGCCTTCATATTCAATCGGCCAGCCAGCGTCGAGGCGCTCAACCAGGTTGTACGCGCCCGCTTTGCCCCGCCACAACCCCGATTGGAGATATTCGCGCCGCTGCTGAGTTGACAGGGCGCCGACCGAGACGCGCGCCGTGTCGGCAAACATCAATCGTTCGTTGAGATCATGCGAAGAGCTGCGCGCGTCAACGATCGCCACGCCGGTGATGACTTCGTGGTCGCAATCGCTAAGTGCGTCGAGCATGCGCGCTGCGTCGGCTTCATCTATGGGTTTCCCCATGATGACGCCTGCTTTCATGACAAACGTGTCGGCGCCAACCGTGACCCTGCCCTTGCCCGCTCCGCATTCTTCACCCGCTGCTGCTTTGAAATACGCCAGCGCCATCGCGAGTTCCGCCGGGTCGTGTTCGTGCAGTGACAGCTCCGAATCATCAACGCCAGGCTCGATCACCACGGGATCGAAACCCGCCTGCCTCAACAGTTCGAGGCGACGAGGCGATTGACTCGCCAGCGCCAGCCAGCGGTTGGCGCCAACTATTTCATCAGTATTTTCCGCCCGATGGATAGTCATGGCGCGATCGACTCCGATGCTGTCTTCGTGCCTGAGACATTGCCGGAGCTACCCATTGTGCTTTTCATCGTGTTCATTTCGCGCCGAGCTGCTCCCATTGCATTATCAACTGTGATCCGCTCCATCATCGCTGATCCCATTGCTTCATCCTTGCACGCACGATGCGACAATCGATCGCCCGGCTCAACAACTTGCACCACGCTCTGCCGCCGATGGTACGGCCCAGCAAGGTCCGCATCCGTCGGACCGAGCAGCGCCACCAACGGCCGATCGTAACCAACCGCCATGTGCATCGCTGCGGAATCATTGGCGACCACCACCGCTGCATGTTCGATCACTTTCATCAACTGCGCCACGCTTGTATTACCAACCAGATCAACGACACGATTATTCCTCTGGCACAGTTCCAGCACTGCAGACACCTGCTCCCGCTCACGCTTCGCTCCAACCACAGCGACCCGTTCAACAAGAGATTCATCGAGCAACCGCTGCGCAAGTTCAGCATACCGCTCAGCAGGCCAGCACTTGCCCGGCCACGCGCTCGTCGGCGCGACAACCGCGTAATCGCCCGCTGTCAACCGATCATCAGGAAAAGCCGTCCCCACAGGCGTGTAGAGTTTCGCCTCGCGCACAGGATCAACGCCTATCGTCTCGACCAGCGCCAGCGCGCGATCCACCACATGCTTTGTTTCATCAGCAGTCACCTTCTTGGTGTACGCGAGCCACGCGCCTTCGCTTGCCTGCCTCCAGCCGATGCGTGTTGGCGCCCCGGTGACAAACGTGAAGACGCCGCTCCGCGCCAGCCCCTGGCAATCAATCACCACGTCATATCGAGACGCCCGCAGCGACCGAAACCATCGCCCCAGCTTCATCGCGCCGCCCGGCGTCCACCATCGCGCCAGACCATCGCGAGCAAACGGCACCACCCGAGTCAGATCAGGATGACCAGCCACCGCATCAGTGAAGACATCGCGCACCATCCAGTCGATCTCCGCCTGCTCAAACCGCCTGCGCAGCGACACCAGCACCGGCACAGTTCGGCAAACATCGCCCAAAGCGCTCGGGCGGATCAGCAGGATTCGACGTGGATCACCGGACATTACCGGCACTGTACGCCCCATCACCAGCAGCGGCGACACCGCTTCATGGTAAAACCCATGAACTCATCAGCCGCAGGGCAGGTGGGCGTCGGCCTCACCGGCGGTTTCCTCGGATACTTTCACGTCAGGAGTGCGACTGTGCGACTTCGTTTCTTTCTCTGGACAGTCGGATGTATGTGCGTCTTTCTCATGGCATCGCCCGCGATGGGACAATCTGGCACATCGAGAATCCCCCCCAACGCCGTCGCATGGTGGCGGCTGGACCCAACCCGCTTCCAAGCAAGCCAGGCCGATGCAGGGTTGCGCGCCCAGCGGGATTTTGTCATCGCGGGGCTTCGCGCTGCGGTGGCAAGTGGTGTGATCGTCGATCCCCGAGCGGCGGGCGCCCTCGAGGGTTTGCTCGCAGCAAGCGAAGTTGGCAGCCGAATCCACACACTCTGCCTGCTCGACTTGAAAGGGACTCGCCCCCCATCGGGGACGGGGATGAAGCCTGAACTTCTGCGCATGACGCTCGAACTGGAAACTGGCGCCGACCACGCTTCCATCTTGCGAACTCTCCGCGCGATCCTCATCGGCGACAACAACGACGAACAAAATCCCGGCTCCCAGCGCACGCTCAATTTGCCCGACGGTGTGCAAGGCGCTGCCTTTCGCAGAGCCGACTGGGCGCCTTGGCGAGAAATCTCGTGGGCGTCCACTGATAAAACTTTTGTCATCGGCCTTGGAACGGGCGCGCTCGATCGATGGTTCGCAGCCCAAAAACCTGACGCCGACCCTCCCCCGTGGGCAGCCCATCAAAAATACGTCGATGACAGCCGACCGGAAGGCGACATTTTTTTCCAGGCATACATGGGTCTCGACGGCATCAGACATGGGTTCCCCGAAGCGTTCATGCAGGGGCGAGTCCGCAGACTCCTCGAAACGCTCAGCCTGAGCAACGCGCGAGGCGTCATGATGCACGGCCGATGGATCGACCCGCCTGCCAATGCCGATCATGCGCCGATGATCGCGATGGATTTCACTTGGTCAGCGCGGTCCGATCGGCCCGGCGTTGTCCATGGACACGCGCTCAGTGAATCGCGCTGGCCGGCGGGCGCCTTGTCAATGCCACCCCCTCCCGGGTCGTACATTATTGCGATGCGCGTCGACTGGGATCAGTGGGTGCAAACCGCGCTCGAACTGGTGCCCGCGGTTGGCTCGACGAAAAACTTGCGGAAAAAGCGTGTCAAACTTCTCAACTGGAAGATAGACAATCAGGAAAACCTTGATTTCTTTCTCTCCCGCTTTGAGCCATGGCTCGTGATCTCCGATGTGCCGACACCGATCACGCCGATCCCAGGCGCCGCGACTTTTTTCGCTGAACTTCGTACGGGGGTCAGCGCGCGGGAAGCCGCCGATCAACTGAATGAACTACTCGCGTCACACAAGAACAGAATCCAAACAGCAGCAGGCGTGTGGTCGTTTCGAGTGGACTCCAAAGGAATCCTCCGCATCCCCGCGTGGGGATGGGTCGGCCCGAAAAACAAACCCATCCTCGT
>CAYMQF010000083.1:0-10031 GCA_964392425.1 uncultured Phycisphaeraceae bacterium
ATTCTTTGGCCCAGCAACGCGCGCTCGATGAGATCGACCGAGCTGATGTGTTGGTCTTGTGCGATCCAGCAGGACGGTTTGATATGCCGATGCGCGCGGGCGCCAACAAGCCAACTTTGCGAATCCGCACCAAGGCGGATCTGCCCGGCGAACACCACAGCGATTCTTCCATCGCGGTGTGCGCGCTCGATGGTTGGAATATTGCAGCGCTGATGCGCGCGATCGCGGACGCCTGCTCCGCGTCAACTCCTGGCGACAAGCTCATCGCGCCTCGTCATGCCCAAGCCATGCAGTGGGCGAACGACTCACTCATGCGCGCCCACACGCGCGCCCGCGCGCAGTCCATCGATTCGCCGATCCAAGAAGTCGAACTGATCGCGCTGGAGTTGCGTCAGGCGCTTGATGCGCTGGGATCGATCACCGGCGCCGTCACTCCCGATGACGTGATCGGCCGGGTCTTTGCAAGTTTTTGTGTGGGAAAATAGCAGGTGATCAACTCTATGGCCGATTCTGCTCAATCACGCGCGACACTTCAGTCAGATACAGATCAAGATATTTTTCGATGAACGCTTCGACCGCGCGGATAGTCGAAGAGTGGCTCATGCCCCACACCGCAGCACGAAGATCATAAAAATCCAAATCAACCTGAACGATCAATTCGTTTTCGATGACAAAAGCCGAAGGCGTTTTGTCCGCAAGATTCGCAGTCAACGCATTGACGCCCGGCCCGCCGATGCTGACGGTCGGCAGCCGAAGCAGATCGTCGTTGTTCATGCACCACACATCCGAACAGACGAGCACGTCGAATGGCGCCTCGTGGTCGCTGTGGTTTTCGCACCAACTGAGCATCACATCGCGCAGTCGGTAGGCGAGCGGGCGATCGCCGGACTCGGCGCGCAGATGGGCGCCGACCACGATCAGGATGAGCCGATCGAGATCAATCGGTGAGGAGGCGAGTTCGCAGGACTGCTCGTCGATGTGGTGAGGGTATCGGCGATGCGCGTCAGGCGCCTGTTCGGAGGGGCTCGATCGCGCCCGGCAGGCAATCGGCAAGCTCGCTGGCAAGCAGACCGGCGCCAGCTCCTGATTGGTTGCGCCACACTGCTGCAGCGAGTGCATGAACGCGAACGCCCAGGCGGGCGCAGTCAAAAAGATCAAGCGATTGACTGCCTTTGATGTTTGATGCTCCAGTTGAACTGGCAAATTGCGCGACGAACCCCGCGATGACTCCCGTGAGAACATCGCCCGTGCCTGCGGTGGCGAGTGCGGAATCAGCCGTGTCGTTGACCCAGGTGCGCTGCCCATCGCTGACCACCGTCGCAGCGCCCTTGAGCACCACGACACAACCCAAGCGCTGTGCGAGTTGCTCGGCGCCTGTTTCGCGCTTGGACGCATCGGCGATGTCTACAGCGATTCCAAGCGATTTTGCAAGACGTGCAAACTCGCCGGGGTGGGGGGTGAGGATGGCCCGCGCGTGAAAATCGAGCTGCAGTTGGGGAGTCGCAGCGAGATTGTTCAAAGCGTCAGCGTCCACCACCACCGGGACAGTGGTTTGTCCGATGGCGCGCAGTGTCAGCGCCATGGCGCCCGCGCTCGTGCCCAGCCCTGGGCCGATGGCCAGGCAGTCGCAGTTGGTCAGCAGCGAATCGAGCAGTTCGACCGCTTCGTGGGAGATGATCTCGTCAGCGTCATCGACGGGAATGGAAACGCCTGTCGCTGAGGGCGCGACAGTGAGGCCGACGAGCACGACGGGGTCGGGCATTGCAAGCTTTGCTAATCCCGCACCAGATCGAAGGGCGGCGATCGCGCTCAGTGCAGGCGAACCGACCATCGGCGTTGGGCCGGCTTGTCCGCCAATGACGATGACGACGCCGAACGTTCCTTTGTGGCCGATAGGATCGCGCCTCGGCAGGGACGGCAACGGTGCAGACATCGGCTCATCGCCGGGGTGGGTCACTGCTTTCTTCTCGCTTTATTCGGGTCAGGCGTTTGGACTTCGATGTTCAGTCGGCCGATCAACGGTGCGAAGCCGGCCATCGAGTTGATCATGTCGTTGTCGTTGAGGCTGGAGACGTTGAGTGTGATGTGTGTTGCGTCGTAGGGCGTGCCGCCGTCGAGCGTCGCGTCGAGATCGACCCAGCGGTAGGTTCCTTGAGCGTCGGCGAGCAGCGCCTGCGTCCACATGTGATAGCCGAAGATGCGCGACCGCCCCGCGAACTGCTCCGCGTAGATCAACCCGCTGGCGACCCGGCTGGGAATCCCCATCGCGCGCAGCATTGCAGCAAGCAGCACCGCGTGTTCGGTGCAGTCGCCCTCCTTGGTGACGCACACTTCCGAAGCGGACGCAAGCCCGACATCGAGACTCTTATCAGTGATGTAGTTGTGCACATAGCGGCGCATCGCTTCAGCCATCACCGGGCGAGGCGTGTCGGCGTACACCTTGCCCAGCGCATTTTTGGCGAGCGCCATCACTCGCTTGTCGCGCCAGTCAACCAGTGCTGGGCCGGTGCGATATTGGCTGTCGGTGAGGTCGCCGGGATCAGCGGGGGTGAATCGGGTGGCGTTGATGTGGACGCGCACATGCTGGTCATCGACGCGCTCGACGCGCTGGGAGCCGGTGTTGGGCAGATCGCCGATGGTTCCTTCATCGACACTGAGCAGATAGACCCCGGTGCGCGATCGGCGAGGATTGGAAATCGATCGGCTCGGCTTGACCAACGTGCTGACCATAATCTCACCCGGTTCGATCTCCGCTAACGCCAACTCTTTTTCACTCGCCAGAACAGTCAGCGTGATGGCGCCAAGCGAAAGCTCCGTGCGAAGCGGGACGCCGTTCTCCGAGACGTATTCGGTCGTGACCACGTTGGGCGACACATCTTGCGTGGTGCTCCACTGCATTGCTGGCACCGTTTTTCCGATGAGCTCGATGGTTGCTGGACCGACCACGGTGGTGTTGACTTTGATCGGCGTGGGACCGTTCATCGGGTCCATCATGGAGTACGAAAACTCCTTGGCGCCTGACTTCATCTGGCTCAGGACGTACCGGCGCGCCGCGGCGGGGGCGAGCCAATCGCCGGTCGGCAGGTCCAGCTTCGATCGTGTGCTCTGACCATTTTGATCGACGACGAGAGAGATGTGGTCATCCTTGAACTCGAAAGTCCGCTTGATCGGTTTGGTTCCCAACGTCTGGATGCTCTCCATCTTGTAAGGCTTGCCGTCTTGCTCTTGTTCGATGAACGAGCTTTCCATCTCGATGTTGATCTTGGCGGCGCCTCGCGCGACTTCAATATGAACCTTGGTCGTCGTGACGATGGCCCGCCCCATTCGCTCCTCGCGGAAGTGCATCCATCCCGCCCGCTGATCAGCCATCCGGATGATGTACCACTGATCGATCAACCCGCCGTCTGCGCGCGCAGCGGAGGAGATGGACAGAGTGATCAACAGCCCGAGCAACAGGGGGAGTTGATGGAGGAACGATTGACGCAAGTTCGAGTGTCTTTTCATGGCGACCCTTTGTACCGGTATCTCTGGCGCAGCGCTGCGGCGCCCATCCTGACAGCGTAGGCTGTGCCCCTATGATCGACACACATTGCCACCTGACTTTCCCTCAATACGCAGGCCGGATCGATCAGGTTCTCGCTGACGCCCGATCAGCGGGAGTCACCGGCGCCATCACCGTCTCCACCACGACGAGCGATTGCCTCAAGGCTCTCGAGATCGCCCGGCGATACGACAACGTCTGGTGCACCGCGGGGGTCCATCCTCTTTATGCGGACAAAGGGCCTCACGAGTGGGAGAACCTTCGGGTAGCAGCGTCCGACCCCAACTGTGTCGCGTGGGGGGAGCTTGGGCTCGACAACCATTACGACCAGCCCAAGGCGAGCATCCAACGGCAGACACTCGCCGACGAACTCGCCTTTATCGAGACCTGCATGACTGGCGAAGGCGCGATCGATCTGCCCGTCGTGATTCACTGCAGGGATGCGTTCAGCGATCTGCTCCCGATTTTGAAAGAATCTTCGATTGCTGCGGACCGGTTCGTGTTCCACTGTTTTACGGGTGGGCCGAGTGACGCGCAGCAGGTTCTTGAGTTCGGCGCGTGGATTTCATTCACTGGAGTCGTCACGTTCGCCAACGCGCCGGAAGTGCGAGAGGCAGCGTTGCTCGTGCCGAACGATCGAATCATGGTCGAGACGGATTCGCCGTTTCTCACGCCTGAGCCGTATCGGAAGGTGCGTCCCAATGAGCCGAGATATTCGATCGACACAGCACGGTTCCTCGCCAACTTGAGAGGCGAAGAGTGGGATTCATTCCACGCGCAGATCAACCGCAACACCCAACGATTTTATGGCGTCACTGCGATTTGAACGCGATGTGCTTACGGGCACACTCCCCAGTTGCCGAGCATGACAGCCAGGTCGGCGGCGTTGACCACGCCGTCACCATTGAGGTCGGCGAGCCAGTTGCTCGATCCCCACAGCCCGAGCAGTGTCGCGAGATCGGAAGCATTGACGAAGCCGTCGTTGTTGAGGTCCGCAGCGCAGTTGAGCCCGACAAACTGTCCTGCTGTTGGGGTGTCAAGGTTGATCCATCCGACGTTCTCGCCCCACGCGTAGCCGAGCAGTCGGCCGCCAAATATGCGGGCGCCTTCGGCTGCGACAAAGGGAGTCGTGCCGAAGTTCACCCAGCCGATGTTCTCTCCCCATGCCAAGCCGTCCAGATCACCGTTGGCGAGCACGTTGACGCCGGAGTCGGCGCCGTCCGTGTTGGCGTAGTTGACGCCGTTGGTCGGGGCGCCGTCGCCGAGGTTGATCCAGCCGACGTTTTCACCCCAGACGTAGCCTGAGAGGAAGGTCGCGCCGATGACCGCCCCTTGCGCCGTCGCATTGGCGTCGCGCCAATTCGTCCAGCCGATGTTTTCACCCCAAGCGTGTTTGTTCGTGGGGCTGACGTTGGACTGTGCGAAGACGGGTTGGCTCGCTGCGATTGCTGGGACGATGGCGGCGGCCCAGAGTGTGTGTTTGATGAGATTCATGTGTTGCTCCTTCTTGCAGTCAATGTTCAGTATGAGAAGTTTGCCCACGGATGGTTGGCGTTGGGTGTTGCGGAAATATCGCCGACGCCAGCCACATTGACGATCGGGCCGACCGAGTTGCCAGCGATGATGCTGTAATTACCAATCGTATTGCCTCTTGCGCTGTTTCGGATGATCAAATTGCCAGGGCCAGTCGCCTGGATGCCGATGCCGATATTGCCTGTCATGTTGTTGTCTTCGATCCGATTTTCAAGCCCGATTATGGAGATGCCTGGGGCGGGTAAACCAAATGTTCCGTTGACGGCGGAATTGTTTCCGACGACGTAGCACTGCGAATTCACCTGGATGCCGCCTAAGTCATTGTTCGTGGCGGTGCAGTTTCGAATTATTGATCTACCGCTGCTCTTTATCCCGAATTTTTTATTGCGATCAGCGGTGCAGTTGACGATCGTGCTCTGGCCGTTGAGAACATTGATGCCTGACTCGGCGTTGCTGAGAGCCGAGCAGCCGCGGACCACACCGCCATCGGCGAGGGCGATGCCGTCACTACCGTTGTTCATCGCAACACAGTTTTCGGCCACACCGCTTGAATTGGTCAGAATGATGCCTGTGCCGACGTTGTCACGGGCAATGCAGTTGATGACCACGCTGCTAACACCGGCAGAAATGCCGATACTCCCGTTGCCGGTGACGATCAGGCCGTCAAACCTCGAAGTCTGGATGAAGAGTGGCCCAATAACACCCGGCGCGAACGTGGCAACGCCGTTGCCTCCCCAGTCAGCGATGACGCCGTTGATGACTGTCAGGTTCCTGTGGTTGTTCCCCGGCCTGATTCCGTCCACTGAGCCGGGCACGCCGAGGAGTGAAAAACCGTTGAGGTCGATCGTCACATTGCTCGCGTTGATGGTGATCCCACTCTGGCCCGCGATCCCCGTCAGGTTGCTCGTCAGGATGTACGATCCGGGCTGAGTGATCGTGAAGGGCAATGATGGGATTTGTATCTTGCCCGTGCTCGCGACCGGCCCCGCAGGAGGCGCGAGCGGCCCCGCCTGTGCAGCGCTGAGAAAGAGTGTCGCTAGCGCTGCGCTCGCTATCAAGATGAGTTTCGATGTCTTCATTGTGTGTTTTCTCGTAATAGAAAGAGTGTTGTGCACGGGAGCGCGATTCAAGGGATGAAGTTGGCCCAGGGGTTGGTCAGGTTATTGGTCGGGCCGACCATGCTGGTCGAGAAGGAGGCGCCGCCAAAAAAGTCGAGGCCGTTTGCTTGGAGATGGTTGCGCACAATGACGGCGAAGCCAGCGTTTATCCGGATGCCTTTTACGATGTTGTTCGAGACGTGATTGCTGTCCACCCGGCAGCCGACGCCGTTGACCACGATGCCAACGCCGGTGTTTGTGCTGACGGTGTTGCCGAAGATGGTCACATTATTGAGCGCAGTGATCCCGTCCCCGGTGTTGAGGTTGACGGTGCAGTTGCGAACATGCCCATTGAAATCCATCACGATGCCGTCGCCGGCGTTGCCCCGGCTGGTGCAGTTCTGGACGGTTGAGTCATCGTCAGCGATGATTCCGTTGCCGAGGTTGTTATTGGCCGAACAGTTGGTGACGGTGGAGCCAACCCCGACGGCGATGCCGTCATCGGCGTTGCCCGTAGCCGAGCAGTCCACGATGGTGCTGCCGACGCCGAGTCGGAAGCCATCTGAGCCCGTCAAGACACCCTCGGTTCCTGCATCGAGATTCGCCCGCCTTGGGATGTCATTGCCGATGCGTTCTTCAGTGACGACCGGGTTCATGGAATTCAGGGAGTGATCTGCGAAGCCCGGTTTCGGTGCGGGTGGCGCTTGAATCGGGAGAGGAACAAGATTGCTCGAGGCGACGCAGCCGCGGACCACTGCGCCAGCGCCGAGAAGAATGCCGGGCCCTCTATTGCTCGTGCTTGTGGTGTTCTCGATGGTGACGTTCAGCGCCCCGGATATTCCCACACCGGTGTTGTTGCTGACCACGCAACCAGAAACTCTGCTGGTGGAGCCGATCGAGATGCCGATGCCGGTGTTGCTGTAGACGATGCAGTTAGCGACGCTGCTGTTCGAGCTCGTCAGAATGCCGCCACCGGAGGTGACCGAGCCGTTGGCGAAGACATCGCAAGAGACGATGTGGCTTGAGAACGTGCCGCTGTTGTTGTTGATTCCCCAGCCGCTGTTCCTCGAGGCATTGATCCGCTCGATCCGGCCTACGTCGATTCGGCTTTGGATGCCGTCACCGCCCCAGCGGCTGACCGTGCCATTGCGAATCACGACGTTCTCGCGGAAATTCGTCATGTGGATTCCGTTCAGCGACCCCGTCACGCCGTTGAGTGTGAAGCCGCCCAAGTCCAGCGTGACTCCGCTCGCGCTGATGGTGATCCCGTGCTGTGCCGCCACACCGGTCAGGTCGCGGGCCACGATGTACGAGCCGGGCGTACTGATCGTGAACGGCAGTGCAAAAATCTGCGTCGGCCCCGTCCCGGCCACCGGCCCCGCGGGCGGAGTGAGAGGTCCCGCCTGAGCCGCGCCAAGAAAGAGTGTCGCCATCACAACGGAAGCCAAACCGATCTGCAGATACCTTCGCATAAACTCTCTTCTCCTGAAAATGTGTCCGACCCCTCGAAGACGAAACCGATGACAAACTCCGTCATCGGCAAATGACAACCCGGCGTCACGGCAAGGCCGGGCCGAACCATGCCTGCAATCGCAGCCTAGTGCTTGCACACGCCACGAACAGAATCCAAGCTAAATGTATCAGAGATCGGTGCTGAAACAAAGATAAATCGCCTAATTGGATCAAATAACACTGAAAAGGACTCCCTTCGTGGGGGCTGCCTCAACGGCTTTGTCTCATTCTGATTCCATCGCACGGTGAGCGGGCGCCTCATCGAGCGTTCTAGGCTGGCAGATCAAGATCGGGAACCGTGCTGAACGGAATACGCATCGGCACGGCGTTCAGCGAATCCTGCATCGAAGCGAGATGCACCGCCTGCTTGCCATGCTTGGTATTGATCCGGTCAATCGTCTTCCACAGTTCGAGAGCCTGGCGTTCACCTGTAAATAATGGAGCCGCGGCGCGCACACTGGGCAACAGCTCCTGCAATGTCACATCAACAAAGATCGGGCGGGCGGGCAGCGTGCTGGGCCAGACAGCGATGAACGAGCGCACCAACGTCATCGTGTCCTGCGTCGGCGCAAGCAACGTCGTGTGTCCCCATCGGCTGTGATCGACGCAGCGCACGCCGACCATCATCCGCTGAGTGAAATAGCCTTCCCGCCTCATCCGCGCAGCCGCTTTGCAAATCAAATGAATCAAAACGGACCGCGCACGCTCGGTCGTGCGAAGCTTGGGCGCGAGGATGCGCTGATGGCCGATCGACCGTCGGCGTGTCTTCACCGCGGGAACTTCATATCCCCGGAGCCGGCGCCACCATCGCTGCCCTTCGATGCTTTGCCAGATTTCTACGAGCTTCGCCTCGGAAAGCGAACACAACTGCTCCATCGTGAACACCTGTTTGGCGTGCAGCCGGGCGAGCATTTTTCGGCCAACGCCTGGCAGATCGTCGAGGTCGAGTTCGAAAAGCCGATCGGGCAGTTCGTCCGCACGCAGCACGACGAGCCCGTCGGGTTTGTCCATCGCCGACGCGACCTTGGCAAGTGTTTCATTGGGCGCGACGCCGACCGAGCAGGTGAGCCCGGTTTTCTTGAGGACCGCCTGCCTGACCCGCTGCGCGATTTGCCTTGCCACGTCAGGCTCACGCTCGTTGGAGGCGAGTCGGCAGACCATCTCGTCAATCGACATCACCCGCCCGATCGGGATGCAGGTGTCCACCGCCTCGATCACCATGTGGTGGACGCGGATGTACAGCTCAGGGCGGGAGACGACGAGCCTGATCTCCGGGCACAACTGGCGAGCCTTGCGGACGGACATGCCGCCCTTGACGCCTTGCCGTTTCGCTTCATAACTGGCGGCGATGCAGCAGGTTGTGTCCGCCATCATGGGGACGATGCCGATTGGGACGCCGCGCAGTTCAGGCCTCATCCGCTGCTCCACCTGTGCGAAGTAGGCGTCCATATCGACAAACAACGCGATGAGGCGTGACCCGAACACAACCCGAACATGTTAGCGACTCTGTAGCACGTCCGTTCTCCATCACGCGCCGAGGTAGCGGGCGTACAGGCTGCGGGCGCGGGCGGGCTCAGCGGTGCCCTTGATGATCGCCCGGCCGGTGGGAAAGAGCATCATCTCGATTGGGTCGCCTTGTTCGCCTCGCTCGTCGGTGAAGAGCCCGCGCAGGAGCAGGCCGTTAGAAATGAATCGACCATGAGGCGTAAGCCGAACTGTCAGCGCGTCAAGATCAATATTCGTTTCGCAGGCGGGCGAAATCTGCACCGCGTTTTTGCCGCACAATGAGACCGTTTGGGAAGCGTGGGCGCCGTCCAGATAGTCAAAGTGTCTCAGCGCGCAACATTCGCAGTCAGGCTGGCGCGCGTTCGATGTGTCGATCCGGCGCACCGCACCCGTCCACGCGTTCACTTCGAGCAGCGAGCGATTCACTTCGTCAAATCGGCCCAGCAAAATTTTCATTGCCTCGACTGTTTGGAAGCCCGCGATAATGGAGACCGCAGGGCCGAGCACACCTGCGGTGTCGCAGGTCGGCGCCGATCCTGCCGCGGGCGCCTTATCAAAGAGACATCGCAGACACGCAGTCGGGCGCCAAGAGTTGGGTTTGTTGTGGTCGAATGAAGAGTCAGAAGGGGAGCCCCTCTCCCCAGCCCTCTCCCGGGGGGAGAGGGGGTCAGCGGAGAGTGGGACGGGCGTCTCGTCCGTCGTGGGAGGCAGCACCGTTGTAATAAGCCCGGTTGTTCCCACTACGCCGGCGTACACCAATGGCGCGCCCCGCTGGACTGCAAGATCGTTGAGAAGAAATCGCGTTTCAAAGTTGTCCGTGCCATCGATGAGAACGGAGATTG
>CAYMQF010000084.1:0-4293 GCA_964392425.1 uncultured Phycisphaeraceae bacterium
TCAAACTCGAATCCCGCGTCGTAGTTGATCCAGCCGATCAACCCGCTTGCAAAGGGAGGCTCATCAGGATCAAGCAGGTGGTCATTTTTGTTCGGTGTTCGATCGAGCGCCGCATTCAACTCGGCAAGCTCTGTCACGATTCCCGATGACACACCGAAGATCGACCATCGGCTCCATCGCTCGTGTGTCGCTGCACTGACGAGCGCCGCAATCGGCAACTGCCCGGGCCATGCTGCGATCACATCGCTGATCGTGGCCTTCCAATCAAGGCGAACCGCTCGCGGGGTGTTGTTGTGGCTGTTCACTGCTGATGATGATACGGACTTGTCGGGACACGCCCCGCTCAACTTTTTTCATGCCGCAAGCTCGCCGAGCCCTCGGCGCCACGCTAAACTACCCCCCCCTCTCAGATTATGCGTCTGTCATCGGGGGAGCGGAAAACAACTCGACAAGGAGTGCTCCTGCATCATGGCAACAACACGCCGAAAAAGCATTCGTACAGAGACCGCAAAGAAGAAAACTGTCCGGCGAGCCGCCTCCACTGGCAAGAGCGCCACCAAGAAAACGCGGAAAAAGTCCGTTTCTGCTGGGAAGAAAAAGACCGTCCGCCGATCAGCCTCGAAAGCTGAGAAACGTCCAGCCAAGATGGTGTACTGCTTTGGTCGCACCAAAACGGAAGGCGACGGATCAAAGAAAGCTCTCCTCGGCGGCAAAGGCGCCAATCTTGCGGAGATGAGCCGAATCGGCCTGCCCGTCCCGCCCGGGTTCACCATCACGACGACCGCCTGTGCTGCGTACCACGAGTCGGGCAACAAACTCCCCGCTGGGCTCATGGACGCTGTAGCCAAGAATATCGCCCGCTTGGAGCGGGAGACTGGAAGAAAGTTCGGTGACTCGCGCGACCCATTGCTTGTGTCTGTCCGGTCAGGCGCCGCGGTGTCGATGCCCGGCATGATGGACACCGTTCTCAACCTCGGGCTCAACGATGAATCTGTCGAAGGGCTTGCTGAGCACACCAGCAATCCACGATTCGCTTACGACGCTTACCGCAGACTCCTCAACATGTACGGCGGTGTGGTGATGGGCGTCGACCACCATCACTTTGAAGAAGCGTTCAACACGATCAAACGGCGCTACGACGCGACGCTCGACACCGATGTTCCCACCGAAGGCATGAAGGAACTGTGCGAGGCGTACCAACTCGTCTACAAAGGGCACGTCGGCAAATCGTTTCCGCAGGATCCGCTTGAACAACTGCGTCTTGCGATCGAAGCAGTCTTCCAGAGCTGGAACATCCCGCGCGCGATTCGGTATCGGCAGATCAACACCATCACCGGGCTCAAGGGAACTGCTGTCAACGTGCAGACGATGGTCTTCGGCAACATGGGCGATGACTCCGGCACCGGCGTGGCGTTCACGCGCGATCCCTCAACCGGCGAAAACAAGTTCTTCGGCGAGTTTCTCATCAACGCGCAAGGGGAGGATGTCGTCGCGGGGATCCGCACACCTCGCCCGATCTCGGAGATGCCCAGGTGGAACAGCGCGGTTCATAAACAACTGCTCGGTGTGAAAAAAACACTCGAAGACCATTACGGCGACATGCAGGACACCGAGTTCACCATCGAGCGAGGCGACCTCTACATGCTCCAAACACGCACCGGCAAACGCACCGGCTTTGCTGCAGTCAAGATCGCGTGCGATATGGTCAAAGAAAAACGGATCGACATCAACGCTGCGATCACGCGCATCCCCGCCAACGATCTGATCCAGTTTTTCCTGCCTCGCTTTGGCGACAAAGCCAAGCAGAATGCGACGGTGCTGGGCAAAGGGTTGCCCGCATCTCCGGGCGTTGCGGTCGGCAAGCCCGCGTTTTCCGCTGAGGAAGTGGTCCGCAGGACCGAAGCGGGCGAGCATGTGATCCTTGTACGCAAAGAAACTTCGCCCGAAGACATCGACGGCATGCACTCCGCGGTGGGCATCCTCACGTCCACCGGCGGGATGACTTCGCACGCTGCGGTCGTCGCGCGGGGGTGGGGCAAGTGTTGCGTCGCGGGCGCTGGGGATGTGCAGATCGACGCGAATGCAGGCGAACTCATCTTGGCGGGCAACACGTTTACGCGCGAGGATGTGCTGTCGCTGGATGGATCAACGGGCGAGATTATGGCTGGCGCGGTGGCCACGACGGACCCTGAGCTTTCGGGGGATTTCGCCAAGGTAATGCGATGGGCCGACCAGCGCCGAACGCTGGGTGTCCGCACCAACGCTGACACTCCGGCTGACGCGCAGCGGGCGCGCGAGTTTGGCGCTGAAGGCATCGGTCTGTGCCGAACCGAACACATGTTCTTCGAGGGGGACCGCATTCACACGATGCGCGAGATGATCCTTGCTGAGACGCTCGAAGAACGGCAGACCGCGCTGGATAAACTTCTCCCCTACCAGCGCAGTGATTTTGCAGGGATTTTCGCTGCGATGGACAACCTGCCGGTGACGATCCGCCTGCTCGATCCGCCGTTGCACGAGTTTTTGCCTCAGGATGAGCCATCCCAACAAGAGCTTGCGCATCGGCTTGGCATCACCGTCGAGCATGTTCGCCGACGGGTCGCTGCGCTGCATGAAGCGAACCCGATGCTCGGGCATCGAGGGTGTCGGCTCGCGGTCACCTATCCCGAGATATTGAAAATGCAGGTCCGCGCGATCGTCGAAGCGACACTTGACTGCCTTGAAAAAGGCGTGCGCGCCAAGCCTGAGATCATGATCCCGCTCGTCGGCATCGTCAAAGAATTCACGATGCTGCGCGAGATCACCGAGCTGACCATCAAGGAAGTTCGCGCCGAGCGCGGGTCACGGCGAAAGCTCAATATCCCCATTGGGACGATGATTGAAATCCCGCGCGCGTGCCTGGTCGCTGGGCAGATCGCCCGCTGTGCTGACTTCTTTTCGTTCGGGACCAACGATCTGACGCAGCTCACGTTTGGCTACAGCCGAGACGACATCAATACATTCCTGCCCGACTATCTCACGCAGGAAATCCTCGATCGCGATCCATTCCAGACGATCGACGCGGAAGGCGTCGGCAGGCTCGTCAAAGGCGCCGTGTATGAAGGCAAACCCGCCAACCCCACACTCAAAATCGGCGTGTGCGGCGAGCACGGCGGCGATCCCGAAAGCGTCTTCTTCTTCCATTCCGTTGGGCTCGATTATGTCAGTTGTTCACCCTTCCGTGTGCCGATCGCGCGATTTGCTGCAGCACAAGCCGCGATCCAAGAGGGCTGAACACGCAGCATGATGACCCACCCGGTTCTGTTCACCAGTTGTATCTGACACCATGTCTCAAACTGCATTCGACATTCTGGCGATTGACGTGGATGGCACGCTGCTCAACACCGCAGGGGTCGTGTCCCCTCGCAACGCTGAAGCTGTGCAACTCGCGCTGGATCACGGGGTCTATGTGCTCATCGCCACAGCCCGGCCGCCTCGCGCGATTATGGCGCTCGCTGAGCAACTCCATCTTGACAAGCCGTTCCCGCGCGCCCAGTCGGAGCAGGCATGGCCCGCTGTGGCGATCAACTACAACGGCGCCGCGGTGTGGAACCTGACCACGCAGCAGGCGGTCGCCCACGCGCCGCTCGATCGCAGCATTGCCCAAAGCGTCATCGCTGCAGCGCGGTCCGTCGATCCTGACACACTCGTCGTGATTGAACATCTCGATCGCTGGTACACCGACCGCGATGATGAAGCTTTGCGGGAGGACATCGATACGCGAGGCGAGCCGGGCTACATCGGGCCGATCACGTCGTTCATGCATATTGCGCCGAGCAAACTTGTGCTGCTCGCGTCGGCGGACTCGCTGACCACCGTGCGCCGGTTGGTGATGGATGACTATGTTACGGAGGGGCACGCCAGTTGCCGGGCGACGGGGCCGGATCGGCTGGAAGTGCAGGCGCCCAACATCGACAAAGCTGAAACGCTCACGCTGCTAGCTGGTTCGCTCAGTGTTCCCATGAGCCGAATCTGTGCGGTTGGAGATGGGCCAAACGATGCGGGCATGCTCAGCGCGGTCGGCATGGGATTGGCCGTCGCCAACGCGTGGGGAGAAGCGCGCGCTGCTGCAGATCACATCCTCAACGCAGACAGCGACCACGACCCCATCGCAGAGGCGGTCGAGCGGTTTGTGATTGCTCAGTGATTCGGTGACTCAATCGCGCGCGATTCTGGTCGTCAGTCGGCCCGCTTGACCAGCACCGCTGCGTGGAAGTTTCGCCCTTCGCGCGCGAACTTGCGTTCGTAGTTGGT
>CAYMQF010000084.1:4393-10019 GCA_964392425.1 uncultured Phycisphaeraceae bacterium
GCACCGCTGCGTGGAAGTTTCGCCCTTCGCGCGCGAACTTGCGTTCGTAGTTGGTGCCGACGAGGGGCGCCTTTCCCTCATCATCTCCATCATCATCTCCATTGTCGGACGGGGCGATGCGAATCACATCTTTCGCAGCAGCTTCATCCAATCGCTCAAAGCGGGGCGCGGGTGCGCTGCCCTGACACACACGATTGAAATGCTCTTCCATCCACTGCCAATAGTCATCGTGATCGGTGACGATGCGGAGTTGCCCGCCTGGCTTGAGCACACGATGAGTCTCTTGGAGAAAACGATCGGTGACGACCCGCCGTTTGTGATGCCGTTTTTTCGGCCAGGGATCGCTGAAGTACAGGTGCAGCACATCGACGAACGCATCAGGCGCCCGCCAACGCAAAAACTCCGTCGCGTCGGCGTGAAGCAGCCTGACATTGCCCAGCGCGTGGCGCCGACAGCGGTCCGCTGCATAGAGCCAGAACTCGTGGGCCCACTCGATTCCAAGGAAATTGACGGTGGGCCGGGCGTCCGCTGCCTGAATGAGAAACGTCCCTTTGCCAGAGCCGATTTCAAGCTCGAATGGGTGGTCCGGGTCGTCGAACCACGTTCTGGGGTCGAGCCGTGCAGCATCGAGACATGCCGGATCGTCGGGCAAAGGCGGAAAATCGCTCCCCACCCTGCCGACCGACCCGGGATCTAGCGTCTTTCCTCGTGCAAGTCCGAAACTCATAGGCCGGAAGTGTAGCGTTGGCGCCTTGCAGATGGTGCGAACCGTCTGGCATGGACGAGCGTAGAATAAGTTGTTGGGACGTTGCATTGACCGTCCACATTGGGCCGATGAAACGATCTGCGAGTGTGGACTTTCTCTGGGCCCAGCCGCGATCATCGTCGTCGCTTCATCGTGACGACCGACCTTGCGCGAAAGATTCTCCAGGCGACGCATGGAGGCGTCGGCGCTTGTGCGCCGGCCTCAAACGCGAAGCCACTCGATGCAAGGCGGCGTCCCATGAACACCGAACCCAACTCCCGCGACACCAACAACTCAAGCAACCACGATCGGCTGCATTCGATCATCAACAGCCGGGTCGATCGCAAGGAGTTCAAGGAACATCACTGGACGGGGACGTTCGATGAGTATCTCGACATCGTGATGGAACGCCCGCAGGTGGCGCGCAACGCTTTTCAGCGCGTGTACGACATGATCCTCTCGCACGGGTGGGAGAAATACCAGGTGTTCCGTAAGGATTACATCCGCTACCACTTTTTCAGCGATCCGATCGAGCATGGCGCCGACGCGATCTTCGGGCTTGAGCGCCCCATGATGCAGCTCGTCGATTTTTTCCGCGCTGCTGCTGAAGGGTACGGCACGGACAAGCGCATCTTGCTTTTGCACGGGCCGGTCGGTTCGAGCAAATCCACCATCGCCAGATTGCTGAAGAAAGGCATCGAGGTCTACTCGCGCTGCGAGGAAGGCGCTTTGTATTCCTTCTCGTGGATGCTCGATGAGCGATGCGGGCCCAACGATTCGACCTGCGAGTTTCCATGCCCGATGCATGAGGAGCCGTTGCGATTGATCCCCAATGCAGCTCGGGACGACATTCTCGCTGCCGTCAATGAAGGGTACGACCCGGTCTACCACCGGGGCCGAATCGGCGTCGAGGGCGATCTGTGCCCGTTCTGTCGAAAAGTGATGGACGACTTGATGCGCCATTACGACGGCGACTGGAGCCAGGCGATCCAGCATGTGCGCGTCCGCCGAATCATCCTTTCTGAAAAGGACCGCATCGGCATCGGAACCTTCCAGCCCAAGGATGAAAAAAACCAGGACTCCACCGAACTCACCGGCGACATCAACTACCGCAAGATCGCGCAGTATGGCTCGGACTCGGACCCGCGCGCGTTCAACTTTGATGGCGAACTGAATATCGCCAACCGAGGCGTCTGTGAGTTCATCGAAGTGCTCAAGCTCGATGTCGCATTTCTCTACGATCTGCTTGGCGCCAGCCAGGAGCACATGATCAAGCCCAAGAAGTTTGCGCAGACGCACATCGACGAGCTCATCATCGGGCACACCAATGAGCCTGAGTTCAAACGCCTGCAGTCCAACGAACTGATGGAGGCGTTCCGCGACCGCACCATCAAGATCGACATCCCCTACAACACTCGCCTCGACGATGAGATCCGCATCTATCAGAAGGATTTCGGCCCTGAGCGGGTGCGCGATATTCATGTGGCGCCTCACACGCTGGAGGTGGCCGCGATGTGGGCGATTCTCACGCGGCTGGTCGAGCCGAAAAAGGCGGACCTCACGCTGCTCCAAAAGATGAAGCTCTACAACGGCAAAGCCATCACGGGCTACACCGAAGACTCCGTCAAGGAGCTGATGGAGGAGGCGTCGCGCGAAGGGATGGACGGCGTCAGCCCGCGATACATTCAGGACAAAGTCTCAAACACGCTCGTCAGCCCCCAGGCGCTCGAGGAGGGCGGGATCAACCCCTTCATGGTGCTCAACGAGCTCGAACGTGGGCTCGACCACTACTCGCTCATGAGCAGCAAGGATGAACGCAAACGCTGCATGGAGATGCTCAGTATGGTCCTCGAAGAGTATGAGGACCGTATCAAGGGCGAGGTCCAGCGTGCGATCTGTGCTGACGAGGAGGCGATCGCGCACCTGTGCCAGAACTACATCGAGAACGTCCGGGCCTACACACAAAAAGAGAAGGTCCGCAACCGCTACACGGGCAAGGACGAGGAGCCTGACGAACGACTGATGCGCTCGATTGAAGAGAAGATCGAGATCCCCGACAGCCGAAAGGATGACTTCCGGCAGGAGATCATGAACTACATCGGCGCCCTCGCGCTGGACGGCAAGAAGTTTGAGTACAACACCAACGCGAGACTCTACAAAGCCCTTGAACTCAAACTGTTCGAGGACCAGCGCGACACGATCAAGCTCAAGAGCCTGGTCTCCAGCGTGGTCGACGATGAGACACAGGCGAAGATCGATGTGGTCAAACAACGACTCATCAAGAACTTCGGGTACAACGACAACTCAGCGACTGACGTGCTGAACTACGTCGCATCCATCTTCGCGCGAGGGGACTCGAAGGGAGAGTGATCGCAGGACCATCGCTTCACACCGATGACTTGTGATCAACTTGCGCAGAGAGGACTGGTCGAGGACTGTCCCTTCAGCATCGATCGGCTTCAGCGTATCTATTCAGGAAACCGGAATCAACGAATCCCTGAAGGCCCTGTCGTGGTGCCTGGCGGTGGAGGCGGCGGCCCGCCGGAAGACATGTTGTACACGATCAATGCTCCAGCGATGGCAAGCACTACAACTGCCACAATCACTTTAATTTTAGCGGATTTGTCCACGTATTGACTCCTGTCGGTTCCAAGTCTGAAGAACACTCCATCATGGAGAGTTCATTCTAGCGACTGTCGGCACAATGCGCCGCGATGAAAAACGGACGCAGCCTGAGAAGACTGCGCCCGTAAGATTTCAACTAGAAAAAGCTGCTTGTTCAGTTACTGCTGTCGCCGGACAAGTCGCGGCCACGAGGGCCCTTATCCGTATAAATGAACCATGCGTAGGGCTTGGGGTTTCCACCGGGAAGCCCGAGGTTTTGGCTCGCCACCTGTGTATCGTGCCCACTTTGTGGCTGGTAGTTCTGCTGGGTTCCCCAGCCTTGTCCGCGCTTGTACGCATCGATGTTCTGTTGCAGATCAGGCATGTCGTCAAATGGCTTGACGATCCTGGCGCTGCCGTCGATGGTGGCCACTGCAATATTTGCAAAGGGCATGAAGTAGATACTTGCCCGACGTGAGTTGACCGCCCAGTGCTCCCAGAAAGCAACCTTGGCGGAGGGGTGGTCAAATGCGCTGACCTGAACATAGGCACGGAATCTCCAGAATGAGCCACCCGACAACCATGGGAGGTTCGTGCTTCCGCCGAAGCCGTCGTTTCCGGCATCCCAGAAAGTTTGGGATGAGCCTCCACCAATCAGGAGCGTATTCTGACCGTACAAGCCAGCAAAGGTATATTTGTAGTCACTCTGCAAAGCCCATGTGATGATTTCGTCACTGCTGCCTGACCCAGTCTCGCCGGTGGCGCCATATTGCCCGCCCGTATACCAGGCGCCGGTGTTGCCAGCACTCAACCCAATAAAGTTGATGCCGAACTGCGCGTCAGGGCTGGTGCCAGTTCTGATGACATCCCAGTTTCCCGATGTGGTTGAGCCGGGAGAGGCGAACACATCATTGAGAAGTCCCAATCCCGTTTCGTCAACGATGTAGTCACCAAAAGCAAGATTGTGGAATCGCCACACATCATCGTATGAGAGCCCGCCTGCCCCGAACGCCCAGCCGTTGTACGCAAGCGGCGAGCCTTGATCAGGGGTAGTCGTGTTGCCACCGCCAGTTGCATTGGCCCAAGTGATCATGGGCAGATTGCGGGGACCGGTGCTCGCACCAGTGCTCAGACCATTGCCAGGCCTGATGTTTGGCATGCGGCCGTTGTTTGCGGATGAGTAAATCGCGATCGCTTTGCCATGCGTGCTGAGGTTGGCCACGTCGATCAACTGGCGTGCTTTTCGTTTTGCTTCACCCAACGCGGGGAGCAAGATGCCGATCAGCAACGCGATGATGCTGATGACGACCAGCAACTCGATGAGTGTGAAGCCTTTGGTGCGTCGTTTCATGGTGACTGTCTCCTGATCATGTCTGAACACTGGAAGGTCAATTCTCGTCAGATCCATCCCTCACCGATGTAGGGAGGAAAAACCCAAGCCCGATTTAGCAGGCAGCGGCTGCATCCCGGCACACGCCAAGGATGATCTATTCAAAACAAAAGCTGGGGCTCGGACACTATCTCCCAAGCCCTTCTGCCACATCGCCAAATCATATTCACCGGACATCATAGCAGACGTCGGTGAATAAAATCGAGTTGCGCGCTGAAAAAACACGCCGATACCAAACAAATGCGGCTGAGAGGAGTCGAACCTCCACGGGGTTTTACCCCCACCAGGACCTGAACCTGGCGCGTCTGCCAATTCCGCCACAGCCGCCCGAAATCGCCGGTGCAGGATACCGAAAAGCTGCCCAAGGGCAAACTGAACTGGTTCTGCTGCGAAGGTGGAACCGGAATGATTGTGCATACGCCTGTTGTTCATGCCATTGAGACATTCGCACAATGACCTACAGCGGTTTCCGAATTTTTGAAAAAATATTTCGCATACCTTTTACATATCAGCAGCCACTATGGATTCAACGGGCGAACCCCCCTTGGAATCCGCGCCAAGCCCGATAATTGCCCCCCCGCATCACCATTCCAAGCGGTCAGCAGGACAGATTATTTTTTCTCGGTGGGCGCCGAGGCATCTTCGGCTGTTGGCTCTTCCTTGCCAGCATCGAGGGGCGTGATCCCCTTCGCCTCAAGGACTCGCTGGCGAATCTCCGCCATAAGTTCCGGGTTCTCCTCGAAATAGCGTTTGGAGTTCTCTCGGCCCTGGCCGAGCCTGATGTCACCGTAGCTGAACCACGCGCCGCTTTTTTCAACGATCTCTTCTACGACGGCGAGGTCCAGCAGATCCCCCGAAGCCGAAATGCCGCTGTCGAACATGATGTC
>CAYMQF010000085.1:0-4534 GCA_964392425.1 uncultured Phycisphaeraceae bacterium
AGAGGCACCGAAGAAGTCAACCGGCGCCCCATCGGCAGCGAGGAGTTTGGCCTGTTGCGTCCAAACACTGTCGCTATTGCGCTCGAAGATATACGCCGAACCGGAGTTGATGCCGTTGGGAGTATCGTCAAAAAGCGCCCCCACGATGACCGTGTCGCCGCTCATCGCAACGGAAACGCCAAACTGATCGTTCTTCGCGCCGTCGGAGACAAAGAGCTTGACCGTCTCAGTGGAAATAGACTCCGGCTGTCCCCGCGCTGGGGCGCCGGGCATCAAAGCGAACACAGCGACGGCCGCTGCGATAGCTGGCAAACGCCTGAGTGTTGATCTCTGGATCGATGGGAAACGAGTCGGTGGGATGGGCGTCTCGCCAGTCACGATTGGGTGCATGGCGTGATTGGCGCCCTTGGTCGGCTGGCTCGTCATGGCGGTTCTCCTCAGGAGAGGGATTGAGAATCGGGCCCACACATCACACGCCCCTCGCTGGCCCACACCGTATATGCGGACCATGGGCAGCTCCGGTTCCCTCCAAATATGAGATGTCTGGGATTGCGAGGCTTTTTTGCTCGCTTTTAGGGTACACCCGGACCTTCACGGTGTTCAGGTCCGGCGTCAAAGAAACCCTCTCCCTTGGGAGAGGGTGGCCGAGCGAAGCGAGGTCGGGAGAGGGAAGCTTCCAACGGTGCTGCGAGGCGAGCAAACAATTACGGAATCCCTCCCCCTGCCCCCTCCCAAGGGAGGGGGAGCCGTGAACATACAAACGAGGCAATGAGGACCAATGAGGCAGAAAAGACCAATGGGGCAGAAAAGGCAATGAGATAACGATGAATCCCGGCAATGACGCAGCGAGATTCCCAGAAAGGCTATTCTTATGTCCATGACTCACGCTGATGAGAGATCGACGCCCGCCTGTATTGATTCCGGGCGCCACCTCCTTGATCTGTGGAGTTTGACGCCCGATCAGATTCGGTCGCTGCTCAAGGCGACTCAGCGGTATCTCGCCGCCCCCGCCCGCGAGCGGTTCGACACGCTGGCCGGCCGAACCGTCGCCAATCTTTTCTTCGAGGACTCCACCCGAACGCGCGTCAGCTTCACGCTCGCAACACGCAGGCTCGCCGGCGAAGTCGTCGACCTGTCCGCGTCAGGGTCATCGGTGAGCAAAGGCGAGACGGCCGTCGACACCGCCATGACGATCGCTGCGATGGGAGTTGATGTGATCGTGATTCGCCATGCAGCGTCAGGCGCCGCTGAGCTTGTTGCAAGAGCAGTCGACTGCAGCGTGATCAACGCAGGTGATGGGCGCCATGCGCATCCGACGCAGGGGTTGCTCGATGCGTACACCATTGCAGAGGCGCACAGCAGGCTCAGCGAGTTCGATCTCACCGGCTTGCGCATAGGAATCGTGGGCGATCTTGAACATTCGCGCGTGGCAAGGTCCGATATCGCCGCGTGCACGAAGTTGGGCGCGGAGGTCGTGGGCATCGGGCCTGCTGATCTGGCGCCCGAGAGTTTCGCATCGCTTGGTTGCAGCGTGTCGCACGATCTGGAGAAGGAACTGCCGACTCTTGACGCGGTGCAGATGCTGCGTGTGCAGAGGGAGCGGGGCGCGTCAGCCGCTGAGTCACAGATCTGTGCCACTGAGTTTCAACTCTCGGCTGACCGAGCTGCGATGATGAAGCCTGATGCGGTGGTGCTTCACCCGGGGCCGATGAACCGAGGCGTTGAGATTGCCTCAGCGGTGGCGGACGGCCCGCGCAGCCGGGTGCTTCGGCAAGTCGCGGTGGGCGTTGCAGTTAGGATGGCGACACTCGAACACGTCACGTCGGGGTGAGTTCCGCGAGCGAGCCACACACGAACAACATGGAGAGACGGCGGAAGAGAACAAAGTCTCTCATTGTGTTCATTTTACCTATTTTATCGATGTAAGGGATTTTGATCAAATTCGAGAAGCTTTTTGTACTCGTGTCAAGTAAAATATCCACAAATAGATCAATATTTTCGAAATATTGGTACAATACGGTTCCATTCATGGGGCGTTTCAGGTATATTGAGCGATCGAATGTTAGAGGATCCGAGTTAGGGGCTAGTTTTTCGCTTCGGATCGAATGCACTCATTCGCCAGGGCCGCGAGACAAATTGAACCGCATTCATGAGCGAGAGGGGCCTCGTAGACATCAATGTTCCGCCAAAAAGAGGCGGACGCACGAGCACCGGGCGTGTTTGGGGGTGGACCCAGCGTGTCCTACTCAATGTGTGTGTATGAGTAGTAAGAAGGAGACAGCGATGAGTACAAACAGCGTTTCGAAATGTGTGTTCCTTTGTGGTATCGCGCCAGCGATGGTTATTGCCGCCACAACAATTGCACAAGGCGTGCCCACCCCACCGCCGGTTCCCGTCGTCTTTGAGCCACCCGAGTTCAACGATGATTGCGTCGGCCCATTCACCAACCAGAGCTTCCCCGTCACCGGTGATCGACTGATCATCAACGGCAAGCTCGAAAAACGAGAAATCTACGGCCTGCAGCCTGACACCTGGCTGTGCGTCTTCGACAAGTTCGGCGAGACCATCGCAGCAAACGACAACTCGGTCGACGCTGGCAACGGCAAAGGCTCCGGCATCTGGGGCTCAGCTGCTGACCTTCTGACTGACAATGGTGATGGCACCTTCAGTCTCCGCCTGGCAGTCACCGGTTTCCCCGATGGCTTTGATGGCAACTGCGACGGCTTCTTCATGAACGCCCCGCACGGACAGCAAGGCGAGTTCTGCCTTGAAGTGACCTACACAGATGCTAATGGCGGCACCATCCGCACCGACTCCTACACCGATGAGTTCGTCTCCGGCGCCGAGGCGTTTCGTCTCAACTTCACCGCCCCCGCGGGCGCTTCCCAAGTCCACATTCTCGTTGACAACACCTGCGGCCGCGAGGCTCGCTACTTCGATGTCGACTACATGTGCTTCACCGGTCTTGAGCCACTCAAGCCCTACTGCATCACCCAAATCGGCGGCCTTGACTATGACTGCAACCCCACCGACACCGTCCTCTGCTGGATCGACAAGAACTGCGATGTGGTCTTCTCTGACGACAACAGCGGTCCCGCCCCTGGCTATTCCCAGCTGTGCGTGATCGCCGACGTCAACGGCAACATCTGCATCTCAGTTACAGGCGCCTTGGACGATGACTGTGACGGGCTCGTCAGAAATGGTCTGGCCCCCACCACGAGTGCTGACGCGAAGTTTGACTATGACGGCGACCTCTTGGTCGGCCTCGATGACAACTGCCCATACGTCTTCAATCCGGATCAGAAAGACTCGGACGGCGACGGCATCGGCGATTACTGCGACAAGGACAACCCGGACAATCTCGATGATGGCTACATCTATGTGCCTCATGGAATCCACGGGACCTACACGCTCGAGCTCACGAGGGACTTCGTCCCCAACTCGCTCCCCGGCGATTGCAACGTCAATGTTGAGATGGCTGGCAAGGGTGACGTGAACCTCGACGGCATCGTCGACGCAAGCGACCTCACCAGACTTCTCAGCAACTGGGGCGTGGTCACCACCACCCCGTGAGAGACTGGTTACTTCAGCATCAGATAGCTGATGCGATCGATTTCAACGGGGGCGGGCCGAAACGCTCGCCCTCGTTTTTCGTACGCGAATGGACGGCCTTCGTGAGCAACAGTGTTTGTGTAGCTAAGAATAAGTTAGAAGGAGACAGCAATGAGTTCATCCAGCGTTTCAAAGTGTGTGTTCCTTTGTGGTATCGCGCCAGCGATGGTCATTGCCGCCACAACAATTGCACAAGGCGTGCCCACCCCACCGCCGGTTCCCGTCGTCTTTGAGCCACCCGAGTTCAACGATGATTGCGTCGGCCCATTCACCAACCAGAGCTTCCCCGTCACCGGTGATCGACTGATCATCAACGGCAAGCTCGAAAAACGAGAAATCTACGGCCTGCAGCCTGACACCTGGCTGTGCGTCTTCGACAAGTTCGGCGAGACCATCGCATCGGATGACAACGGCAGCGTATATGGAAACACCAAAGCGTCGGGAATGTTCATCGGCGATGGCGACAACGATGGAGTCTCAGACATCCTCACAGACAACGGCGACGGCACCTACAGCCTGCGCCTGGCGGTCACCGGTTTTCCCGATGGTTTTGACGGCAACTGCGATGGCTTCTTCATGAACGCACCGCACGGACAACTGGGCGAGTTCTGCGTCACGATCGAATATTTCAGCGATATTGGAAAATTCATTACTGACGGTGAAACCACAACGTCTCAATCTTTTCTCCGCGCGGACTCAGATGGAGTCGTCGCTGAGGGAACCACCGGCAAGCCAGTGCTCATCGGGACTGATACGTACAAAGACGAGTTCGTCACCGGCGCCGAGGCTTTTCGACTCAACTTCACTACGCCGCGAGCACTCCTTGTTCGCATCAGCATCGACAACACCTGCGGCCGCGAGGCTCGTTACTTCGATGTCGACTACATGTGCTTCACCGGTCTTGAGCCACTCAAGCCCTACT
>CAYMQF010000085.1:4634-9857 GCA_964392425.1 uncultured Phycisphaeraceae bacterium
GGCGATTGCAACGTCAATGTTGAGATGGCTGGCAAGGGTGACGTGAACCTCGACGGCATCGTCGACGCAAGCGACCTCACCAGGCTTCTCAGCAACTGGGGCGTGGTCACCACCACCCCGTAAACGACAGGCTGCTGCCGGAGAATGAAACACCAGCGCTGAAGGTATGTCCCAGAACCTTCTATTGACCGCGTCAAGCTGGCGCCGGGCGATAATATCCGTGATTGAATCGATTCAGGATGGTTCTTAGAAGTTCCTGAAATATCGAAGAATAGAGTGTTTTTTGCCCCGTAGGGGGTTGACTCGGGAGCCAAAATCTGCATGATGGAAATGGTCGGCAGACCAGCACAGGGCTCGCCGACAGATTGGTATGTTTAGGGCATCGCAATGACAATCATCGCCTGCACAGCGTGATTGTTCGCAATCCGTACAGGAGGAGTCAGAAAATGGCGTATCGAAATAATGTTCTTTGTGTGTCGTTCTGCGCGCTGAGCGTAAGTATGTTTGCAGCGTCGAGCGTTGAGGCAGGGGTTCTCGGCAGTCGCTGGGAAGAAATCGACAACAGCATCAGCAGCGCGACCGGCGCCGCGACCGGGCTCAACGATGGAACCCTCGATGGAACAATCTATCGAACGTTCGACTTGTACCTGCAGGTCACCAACGACGTTCTCGCACTCGATTCGGGATTTACCCAATCTGCTGGGCCAAACTCGGGGATGCAGATCTCGGAGTCTGATTATTTTCAGTTCACCGGCGCCGGCGTCAACAACGTGACACCGCTTTCCGCTTTCTTTTCGCTGTTTCCATTGCTTGAGTACGACAGCTATGTGGCGATCGGTGACCTTCCCGGATCACAAATCGGACAAATTGGCCTTACGTTTGACGACCATGATCTTGTAGGCACCTGGTTTGCGCCGGGCGCCTCCCCGGGGACTCCCGACGCAGCGGGCGAAATCTTCGTCGGCCGATTCACCGTCGAATCATTTGAAGGTTTTGGCGAAGATGAATCGGAAGTGCGATCGCTGGGTGGCCAACTGTTCGTCGGTCTCGCCGATGGCTCCACGACCGTTGTGAACATTTCCAACGCCTTTGCGACGACGGCGATTCCGACGCCCGGCGCCATGCCGATCGCGGCCCTGATGGGGCTGGCCGCTCTGCGTCGAAGACGACACTAAGACGGATACGCCAGGGGTGACGACTGGCATCGGGCGACCTCCGTCCAGCCTGTCCGTCACCGCTACACCAGACGGCTCGGTCGTCTCGGCTCGGCACGAAAACTTTGGCGGCCATATGTTTCCCCGCCAAACTGCTCGCGCCAGCCTGAGTCAGCCGGGCCGTTTTTTTGTTGACTCCCCCACCGCTATTGTCCGCCTTCCGCCCGGCCCACTATCCTCGTGAACATGGCGCAAGCAGATTCATCCCCGACCGAACACACCCCAGGCTTGCTGCTCGTTCTCTCCGGCCCGTCGGGCGTCGGCAAGACGACACTCACCCGTGTGCTCCGCCAGAAGATTCCCGAAGCTGTCTTTTCGATCTCCGCGACGACACGCCCTCGCACCAGCGGCGAAGCGGAAGGCGTCGATTACTACTTCCTTACGGTTGACGAGTTTCAGAGCCGAGTCGATGCAGGCGATTTTCTTGAGCACGCGGTCTACGCTGGGCATCACTACGGCACGCTCAAAAAACCCGTCGAGGAAAATCTCAAAGCGGGCAAGCTCGTCATGCTCGACATCGACGTGCAAGGCGCCCGGCAAGTGCGCGACTCCGCCCCCGACATGCTCGGCGTCTTCATCCTCCCGCCCAGCGAAGACGAACTCCTCGTTCGGCTCAGGCATCGACGCCGGGAAGATGAACCCGCGATTCAAAAACGATTCGCCCAGGCGCAGCGAGAAATCGCGTCTGCCAAAGCGGCTGGCCTGTACGACGCGCTCATCGTCAACGACGACCTCGACCAAGCGGTCGGCGAGCTGCTCGACCTGATCCAGAACCGACGATCAGCATCGCTGCGAACCTGACGGAGGCGCCGCTCGATCCCGTTTCGACTGCCGATCCGGCAGGAACCCGGTGCTGAAAACGTCCCTCAGAGCTGCAATAACCACGATCCGGCTGCGTTCGATATCGGCGCGCCGCTTGCACCCTCTCCCACCGAGATATCCCTCGTCTACAGGAGGTTCAACCATGAGGCTCGACCGATTCACCATGCTCGCCCAGCAGGCACTCGCTGACGCACAATCTCTCGCCAGCGAAAAATCGCACGCTGAGATCACGCCGATGCACCTGCTCTCTGCGCTGCTCAGCGATGCGAACTCGACAGCTGCATCCATCATTGCAAAGACAGGCGCCGATGCTGGGCGTGTGCAGACGATCGTGGATAGCGAGATGTCGCGGCTGCCGACCGTGTCAGGCGCCATGCCTCAGTCGGGCTCCTCGCTCATGAACGTGCTGACGACGGCTGAACAGGAAGCAAAAAAGCTGGGCGATGCGTACGTCTCCACCGAGCATTTTCTCTTAGCGCTTGCAACCGTTTCGTCGAGCGCAAAAGAGGCTCTGTCCGTCAACGCGATCGACGCCAAGCACATCGCAGGCGCCATCGCACAGCTCCGCGCAGCCAGCGGCGTCGAGCATGTCAACGACCCCGATGCGGAGTCCAACTACGAGGCGCTCAAAAAATACGGCATCGACTTGACCGAAAAAGCCCAGCAAGGCAAGCTCGATCCTGTCATTGGGCGAGACGTGGAAATCCGCCGATGCATGCAGGTATTGTCCCGACGAACCAAGAACAACCCCGTGCTGATCGGTGAGCCAGGTGTCGGCAAGACGGCCATCATCGAAGGGCTTGCGCTGCGCATCATCAACAGCGATTGCCCTGATTCAATGAAGCAATCGCGGATCGTCGCACTGGATGTCGGTCAGTTGCTTGCAGGCGCCAAGTTTCGCGGCGAGTTTGAAGAACGGCTCAAAGCGGTGCTGCGCGAAGTCGCGGCAAGCGATGGGCGCGTGATTCTGTTCATCGACGAACTGCACACGATTGTCGGCGCGGGGCAGGCGGAAGGAGCCGTCTCCGCGGGCAATCTCCTCAAGCCCGCACTGGCGCGGGGCGATCTGCGCTGCATCGGCGCCACCACGCTCAACGAATATCGCCTGCACATTGAAAAGGACGCTGCGTTTGAACGGCGTTTCCAGCCTGTCTATGTCTCTGAGCCAAGCGTTGAGGACGCTGTTGCGATCCTGCGCGGGCTCAAGGAGCGGTACGAAGCGCATCACGGCGTGCGCATTCAGGACGGCGCGCTGCTCGCAGCAGCTCAACTGAGCAGCCGATACATCACCGACCGTTTCCTCCCTGACAAGGCGATTGATCTCGTTGACGAGGCGGCGTCTCGCCTGCGCATCGAGATTGATTCGATGCCGACTGAGCTGGACGAGCTTCGCCGGCGGATCATGCAACTCGAAATTGAACGCGAAGCGCTCAAACTCGAAAAAGAAAAAGGCGACTCCCAATCGTCGAGCCATTTCGAACGTGTCGAGAAAGAGATCGCTGACCTGCGCGAGCAGGATGGCGTCCTTTCTGCACGCTGGGAAGCGGAAAAACACGATCTCGATGACGTCAAGCATGTCAAAGAACAACTGGACTCCAAGCGCGTTGAACTTGAACAAGCACAGCGGCGAGGCGATCTCGAAACCGCAGCGCGCATCCAATATGGCGTTCTTCCCGATCTCGCTGCGGAGTTGGAAGCTGCCGAACAACGAATCCATACCCGCCAGGAGAAGGGCGACACGCTCGTCAAGGAAGAAGTCGACGCGGAACAGATCGCATCGGTCGTCGCTGCATGGACAGGGATCCCCGTCGATCGGCTCATCGAAGCGGAGCGCGACAAGCTCGTGCGCATGGAACAAGAGCTTGCCCAGCGAGTGGTCGGGCAGGATGAAGCCGTGCGCGCTGTCTCCGATGCCGTTCGCCGAAGTCGCGCAGGGCTTGGCGATCCCGATCAGCCGATTGGATCGTTCCTCTTCCTCGGGCCCACCGGCGTTGGCAAAACCGAACTGTGCAAAAGCGTTGCGGAGTTTCTCTTTGACTCGGACAAGGCGCTCGTGCGCATCGACATGAGCGAGTACATGGAGAAACACGCCGTCGCCCGGCTCATCGGCGCCCCTCCCGGCTATGTCGGCTACGAAGAAGGTGGACGGCTGACTGAAGCGATTCGTCGTCGCCCGTACGCGGTCATTCTCTTTGATGAGATCGAAAAGGCACACCCTGACGTCTTCAATATTTTGCTGCAAGTTCTCGACGACGGTCGGCTCACCGATGGGCACGGCCGAACCGTGGACTTCCGCAACACGATTGTCGTGATGACGAGCAACATCGGCAGCCAGCGGATTCAGGAGATGACTGAAAAAGGCGCCGAGGATTGGGAGATCGAAGCTGCGGTGCGCGATCTCGTTCGCCGAGGGCCAGGCGCCGACATCGAAAGCAAAGGCGCGACGGGTGAAGGCATGGACATGCGCGCCCGGCTCAACCTCGATGTCCACCAGGGATTCATGCGCCCCGAACTACTCAACCGCATCGATGAAATCATCGTCTTCCATCAACTCAAGAAAGAGCAGATCGAGCAGATCGTCGGGATTCAGCTCGGCTATCTCATCGATCGGCTTGCCCAGCGTAAGATCAATCTCGAACTGACGGACAGCGCCAGGGCGGAGCTCGCTGCGGAAGGATGGGACCCGGCGTTTGGCGCCCGCCCGCTCAAGCGAGTGATCCAGCAGCGGATCGAAAACGCGCTGGCCTCGCGCCTGCTCGCAGGTGAAATCCATGAAGGCGAGCGCATTATCGCAGACTACGACGGCGCCCGGTTTGTATTTTCCAGCGCGGGATCGCAATCACCCGCTGAGGTGTAAGTGACGATTTCACTGCTGAGGAGCGATCCCTCTATAGTCTGGCATGAGCAGCGATTCGACGAGCACTGCAGCGGTGGGTCAACCAAAGGCGCCTCTCCAACAAGAGGCGTCCGGTCCGCTGGACGATCTTTCTCAGTGCAAGCTGTCGTGGCGGATCGAATCGCTCCCGTACTTTGCGCGCGTGTACCGATCATCCTTCAAAAGCGGCTTCGGCGATGGGTTGTCCAAGAGCAAACAGTTCACGTCCAGGCTCATCTATTATTCGCTCGAACGATTCTTCCTGCTGAGAGAACAGCGCGCACGCGCGATCGTCACCGTGCAAGGCGAGGA
>CAYMQF010000086.1:0-9845 GCA_964392425.1 uncultured Phycisphaeraceae bacterium
ATGCCGCTGGGGTCACAGACATCGCTGTGGCGTTCGCCGGCACACCTCCCGGCGGAAATCACGCTTCGGGAGGCGTGGCAGTCCTAATAGCAAGTGCGCCGGATGTCTACAAATCACCAGTGTTTTACACCGCTGGATCCCAGCCCATCGCCATGGGCTTTGGCGATCTCGACGACGACGGCGACATCGACCTCATCACAGTCAATCAACTCAGCGCGGATGTGACAGTTCTCTTCAACGACGGGTCGGGCGTTTTCAGTCCCCCGGCGTCGCTTCCCGTCGGCTCTCTAGCAAGAGATGTCGTCGTGGGAGACCTCGACAACGATGGTGATCTGGACATCGTGGCGGTGAATGGTTTTTTCAACGATTTGTCAGCGTTGATCAATATCGGTGACGGCTCGTTTCTCACAGAAAAACGCTTTGCAACAGGAGCAAGCGTTACGCGCATCGCATTGGGTGATTTCAATCTCGATCAACGCCTTGACATTCTCATAGATGACTTCTCGACCGTCGGCGTGCACCTCAATCTGGGTGGGGGAACGTTCGGCGAGGCTACCTTCTTTGATGTCAATGGTGGCGTGCTCGATGTCGAGGCGTCTCGCGTCGACATGGGGCGGGCGCCAGACGTACTCGTAGGGCGCACCGACGTTAATGTGCCGAACCCGACGCCGAGCAAAGGGGCCGTGCTCTTTGGAGATGGTTTCGGCGCCCTTGCGCCGCCATTTGATGTCGATTTAGGCTCTTCAACCGTGCGCGCCGTTCTTGCCGCTGATCTGGACAATGACGGCGATACTGATTTTATCGGGACGCGATTCTCCTCCATCGCAGTGGCGATCAACAAAACATACACGCCGGGTCAGGCGGATCTGACGGGCGATGGCACTGTCAACAGCGCCGACCTCATGATGCTCCTTGGCGTTTGGGGCCAGACTGGCGCAGGCGACCTCGACAACTCAGGCGCCGTCGACGCAAGCGATCTGGCACAACTTCTTGCGGCGTGGGCGCCCTCACTCGCCGTTGTTCCTCCTGCGCCCGAACTCAGTTCGCCTGATGTTTCCACCGAGCCGCCTAAGCCTGCCCCTGGCGATCCGCCCGTGCGACGCGAGATGATGGTTGATCTCAACGGCGACGGCTTGGCCGATCGCATCGTCGATGTAGGCGCTCGAAGGATCGATGTGCACCTCAACACAGGCAATCCCGCGATGCTGTTTGACCCATTCTTGTTGCCTCCCGTTTCCTTCTGCGTCCTGCCGCCTGCCCCTGACCGCGCGATGAGTTTCGCCGGCAATGTCGAACAGCTGAAACGCCAACTGAGCAAATGAGCCAACTCGCAGAGCGGCGCCAATCATCAGAGCCCCGACCGGCAGGGAGGGGTTGGTCGAAGTCAGCGGCGAGGCACACATGACCACCCGGACCTTCACGGGGTTCAGGTCCGGCGTCCGAGCGAGTCTCATACAAACAAACTCACTCAGAACCCCTCTCCCCAGCCCTCTCCCGTCGGGAGAGGGAGCCAGAGAATCCGTCAAATTGCGTCTTGCGGCTTCATCAATAAAAAAACAGGCGCGCCGGTGTGAGTGCCGACGCGCCTGATCGTTGCTATATCAAACTGACTGAGTTGCGTCAGTTGTTGTCGAGATCGGAGTCCACATCGGTGTCGACACCGACGATGGCTGCGGGCGTGAAGGGCTCACCCTCACCCGGCATGTTGAAGCTGGGCGTGAGCGTGGGCCAATCGAGCGTCACCATGCTTGCGGGCAGCGCCAGACGTGCATCCCAGTTGTCCTGAGCTGCATTTTCAAACGCACGACGTTTGTCATTGAGACGCGCGAACGCTGCGGTGGACATCCCTTGATACGCATCGGCGGCGGCTTGCACCTGGGCGAGCCTGGCTTGACGTTGCGACTCGCTGAGATATCGCGCGGCAAACGCACGATCACGCTGACCCTGAACCGTGGCGACTCGCGATTCGAAACGCGAACGCGTGTTCTCATCATTCGCATCAGCAGCGGCGAGCTGCGCGGTGACGAGCGCTTCGACCGTCTCCGACTGTGCGTAGACGATCGCGCGGGTTACCACATCGGTGGACTCGGCAAACTCACGCTCAGCCGTTGCTTGGGCGACCATGCGGTCAACCTGCGCTGAGCCAGCCAGCTCCTGAGCGTCGATCACATCACGAAGATGGTCAACGCCGGCCTGTGCGATTTTGCGATCGACCTCGTTGGAAATGGTCTGATTGGTCGAAGCGATTTTCGTCTTCTCAGCGAACGTGTCGGCGAGTGTAAACGCTTCTTCGTAGGTCGCCTGTGCGATTTGCATGTAGCTGTCGGCAGCCTGATTGAGCTGGGCGAGCTGGGCGCGAAGGATCTGCTTGGATGATTCGATCTCCTGCATCATCTGCGCGACGAGTGCTTGCTGGCCGGTCTCGATGGAGTCCGCGTGGGCGAAGAGCTGGCGAGCGCGGGCCTTGCCTCTCTGGGCGACAGCGTGACGTCGAGCGGTCAGAGCGCGAACCTCGGCGGCTCCACCCTTTTCGACGGCTTCAGCGTGTGCCAAGAGACGCGTTGCTTCAGCGGTGTTCTGCTCTTTGTTCTTCGTGGCTTGTGCCCGCAAGCTGGTGATGCTTGCAAAGGCGTCCTTGCGGAATGCCTCAGCTTGGGCCGTGGCGCGAACGTGGCTTGCTTTGGCCAAGCTCAAATCTCTCTGGGCATTGGCGCGGGTGGCCTGCGCGTTGCTCATGGCCTGCTGCGTGAAGACACCGATGTCGGCGATCTTCTGCTCGTGCTTGGATTCCTGCTGAGTCCACCACGCACTGAGCTTGTCCATGCGCTCTTTGAAGGTCGCGTTGATCGCCAGCTCGTGCGCGTCAGCCAGAGTGCGGAGTCGCGTTGCGGCGGCAAGAGCGCTCTTGAAGGTTGCGATATGCTCGGGCAGCACGATCGGCGCCTCGACGGCGACTTGTGGTTTTTGAGGTGTTGCAGCATTGTGCGTCATCGTGGGAATCGACGGGATTGTTTTCCCCGACGACTTGTTGGCGCCGACCTTCAACTGCTGGGCAAGCTGGGCGGTCATTTGAGCGCGAATCGCCGCGGCATCGGCCTGCGCCTGTGCGGTGATCTGCTCGAACTGTTTGTCAGCGAGATCACCCAGATGGGCGGAAGCTTCACGCTGCGACTGAGCGATGGCTTCGACCTGTGCTTTGACGAACTCGGCGCGAGCTTCGTCTTCGATTTGGACTGCATTGGCGCGCTTGATGAACACCTCAGCCTGTCCCTGCTCAAGGAAACGCCGAGTCGCAGCGATCTGCTGCTCGCGTTCTGCCTTGGAGCCCAAGATGAACTCTTCGTTCTCAGCTCGGCGGCGCTCCACTTCGGCGACGGTCTCTTTGATGATCGCGTCAGCCTGCTGATTGGCCTCGTCAAAGGAGGATTTCGCTTTGCTCAGATTCAGATCAGTCGTCTTGATTTGCAAGGCGTACTGCTGATCCGTGTCACGCTGCTCGATGGCGTCAGCCTGGGCGAGAAGCTCGCTGGTGGTCGCACTGGACTGATCCTCGAGTGAGGAAGCCTGCGACCGCAGCGATGTTGCCTTGACTGAGTTTCGCTCGGCGAGAGTCTTGATCTGTTGATCGAGATCAGCCGTCTGAGCCTGCGTCAACTGATTCAATGAGTCCCCTTCGACACGCAATGCGCGAACCTTGCTGGCGGCGCGTGCTTTGGTCATCTGGGCGACTTTGATCATCTTTTCGATATCGACTTGGCCGTTGCTATCCACAGCGTCGAACTGAGCGAGCATCCGCTCGTGCTCCGCTTGCGCCTGGTTGAACTCAAGAGTCGCCTGCGAGCGCATCATCTCAAACTCGGACTGACGCTCGCGGACCATGGTGTCAAGCTCAGCGTCGTGGAGTCGAGCTTCGCTCTTGTAGGCAGCCTCGCGGGCTGAAGCCTGTGTGAACAGTTGTGCAATCGAAGCGTCAAGGGCGCCTCGCACGCCGTCCGCGTTGGCGAGTGAAATCTGCTCATCGCTCATTGCTTCACGGAGTTTGAGCTGCGCTTGCGACAGTTCGGTGTTTTCCTTTGCCTGCTGAGCGATGCTCTTGGCGATCGCGTCAGCACGGTGTGCTCGGGTTCCCGCGGCCGACTGGACCGCTTCGCCGAGCCACATCGGGGGAAGATTGGCGGCGCTGGATCGCAGTGCGTACCACTCGGGGTCATATTGACCAGCGGTCATGTTCGGATCGACGCTGAACTTCGATTGCTCTGCGAGCTGGCTCGAGCGGGAAGCGCCGTCGAAGCGCTGTGAGCGGGAGTTGGAGTTCGAATAGCTCGAACAGCCAACCAACGCAATGGCGAGACCCGCGACGCACGCGGTCATACATGTCGGACTTCCAGCCAGCGCCAAGAGTCGGCGGCCGCCTGGGAAAGATGGATTGCTGCTCATTCTTCACTCCTGATATCAATTTGCCTGTAGCCGAGGCAGCGTCTGCTGAATCGACCCGCCCGGTTGGAGACACCCATAGCCAGCCACGCGACCGGCTCCGATGGTCTCATCGACGAGCACCCATCCACCCTGAACCATTGTGCGAGGCCCCGGCTGACCCTCTCCTCTTTTCTTGCGGGCGCCACCCATACAGCCCGAGCAGGCGGCACAACCACTACACCCCCCACGTCGGCGAAAAACCCGCAGGCTCCCTATACTGGTCCTTCTCACTTTTCGAGAATGTCCAAATCCGATCCCCCACAGGGGCCGCCCACCAGCGAGCCTTTGGGTGGGCTTTCACGGAGTTTCGCGATGGCGTCTGGTCGGCCCTTTGTGGGTGGCAACTGGAAGATGAATCTCAACCGCACACAAGCGGTCGAGTTGGTGCGCGCGATCGTCTCGGAAACGCGAGAGTTGGCAGAAGTCGATGTCGCGATTTTTCCGCCCAGTGTCTATCTCGATGCGGTTGGCGCCTCGATCTCTCTAGCGAAGTCCGCCGTCGCATTGGGCGCACAAAACTTCTATCCTGAATCCAACGGCGCCTACACCGGTGAACTCTCCATCGACATGCTTCGTGATTTCAATGTGACCGCGCTGCTCGTCGGCCATTCCGAACGTCGGCACGTTCTGTGCGAGCCTGATGAGTTGATCCGTCGCAAGACGATCGCTGCGATCGAATCCGGGATGACGTGCGTGCTGTGTGTGGGCGAAACATTGGAGCAGCGCGAGGCAGGCGCCGCCCACCGGATCAATGAAGAACAAACTCGCTCGGCGCTGGAAGGCGTAGCAGTGAGCGATGTCTCCAAACTCGTCCTCGCCTACGAACCCGTCTGGGCCATCGGCACCGGGAAAACCGCAACGCCCGACGACGCCCAAAACGCCCACGCGCATCTGCGCCAGGTGCTCAGCGAAATATACGATGCGGACACCGCCTCAGCGATCCGCATCATCTACGGCGGGTCGGTCAAACCCTCCAACGCGAACGATTTATTCAGCCAGCCCGACATCGACGGCGGGCTCATCGGCGGCGCGTCGCTCGACGCAGCCGGTTTTCTTGAGATTTGCAACTCGGCTCGCCAGACGGGCCGACTCCAGGGAGTAGTCAACAAATGATTTCAATACTTGCAGCCATGCCCGGATGGGCAGCGCCAGTCGGCGTGGTGTTTTTCCTCGCGGTGTGCGTGGTGCTGATTTTGATCGTTCTGATCCAGCGTCCACAGGGCGGCGGGCTCGGCGGTGCGTTCGGCGGTGGAGCCGCGGGAAGCGGGCAGACGGCGTTCGGCGCCAAAACCGGTGATGTCCTCACATGGGCCACCATCGGGATCTTCCTCCTCTTTATCACGCTCGCTTCAATCCTGAACTTCGTCGTCATGCCGCCGACGGCTCAGAATGACACGATCCAGGCAGCCCCCGCGAGCGCCAACCCGACTATCCCCATCGATGTTCCAACCGGGACGACCAATCCCATTACCAACCCAGTCGACACGACTTCCGCGCCTGCTGATCCAACAGCTCCCGCAGAAACACCCGCGTCAACTCCCGATCAATCATCGGCGCCCGCTTCGACGCCTCCTACGGAAAAACCATCCTCGTCCGGCGGCGGCTCTTGACTCCCCCCTCCACCGGAGTGATTTCAACGTGATTCGAAGCATGACTGGCTTTGGCGAAGCTGCCACACAAATCGACGGCGTGCATTATTTCCTCGAAATGCGCAGCCTCAACGCAAAATATTTCAAAGCGGTCATTCGCCTACCCGAAGACCTGCAAGGTCTCGAAGCGGAGCTCGAAGCTGAGCTGCGCCGGCGGCTCAACCGTGGGTCCGTCTCACTTGGTGCAAAGTGCACGGACGTTTCCGCTGAAGCTGCCTACGAGATCAATCATCTCGCACTCGAACGATATCTCGAGCAGATTCGAGCCGCCAAGAGCATCGCAGAAGCAGGCGTGCATATCGATGCGGGCGCGCTCCTGTCATTGCCTGGCGTTTTGCAACAGCCGCCCAACGAGGAAGACCGACTGACGCGAGCCCGCGAAGCGCTCTCCTTGCTCCTCGATCAGGCATGCGAGCAGCTTCTTGAAATGCGCAGCAAGGAAGGGGAGCTGGTCCAGCGCGATCTGGAGTCCCTCCGCAAAAAGATTGTCGATCGGCTCGACCTCATCGGCGCCCGCGCCCCGCTCGTCGTCGAAGAATATCAACAGCGCATCACCGCGCGGATTGATTCACTGCTCGAAGACGCTTCGATCCAGGTTGATCCAACCGATCTGATCCGCGAAATCGCTGTTTATGCGGAGAAGACGGACATCGCTGAGGAAGTGTGCCGACTCCGCGGGCATCTGGATCAGTTTGGCGAAATGATCGCGCCAGCCTCCGAGGGGCCCATCGGCCGAACGCTCGATTTCCTCACTCAGGAGATGCTCCGCGAGGCAAACACGATCGCGAGCAAATCCAACGACGCTGAAATCTCCCGCGCCGTCGTCGAAATCAAAGGCTCGATCGACCGCATCAAGGAGCAGGTCCAAAATGTGGAATGACCCCACCGCCTCCGCTTGACCGATGGGGGGTACAATGTTCGGGTTGGGCGCCCTGCCTACCAGGAGGAGCCTTGATGCGAAGACACAACTACTGGCAGTCAATACAACGCGCCGCACTGAGCATTGCAGTGTGCGCGGTTGCTTCATTTTCGACCGCTGTGGTCGCTGACGTCCTCCCCGCCGATCGGCTTGCAGCGTTGATCGCTCAACTTGACGCCCCAACGCTGGACGCTCGCGAACAGGCAACGCAAACTCTGATCAAAGCGGAGACTTCCTTCGAGACGGTTGCCCAAGCGGGGATCGACGTGAGCGCCCTCACTGCTGAGCAGCGCTCCCGGCTGGACCGTGTGTGGTTCGAGCGTTTCAAGCGCACCCCCCGCGCGGGGCTCGGCGTTGCCTTTGACGCGCAGTTCCAAGGCGGGGTTCGGCTGGCGTCAGTCGAAGCGAACTTTCCCGCAGCAGCGTTCCTCCAGCCATTGGACCGGATCCTCAGCGCGGAAGGCGCCAGCTTCGCCCCCTTCGTCACGCAACAAGCGTGGCAAGCGTTCCGCCATCGCATCCTTTCCTTTGACCCCGGCGACACCATTCCGGTGTCGATTCTTCGGCGCAACAACCAAATCAAAATGAGCGTGCCGTTGGGCGCCTATTCTGATCTTGGTCGAGCGCCACCGTTGTCCGATCAGGATTACGCCTCTGCGTGGGAGTTTCGCCGAAGTCGGATCGGCTTTGCGCTGCGCGACGAGGGACGAATCGCTGCGTCAATGTCGGGCAAAAACTGGCCGGTGATGACGCCGCTGGACCGGGTTCGCCGAAGCCCTGAGATGGGGCTGCTCGCGGGAGGCTCACCCGGCACGCGACCAGTCATTCGGCTCGAAGAAATCGCCAAAATCGTCCGCGCGCAGATCAACGCGACATCCAATACGACCATTCGTGAAGCAAATCCCAGACGAGCCGCTGGCCCCGGCAAGATCATGGACCCTCGAAAAGACCGCACCGTGGTGCTCCAGCAGATCGACCAGTGGGAGCAGATTCGCTCTGAAGCGCGCGCCCGCGCTGAAGACCAGTCGCTCGATGCCTCGGAGCGCACACGCTGGGCGCAGCAGGTCGTCAACGCTGAAGAGCAACTCGCCTTGATGCGTCAGCGTCTGGCGCTGATTCCGGACAATCGCTAAGACTGCAACACCGGCTTCAGTTTGCAACGATGTTCACGAGCCGGCCTGGCACGACAATCACTTTGCGAACCGTTTTGCCTTCGAGCAAACGCGCGATGCGTTCATCGGCAAGGGCCGCCGCTTCGATCGTCTTTGTGTCCGCATCAGCAGCGATCGTGATTCGGCCTCGCACTTTGCCAAGAATCTGGACGACCAGCTCGATCTGATCTTCCACGAGCAGCGATGGATCCGCCTCCGGGAGCGACTCAAACACAGCGCTCGGCGTGTCGTGCCCGAGTCGGCGCCACAGTTCATCTGCAATGTGAGGAGTCAGTGGCGCAAGCATCAACACCATCGCTTCTGCAGCTTCGCGCGGGCAGCCATGCTCTGCCGACGCCTGCGTCAAGTGATTGTTGAACTCACTGAGCTTGGCGATCGCGGTGTTGAACGCGAGATGGTCATAATCGGCCCGCACGCCCGCGATCATCTTGTGCAGCAATCGACGGGTCGCCTCTTCAGCAGGCTCCTCGATAACGCGCAGCTCGCCCGTCTCTTCGTTGACGATGTTTCGCCAGACTTTTTGGAGCAACCGGTTCATCCCTATGATGTCGCGCGGGTTCCACGGCTTGGATTGATCCAACGGCCCCATGTACATCTCGTAAAGCCGAAGCGTGTCGGCGCCGAACTGCTCGCAAATATCATCAGGCGTCAAGGCGTTTTTCAAGCTCTTGCCCATCTTTCCAAACTCGCGCCGCACCGGCTTGTCCTGATAAAAGAACGTGCCGTCCTTCTCGACCACTTCGAGCGCGGGGACGTAGACGCCTCGCTCGTCGGTGTAGGCGGGCGCCTGGATATACCCTTGGTTGAACAGCTTTTTGAACGGCTCACGAGTCGAGACGTGCCCAAGGTCGTAGAGCACTTTGTGCCAGAACCGTGCGTAGAGCAGGTGGAGGACCGCGTGTTCGACGCCGCCGACGTACAGATCGACGCCGCCCACTTTGCCGGTTTCTGCTTCGTTCGCTGGGGCAGAGTCTGACGAACCGGCCATCCAGTATCGCTCGATCTCCGGTGCGCAGAAACAATCGCTGTTCGTCGGGTCAAGATAGCGCAGGTAATACCAGCACGAGCCAGCCCACTGAGGCATCGTGTTGAGTTCGCGCCGATACGTTTTCATCCCGTCGCCCAAATCAAGCTCAACATGCGCCCACTCTTTGGCGCGCCCCAAGGGAGGCGTGGGCGTCGAGTCGGGATCGTCGGAAGCGTCAGGCTGGAAATCCACAAGATCGGGAAGCTCGACGGGCAGCATCGATTCAGGCAATGCGATCGGCGAACCCTCTGCGTCATAGACAATCGGGAACGGCTCACCCCAATACCGCTGGCGACTGAATAGCCAGTCGCGCAGGCGAAAAACCGTCGCTGGCTCCCCGGCGCCTTCATCACTGAGCCATTGCCCCATCGCTTTTTTCGCTTCAGTCGTGTGCAAACCGTTGATCGGCGGGGAATGCACCGCAACGCCAGGCTCCGTCTCCGCGGCGCCTTGCATCGCGCTGTACCCGCCATCGGTGAACAAACGCTTGGCAGAATCAAAGCCGAGACTGATGATGTCATTGAGCGATTCAAGCCAGATGGTTTGAACAGCGCCGCGCTGCTCACCGACGCCGCCCGGTTGGTCGGGTGTTGGCCTCACCG
>CAYMQF010000087.1:0-9779 GCA_964392425.1 uncultured Phycisphaeraceae bacterium
CGCGAACTGGCGAGCCTGGAAATCGCCGGGTTCGGCCCCAAACATCGCAATGTGCAACGGCTCAAGCATCACCTCCAAGCGTTTCGCCAGCAGATTGACGAACGTGTGTTGGCGTTGCAGGAGACACTGGGCGCCTCGACGATCGAAGTCGCAGCGTCTGATTCGTCGGCTTCGCCTGATCAGCTTCGTCAGCTCCGGGCGCGCTATCAACTGATGCGCGACGATGTGCAATCACAAGCGGAGTTTCTCGCGACCCGCCGTCGACTCATCACCAGCCTCGAAGGGGAAGCCCTCGAGAAGGACCATCTCCTCAAGGACACCCGCACCGCACTCGAACAGCTTCGCGTTGAAATGCGCAGGCAAGACGAGGTGACCGGGCGCATCAGTGTCGCCAGTTGGGGCGATGCGCCCGTCACGCCGTCCAAAGACAAACGCATCCCCGCATCGGTCGTGGGAGTGTTGGGCGGGCTGGGCATGGGCGCGGGGTTGGTCGCGTTGCTTGGTCTCATCGTTCCTTCGTGCCGATTCGTGGACGATCTCGATCGCCCGGTGCGGACGGCGCCGTTGCTCGGCTCCTTGCCCGACTTGGAGTCCAACGATCCTGAGCAGGAAGAGCTTGCCGCACTGAGCATTCACCAGATACGCAACGTCCTGGAGCTTCAGCATTCCGGCGAGGACGAGCGAGGTCGGGTGTACACCATCACCAGCGCGACGTCCGGTGAAGGGAAGACAAGCCTGACCATGGCGCTTGGAATGTCCTTCGCTGCAGCCGGCCGTCGAACATTGATTCTGGACGCCGACCTGATCGGGCGAGGCGTGACCCGCCATCTCAAGCTTGATGGTCTACCCGGTCTGCGTGAACTCACCGAGTCAACGCCGTTGTCCCAGTGCGCCCACAAGACTCAAGTGGACAATCTCTTTGCGACGCCCACGGGCGCCACTGATGGGTTTGAGCCGAAAAATCTCTCGCGTGACAGCGTTGGACGTCTGCTCGATGAAATGCGATTGGTCTACGACGTGGTGGTCGTTGACACCGGGCCGATTCTCGGAAGCCTGGAAGGCAACCTCGTTTGTTCGTTGAGCGAATGCACGATTCTCCTTGTCACGCGTGGCCAGCGATCCAAGCTGGTGCAGGCGGCGATGGAGCGCATCGCAACCATCGGCGGACGATGTGCGGGAACGGTCTTCAACCGCGCCCTCGCGGAGGATTACCGCAAAAGCGTCAGCCATGCGTCGTTCCATGTGTCGTCGGTGCGGAGTCAGCACCAGCCTTACCCGGACAACGGCCTGTTCGCAGGCTCCCGTGTTCTTGTGTCAGCGGTGGCTGGCGATGTGTCCGCCCGCGCTGATGAGGGAGCGTCAGACTCAGCGTGACGGTGCTTGGCGCCATCGAGTCCCGCTCAAGCGTCGAGGTCGATGCAATGCGATTGATGCGCCTGTGGGGGGTCGACGCGCAGGGGCTGCACGATCGTTATTGGGCGTCCAAACGGATACAAGTGGTTCGCGCGCGAGCTGGGGCTTCAACGGTTGAAGCGTCCGGGCCGGCGCTGCATCTCTTGCTCGACACGCAGCAACTGGCGCTCTTCAAGCTGCGCCCGATTCTGACTCGTCTCAACTGGCTCAAGCCTCGCGCGGTCCGCGCCCGCCTCGTCGATCGCGATGAAGAGGCGTACGCAGAGCATGTCGACGCTGACGAAGATGGACGCCTGCTGGGAGTGCTTCGAGATTATCGGATGCGAACGCTCCGCGCGGTGCAGATCATCGTCACTCCCGACGCGAAGATAGCGCGGTATTGGGCTGAGAGCGACGGTGGGCTTGCCGCTCGGCGCGAGGTGTACCGGGCGTGCGGTCGCCACGGCGTCGGCGCGATCTCGATGAAGGGTCGGCACTTTGACGCGGGCCAGACCGACGATCTCGAAGAGTTCTTCCGTGATCTCTTGGTGCGATGGCGCCATCCCGAGGCGGTGCTCGATGGGGTGTACTCATTCCAGCCTGGCGTGTGGCTCCATGAGAGCGTCGAGTCGGCGCCTGGCGTGCGTTTCATCGCTCCCGTGTGGGTTGGCGCCGGGGTCACGCTTGATCCGACCGATCTCGTGGTCGGCCCCCGCATCGTTTGTGATGAAACACCCGTGTTGCCGCCCGATGGTGTTGACTGGGATGATCTGCTCATGTCGTCGTGGCGGCTGACTGCTCAACCTCTCACCGCTCGGAGGATCTTCGGCAAGCGCGCCTTTGACATTCTTTTCAGCCTGGCTGTGCTTTTTGTGACGGCGCCTTTGTACCCAATCATCATGATTGCAATCCTTCTCGAAGATGGTTGGCCTCCCTTCTTTGCTCATCGTCGGCAGACGATCCGCGGGCGCGGGTTTCCGTGCCTGAAGTTTCGCACGATGCGCCGAGACGCTGAGGCCATGAAAGCGGAGCTCATCGCAAAGAACCAGTCGGACGGCCCTCAGTTTTTCATGGATAACGATCCCCGGCTGTTGCGGGTCGGCGTATTCCTGAGAAAGACCCAGCTCGATGAAATTCCACAGTTCATCAACGTGCTGCTGGGGCATATGAGCGTGGTCGGTCCTCGGCCCAGCCCCGACAAGGAAAATCAATGCTGCCCCGCATGGCGCGAAGCTAGGCTCAGTGTTCGCCCGGGCGTCACCGGGCTGTGGCAGGTTCGGCGAACGCGCGAGCCTCAGACTGACTTTCAGGAATGGATCCGTTATGACTTAGAGTATGTCCAGCACCACAGTTGGCGATCCGACATGATTATCATCTTGAAAACCTTCACAAAGATATTCGGAGGCTGATCCCATGCCCCGACAGAGACGACGTCGCAAGCGCATCTTCATTCTGGTTGGACTGATTGTTCTGACTGCTGCTGCGGGTCTCACCGCGATGCAGATCCGGAACGCCCGGCAAGCAAGTCTGGTCGTCAAGAATCGTGCGAGCGGAATGGCCGCCCACGAAGCGGGCAACCATGTGCAAGCCATCAACGACCTTGGCTATGTCTTCAACAAGTCGCCTGAGGATGGCGAAGTTGCGCTGGTGTTTGCCCAGAGCCGGCGCGAAGTTGAAAGTGTCAACAGCCGACACCTCGCTGAGGCGGTGATGGCCGCCAAGCGCGCCGCCAAGCTGATGCCTGAAGATCTCAGGCCACGCATTTTGCTCATGTCGCTGTACGGGCAGATGGGTCGGCTGACCGAGCGCCTCGATGCGTCGCACGCGGTGCTCGAACTGGAGCCGAAGAATCTTGATGCGCTGTGGGTCGAGATTGACTCGCTCCGCCGAATGGGCCGTCGACAGGAAGCTCTCCAGCGCGCCAAAGACCTGCATGAGTCGTACCCCGATGATCCTCGCGCGACTCAAACCGTCGTCGAGATCATGGTGGCGATGCAGCAGCCTGAAGATGAGGTGCGGACATTTATCGGGCAGGCGGTCGCGGACAATCCCGATGATGTCACCACGCTGCTGCTCAAGGCGCGCGTCTTGGGGCTGTACCAAAGGACCGACGAGGCTCGCCAGGTCGTGCTTCAGGCGGCGAAGATGGATCAGCCCGATGCGCGAACGCTCGCAGCGACGATCCAGTTGCTCGACTTGCTCGGCGAAGAGGAGATGGTGGACTCTCTGCTCGAGCGCGAGCGAGGCGCGACCGGGCATGGAGACATGGCTTCTCTTGTCGCAGCGTCGCGCGCCTGGAAGAACGCAGAAACGAACAAAGCGATCACACTCATCACCGAAGGGATGGGCGATCCGGCAGCCGCGTCGGATTCCTTCCTCGGATGGTCTGCGTACATCGACGCTCAGGGCGAAGTTGGGCTTGCTGCTCGAAACGAACTTACTTCGCGACAGAGCGATGAGGCTCGCGCGTGGGTCGCGGTGCTCGAAGCTCGCGATTCGATTCTCGCTGGGGATTGGACGCAGGCCAAGGGGCACCTGCAGCGCTCCAACGAGCTCAATCGAAACAGCGAAATTGTTTCGTTCCTCGATGGAGAGATCGCCCGCGCTGTGGGCGATTGGCGCGCCGCGATCAACAGTTGGGCCCAGCTTCGGCTACGAGAACCCCGTTGGTTGACGCTTCGTGTTGACCTTGTTGCCTTGGACCTAGCGGTCGGGAAGGTGAAAGAGGCGTACAACGAGGCGCTTCTGACGCTTCGCGCGTGGCCCGACCGAATGGTCGCTGCGGTGACAGCGGGTCGAGCAGGCGCCGCCCTCATCGAAGCGGGGCAGGCGACGGACATACAAAAACAGCAAATCATCGGGATTCTCAAAGAAGTCGTCGCGCAGGCGGACGATCCTTCGGTTGGCATTTCATTGCTCGTCAGGGCGCAGGCAGGAAGCGACGACCTTGCTGCTGCACGCACCAATTTGACGCGACTCCTCGATGGAGATTCGCTGCCCAAAGGGGCCGACCTCGTGGGGTTGATCGAATCGTGCAGACGATTTGGAGTGTTTGGAGTCGATGAACTCGTCGAGCGGTCAGCCACACAGAGTGGCGATCAACCTGATGTTCTCATCGCTGCAGCGCTGGCGGCTCACGGACAGGGACGCACCCGCCAAGGCGAAGCGATCATCAATGGCGCCATCGATCGAGCGGCGGATGATCCAACCCGACTGGCAGCTCTCAAACGGATTCGAGCGGTGTATCTCGATCGCGTCGGCGATGCGGGCGCGCTCGACGCGCTCAAAGAGATCGCGCAGACGGAGCAAAATCGTCCGGAAGCTCAACTCGCGATCTTGAACTCGAAAGCCGCTTGGACCGACCAGCCTGCGATTCGGTCTGCGATCACCGCCCTTCGCAACTTGTCCGGCGAAGGCGGCTCGATGTGGAGAATCTTCGAAGCGCGTCGGCTGTTGATCTTTGAAGCGGGCGATCGCGCCGCTGCGGAGATCGTCACACTACTCAACCCGGTGGTGGTGCGAGAGCCTGACAACGCGCCCGCGTTGACACTGCTCGGTGAGGCGTATGCAACACTCAAAGATTTCAAGCTGTCCACCGAGATGCTCTCCCGCGCGCTGGATAACGATCCCAACAATGCTTCGTTGTTTGTTGAGTTGATCTCGATTCTGCAGGCGTCCGGGCAAACCGATCAAGCGGAGATCAGCCTTCGACTTTTCTTACAAATCGACCCGTTGCCCGACACGCTTCGTCGTCGGCGCGCCCAGCTCTTGCTCGCGCAGGGGATGAACGAGCAAGCGATCCCCGACCTCGACGCGCTGGCACAGGGAGGCTCCATCGAGGAGCAAATCCTCGCAGCTCGCGCCACCGCACGGACCGGGGATGACCGCGCTGCGAAAACACGATTCGACGCCATTCTTCGGCGTACAGACCGCACCACCGGCGCGGTGGTCTCCGCAGCAGATTTCTACGCCCGCAGCGTCAGCTTTGAAGAGGGAGTCGCGATCCTGGGCGGTCTTCCCGAAGAAGTCGGCCAAGACGACCGCACGTTGATTCGCGCAGCGTTCCTCCGTCGCCATGGACATATCGAAGAGGCGGAGAAGGAGTTTGAGACAGCCGCGACTCGTTCCAACAGCGTTGAGGCATGGGTCGGTCTGGCCCGACTGAGATTGAAAAACGGTGATTCAGCTGGCGCGCGGGAGGCTGTGGTTTCAGGGCTGCAATCTCACCCCGACGACGCTGAACTCAAGAAGCTCGATCTTGCCACCGCAGAAGCGGGAACCGCAGTCCCGATCGAAGCGCTTGCAGCGATCTCGGAACTGCTCGGCAAGGACAATGCTGCCAAGGAGCCTTTGGATAAGTTCATCGATGCAATCAAAGCGATCCAGACTCGTCCTGATGACACTCGATATGCGATAGATCAGTTGCGCCCGGTCGCTGAGGAATATCCGACTTTCTTTCCAGTTTGGAACGCACTTGCCAAGGCGTACAGCATCGCGGGTGACCCATCACAAGCGGCAGCGGTCGCTCGGCAGGCGGCGTACAGCAACCCGACCAACGCTGACGCTGCAAAGTTAGCGGCGAACGCGTTGATGCTCGCTGGGCAGTACGACGAAGCCTTCCTGATGACCAGGCAGTGGAGCCAGCGACTGGAAGATGATCCCTATCCCGCACAGATCTTCGGGGCGCTGCTGCTGCACAAGCTCGGCCGTGACGATGAAGCGCTCGAGCAAATGAAGCCTTGGAGCGACCGCATCGTGTACGAAGCTCCGTCGGCGGCGAATGTGCTCGAAGTTTTTGCCGGATTGCTCGCGCAGGCTGGGGAGCGTGATGCAGCTGCGCAGTTGTACGAGCCGTTGATTGCGGAGAACCCGGCATGGGCGATCAGCCGAGTCCGATTGGCTTTGAAAATGATTAGCCAGCCCGTTCCTGCGAGAGAGTGGATCGAACGGTGGGGGCCCATGCTTCCCGACACACCCGCTGCGAAGTTGGCGCTGGGGGAGACGTGGTACAACTTGGCGACCTTCACCAACGATCATGAAACACTGCAACGAGCGATGAATGTGCTCGAGCCGTTGGTCACCGTGCCTGACGTGCAGTTTGGCGCCGCGATGATGCTGGGAGGCGCCTACGAACAGCTTGATGATTTTGATCTTGCGGAGCAGAACTATCGGCTCGCGCTGAAGTCACGTCCTGACACGCCGGTGACACTCAATAACCTTGCGTTTCTGATTTACCGGATGGATGGTTCGATCACCGAAGCGATTGAGCTTTCGCAGCGAGCGGTCAAGCTTGCCTCGCAGGCTGAGGGTGAATCGACAAGGGTGGCCAACTTTCTCGATACGTTGGGCGCCGTGCTTCTCAAAGCGGGGCGATTCGATGAGTCGGCAGATGCGTATGGTCGAGCCGCCGCGATCACGCCGGGGGCCGTGGGAGTCCAGCTTGGGTTGGTCGAAGCGCAGCTTGGCGCTGGGAAGATTCTTGAAGCACGTCGAACGATCAATACGCTGGTTGGGCTCCGTGACCGGGGTCAGTTGTCTGACTCGGCTCAACGCGATCGGCTGGCGGAGTTCATCGAGCGAGCTGATGCTGGTCAACCGGACTAATCGCGCAATTTCGATCCGGTAAGAAGATTCAGGCAATAACATCAGCGGACTGGGCTGATTTTTGTCGGGATGTCTGTCGATCGGCTCATCTTGCTGAAGCTCGATGCGAGATGCGGTATTGAGCCAAATGAAACTTGACTAATAGCTTGTTTTTGCGAGAGTTCCTCGGACGCCAGTCGGCGTCTTTTTTTCTGCGCTGACAAATGAGGCAACATCCATCGCAGCAACGGGTTGAAACGTCATTGGAGATGTGAGTATTTGGTAAAGATCAGGGAGGAAATGGCGCGAAGAATGGAGAAAAACGAGTTGAAGAACCCGTATATTGGCGCATTATCGGCATATTCGAGAAAAATATTGAAATATTCCTACTAATAGGTATATTTTGGCTTGACACGCGATAGTGATTTCTTGTATCTTGCTGATTCGCGGTGGAGGTATAGGGCAGTCTCGATTGAGGAGCTTAGCCAGATCGAGGCTGGATACCGCGGAATTCACTGAGCGAGGGGCTGATCACCTAGATTGAGTTTCTGGTGAGGCCAATGAGAGAAAGGGATTCTGTTATGAAAATGTCTTGGTTATTGGGAACTGTCGTGATGGGCAGCGTTGCCGTCACTGCAGCGAGTGCGGAGTCAGTGCTTCAGTTCGATGTGAACAGCCTGACAGCGACAGCGAGCGGCGCTTTCGACACTGGTTTCACCGGCACGGTGACACTGGCTGACGATGGAAACAGCACGCTGACTGACATGCTGATCGACGGTACAGCTCAAGGAATTGCCGCGGGGCAGCTTGGTAGTTTCACCGGAACTATCGTGATCACCGCAGGAATTGTCACAGGCGGAACCTTCACAATCACGGATACGAGTGGCGCGAGCTACACAGCGTCCATCGTTGATGGGAGCGGAATCGTGTCTGCTTCACCTGGCGCCACCGGACCGTTCCGTATTGATGGCCTGACGTTCAGCGGCGCCTTTGCCGGTCTGACTGGGGTTGGAAACACCGACTTCGCAGGTGTTGATGTAACCACATGGTCCAGCGCTGAGCCCTTGGGCGGTTCGTTCCTGCAGTTCAAGTTTGGACCGGATGCTTTCGGTATCGATACGAATGCTGACATCGATATCTTCGTCACCGTTCCACTGCCGACTCCATTCGGTCTTGCGGGCGTTGGCCTGATCGGTCTTGCGACGCTCCGTCGTCGACGCTGATTGGAACTGATAGACGCCTGATGGCGCCTCGCGATTCTTGCTGACCTATGAATCGCTGATTGAGGACAAGGGTCAGAACAAGAGATTTCAACCGTCGGTCCGAAAGGATCGGCGGTTTTTTTTTCGGACTCGATCGCCCTTCGTGTCGTCCGAAAAACCGAGGCGGAGGTCTCGACCGTCTCATAAACCAGTTGATCAAATATTTTTCACAAAAATGAAGGATTCATTGCGCCTTCGCTCGCTTCTGGAGTAGTCCTTTGTGTGTCGGAATGGATCGGATGGTTCGCGCCCTTGGTCGGCATCGACCGGCTTCATGGTGGGTGGAGGACGAAGGACAGTCACACGGAACACATTGGTCGGGCGTGTGCCCGTCAACAGGGAAACAACTTCAAAGAGTGGAGGATTCGAGAGATGAGAATGAAATGCATGATTGCAGCTTCGGCTTTGATTGGGCTTAGCGCCGTTGGCGCCGCCCATGCGGGCAATGAACTTCAGTTTGATGTCAACAGCTTGACCGCGAGTGCGAACGGCGTGTTCGGCACGGGCTTCACCGGTTCGGTGAGCTTGGTTGACGATTCGAACAGTACGCTGACTGATATGTTGATCAATGGGACCGCCCAAGGGATTGCAGCCGGCCAGCTTGGTAGTTTCACCGGCTCGATCACCATCGTGGCTGGAGCAGTCACCGGTGGGTCGTTCACGATCACAGACACGAGCGGTGCAAGCTACACAGCGACCATCGTCAATGGATCCGGCACGGTGTCGAACTCGCCTGGCGCCACTGGCCCGTTCCGTATTGACGGCTTGACGTTCAACGGGACCTTTGCCGGCCTCTCTGGCGGCACCGATTTCGCTGGTGTTGATGTGACCACATGGTCCAGCGTTCAACCCTTGACCGGATCGTTCCTGCAGTTCAAGTTTGGTCCTGATGCACAGGGCGTGGACACGAACACGGACATCGATATCTTCGCCGTCGTGCCGCTGCCGACTCCGGTCGGGCTCGGTGTCGCAGGCTTGGTGGGTATCGCCGGTCTTCGCAGACGTCGCGCCTGAGACGTTTTGCCACGCTGGCATATCTTGATTTGATTTCTTGAGCACGGTCGCAGCGAAAGTTGCGGCCGTGTTTGTGTTATCGGCGTCCAGTTGCGCGGGTCGACGTCAACTATATGAGCCAAAATACAAGGTATTATCTTGAAATACGCTCACATTCTTATACAATAGATAGAGGACGAGACGCTGGTTCTTTCTGTTGAGCCGGCGCGTGAGAGATCATTCGGGCGGTGTGTATTGAGCCCGCCTGTAGGAGAGAGCCATGAAGATGTTTTGTGTAGGCCACATGTTGGCTGCTGGTTTGGTGAGCAGTGTCGTTGTCGCGGGCGCCCACGCTGGCGTCGTCAAGACGTTCCAACTGTTCGACCATCCAGACGGGAATAAGGCGCCGCCAACCTATGGCGTTCGGCTTGACGACCTCTTTGGCGATGGGGAGACGACTACGTTCTCGTTCAATACAGACGAAGGTGTGTTTTTGACGGTCACGGAAGACTCGGAGTCCAGCTCCGGGATCGTCATCAACATCTCAGG
>CAYMQF010000088.1:0-1741 GCA_964392425.1 uncultured Phycisphaeraceae bacterium
CCGCAGCGCAGATCAAGGCGTTTGACGACACCTGGAGCTGGGACGCCGCCGCCAATAGCGCGCTGTACGCATTGATGGAGGATGCGCACACGCCCGGCGAGCTTGCCGCGCTTATCAAAACGTTCCATCAGTTCCTCGGCCATTCGCCGATGCTCGCATACCTTGTGCAGATGGCCGTGCGCCTGGTCCACATGCGCCGAGTCCTCAAGCCGACCGGCTCGCTCTACCTCCACTGCGACCCGACAGCGAGCCATTATCTCAAACTTGTGCTGGATGCGATTTTTGGAGTTTGCAATTTTCAAAATGAAATTATCTGGAAACGCACTCATGCGCATGGTTCAGCCAAACGGTACGGACCTGTTCACGATGTTGTTTTTCTATATACCGTTACTGATGATTATGTGTGGACACATCCAACAGTTGGTCATTCTGAACAATATCTGGAGAAACACTTTCGACATATCGATGAAGCTACAGGGCGAAAGTTCCAACCGATCACACTAACTGGCTCTGGCACACGCAACGGGGAAAGTGGAAAGCCGTGGCGCGGTGTTGATCCAACACGATCAAATCGTCATTGGGCTATCCCAGGCGATGTCTTGCAGCGGTATGGATTGAAGGGCGATTCTGTCAATGATCGGTTGGATTCACTGGATGACGCCGGGTTGATTTACTGGCCGTCAAAGAAAGGCGGTGTTCCACGTCTCAAATGGTTCAAAGATGAATTGGAAGGCGCGTCCATTTCAGATATCTGGTCTGATATTCCGCCAATATCTTCCCATGCAGCCGAACGTCTTGGCTACCCGACACAAAAACCGATCAGCCTTCTGAAACGCATCATCTCCGCCTCGTCCAATCCCGGCGATGTGGTTCTCGATCCTTTCTGCGGCTGCGGGACGACGATTGACGCCGTGGAAACGCTCAACCGCGAGAACCCGGACGAGCCCGCGCGCGTCTGGCTGGGGATTGATGTGACGCACCTTGCGATCAATCTCATCAAGCATCGTCTGACGCGGTTCGACCCGCCACCCGTGTACGAAGTGCAGGGCGAGCCCGTTGTTTTGACTGGCGCCGAACAGTTGTTCAGAGATGATGCGTTCCAGTTTCAGTTCTGGGCGTGCGGCTTGGTTGGCGCTCGACCGGCGGGCGCGAAAGCTGGCTCAAAGAAGGGGAAAAAAGGCGCCGACCGTGGGATCGACGGCGTGCGATATTTCAGCGACGACAAGAGCGGGCCCAAGGCGATCCTCGTGCAGGTCAAGGGCGGCAAGACGGGGTCGCCGGACATTCGAGACTTTCGTGGCACGCTCGAACGCGAGAACGCCGCAATGGGAATCTTCATCTCGCTGCGTGAGCCGACCAAACCGATGGTCAAAGAGGCGGCGTCGGCGGGGATGCAGACGTCGCCCGGTGGGGAGCCGGTCCCGCGATTGCAGATTGTGACGATTGAGCAGTTGCTTGCCGGGGGCACGCCGAGACAACCGGCGGGAGTGTTGCTGCCTGCTGGCGCGCTGGACCCGGGCAGCGACCGCACAGTCAAGAAAGCCAAACGACACGATGAGGGTGGCCTGTTCCAGCGGTGATGACAAGGTGGCACAGCTCTCCGAGCTGTGCGCTGAGCGCACACATACGCAACGCACAGGTCAGAGACCTGTGCCACCTCACACACACTCGCGCACAAATCGAACCCTCATCCAACCCTCTCCCGGGGAGGTGTCAGGAAACCCCTCCCTTGCGGTCGGGG
>CAYMQF010000088.1:1841-9637 GCA_964392425.1 uncultured Phycisphaeraceae bacterium
GGGGTTCTGATCCGGTCGGGGATCATGCAGCGGCGGAGGCGACGCGGTTTCGGCCTGCGCGTTTGGCTTCGTACAGGCGCTTGTCGGCAAGTTCGATGAGTTGCTCAGGCGTCATATGGTCAGCGGTGAGCGTTGTCGTCGCGACACCAATACTCGCGGTGACATGGAGGGACGCGCCTTTCCACTCAACCGAGCAGGCGTCGATCGCAGCTCGCACCTTTTCCCCCATTGCAAGACACTGGCTCTCCTTGTCGCATCGCACGATCACGGCGAACTCTTCGCCTCCGAAGCGCGCGACGAAACCGTTATCCGCGACAGCAGTCTGCATCGCTTTGGCGACGGCGCGGAGCACTTCGTCACCGGCTTGGTGCCCATGCGTGTCGTTGAACTGTTTGAAATGATCGACATCGATCATCAGGACACCGACGAGCTTTGATGCCGGCTTGGTCGGCGCCAACGCTTCATCAAGATGTTTATCGAACGACGCCCGGTTGGCGATCTGCGTCAGGCCGTCCGTGGACGCGACGATCAGAATATCCTTCTTTTCCTTATTGAGCTGCTTGACCTGTGTCTCAGCGACATTGGCACGGTCGATCGTCGTGAGTCGTTCCGACTCCGCGTTGACACTCATTGTGGCCAGCTCGATCGCAGCAGTGGTGTGCAACTCGTTGTACTCCACGATGTCGCCGATATCGATGGAGAGGCTCTCCGCGGTGCTGCGGATGTGTGAGGTGAGCTCGGCGAGCAACTTGTCAATCACTTCATCCGTCAAATCTGTACAGAGGTGAACGATTTGCTTGACCTGATCAAGATCCGCGGTTGAGACATGGCCGCAAAAGAGCTGGGCAATCATGGTTGCAGCGTGTGTGAGCTTGGCGATTTCGAGTTGATCGCCTTCGAGTGTTTCCAGCCCTTCACCCATGCTGGCGCCGACCGCGGCGGTGATGGAAGCCGGCATCTCCCATTGCGAGAGAACGACTTTGCCGATGTCCGCTCCGGTCATACCCAGAACGGCGAGTTCCGCATCTCGCAGCCGACCGCCTTCTTTTTCAAAGCGATTGATTGCCTTGCTGTAGAGGTCAGGCGCCACACGGTGGGCGGCGAGTCGTCCAATCTGCGAGAGGAGGCCGGCCACAAACGCTTGTTCTGCAAAAGATGATTTCGCTGCGATCGCCAGCAATCGTGCAGCAACGGCTGAGGTGAGAGATGATCTCCAAAAAGCTTCGTAGTCGAAACCTTCGCTTCGGTTGGAGTTGATGCTCCCGGTCAGTGAGGCGCTCAGCGCCGTGACCCGCACCGCTCGCCAACCCGCCATTGCGACGGCCTGCTTGATGGAGGTCACTTCTGTTCGCACGCCGAACATTGGGGAGTTGACCATCTTGAGCAGCTTGGCGGTCAGCGTGGGGTCTTTTTCGATGGCAGCGGCAAGAGACTCGACCGTCGCATCGGGGTTCTGCGTCAGCCGAAGAACCTCAAGAGTAGTCATGGGCAACGCAGGCAGCGCCTGAGCCCGTTGAAGTAGATCCAGAAGTTCGGCCATCGTGTTTCTCTCTCCTTTAGCGGCCGGGGAGAGTCGGCTGCAGACAAGATGAGAGCGCACTGCTCTACAAGCCTTCGCATGCCAACCCGGACGCGGTTGAGTCCCTTGAACTGATATGGCCCCACATCCGGGTAAGAAGCCTTGCGGGGGGATTCTTCGGCATTATTGCGGCGAGAATACAGCTTTTCGGGTAATCTGGTCGCATTATTTTGTGACTCGACCGCAGGCAGCCGAATCGACACAGGCGTGACAATCCACACCCCTTCCTCCGAACAAGAGTCGGTGGCTCAGCATGGGCGGACCCTGTTTGGAAGGCTCTCCAGCGTGGAGAGTTGGCACGGCGAAACCGGTCGAGCTCTGACCCGTTCAATCAGCGCCGCTGGATATACTCTGTCTCACCGTCTCACAAAACGCACTGCAGGCCGTTCATGGCGTGCTGCACCCGAAGGACTTCTCTGGACCCCCCCTATGACTCAGTGTGTGAAAGAATCGGAACATGGCCTCTGGCTGGCGCTCGGACGCAAGCTCTTCGTCTTTATTGCTTTTTGTATCACTCTGAACGCTCAAGCGGGGATCGCTGGCACTGCTACCGAACCTACTGTTGCAACAAGCGAAGCGGAGCAGATTGTCCAACGATTGGAAGACGCCCTCCTCGAAGCGATGAAGCTCGGCGATCAGACCGGCTTTGACAGCCGATTCAACACCATCGAACCCGTCGTGCGGGAAGACTTTGACATGACCATGATCTCCCGGCTGGTGCTCGGCCGGCACTGGACGAAACTCTCAGCGGCGGACCGCGCGAAGTTCGTCGACACCTTCACCCAGTATGTCATCTCGGATTACGCGTCGGAGTTCGATCACTACAACGATCAGCAGTTTGAAATCCTCAGCGTCAAAGAACAACGCGCCGGCGTCGCCATCGTCAGCAGCCAACTCCTCACGAAATCGGGAAAGACCCATCGGTTCGATTATCAACTGCGCAAGACGCACGATCGTTGGCACATCGTCAACATCGCGGTCGATGGAGTAAGCGATCTGGCGATGAAGCGATCGCAGTACACAAGCGTCATCAAGAAGGATGGGTTCGCCGCCTTGCTGGACACTCTCGAGTCGCGCATCCGTGACTACGCTGAGGGCCGCGATGAAGACTCGTGACTCCCGGTCAGCAACTCGCCAACGATTGATCCAGTGGAGCGTCTGCGCAACGCTGTTGATCGTTGTCTCCCTGCAAAGCGGGTGCACCGCCGCTCGGCGGGATGGCGACCCGTTCCGCCCGATGAATCGTGTCTTTTTTCATATGAACATGGGGCTCGATCAATACATCGCTGAGCCTGCGTCTCATGCCTACCGCTCGGTGACGCCCAGCCCCGTTCGGCAAGGCATCCGCAACTTTTTCACGAACCTCGCCTACGCGCCGACCATCCTCTACGACCTCTTGCAGGGGCACCCGCGAACGGCCCTTGCTGACGCAGGGCGACTGGTCATCAACACCGTCTGGGGCGTCGGCGGAATCTTCGACCCTGCAACCAGACTCGGGCTCGAACGCCATCCCGAAACGTTCGGCGTGACGGTCGGTGTCTGGGGATTGCCTCAAGGGCCATACCTCGTATTGCCACTGCTCGGCCCGACGACGTTTGCCGACTTACCCGACATTCCGATCAGAATCCTCCTCAGCCCCGTCACCTACCTGGACTCCTTCGTCCGAACTTCGGCAACGGGGATGGGAGCGTTGAGCGACGCCTCGGATGATGATCGGGGCACCGCGCTGGATCGTGTGCGAAATGCTGTCGAGCCGTACGAATATCTGCGCAGCGGGTATCTTCAGCATCAGGAAGAGCTGATCCGCCAGCGCCGAAAGCATGGCGCCGACGATGATATATTCCCCTTTGAGGATCTCCCTCCCGACGACACGATGGATGACGAGATGACGCCTGAACCTGATCCAACAACCGACACCCCACCCCCTGGCGCCAATCAAGAGCCAAGCACTGGTGAAGCTCCGCCGCCCGACCGGACTCCATCGCGGTGAGTTCCCTTCCTCCCGCGAGCGATCTTGCCTCGTCTTCCAACTCGAACCCTCGACGATTCAAATCGATTTTGATCGTGCTGGTCGCCATCGCGCTGGCTGCAGCCGCCGGCGTGTATTCATTCAAGAACCTCAAGATCGACACCAATCCTGAAGACCTGCTCTCCAGCGATCTGCCCTTTCGCGTCACACTCGATCGACTCCGCGCAGAGTTTCCCAACAGCGAACAGCCGCTCCTTGTCGTTCTTGACGCCCCCTCCGCGGAGCGCGCCAAGCTCGCATCTGAGGCGCTGACCAACCGCCTGCGCGCCGACACCGACATGTTCCAGAGTGTCTACGACCCGACAGGCGGCGAGTTTTTTGAACAGCACGGCCTGCTCTATCTCAAAATCAACGAACTCGAAGATGTGACAGACCAACTCGCACAGGCGCAGGCACTGTTGGCGCGCCTCTCCGATGATCCCTCCCTGCGCGGGCTCTCCGCGACGCTCATCGAGGCGATGGACAAAGCGGTTGACGAGGACAACGCGACTCTCGCCTCCCTGCTCGAGCGCCTGGAGCAAACGCTCGATGCGCAGGCGCACGAACGGGAAGATGAAATCTCATGGCGCAGCGTCATGTCCGGGCGCGGCGGCGACGCTGAAGATCACCGCCGACTCCTCGTCGTTCGGCCCAACCTCAACTACCAAAAGGTCATGGCGGCAGGCGATGCGATGGACGCAATCCACCACGCTGCAGATGAGTTGAACTTTGACGGTGTGGGAGTGCGCGTGCGCATCACCGGCAAAACCGCCCTCTCCCACGAAGAGCTCTCCACAGTGCTCCGCGGAATGAAGCTCATCGGCCCGCTCACTTTCCTATTGGTCGGCATCGTGATGTTCGCAGCCATGCGCTCGATGACGCTCGTCATCACCGCAACCATCACACTCGTTCTGGGGCTGATCTGGACGCTCGGGTTCGCAGCGCTGACCGTCGGCCGGCTCAACCTGATCTCCATGGCGTTCGGCGTGCTGTATATCGGGCTTGGCGCCGACTTCATCATCCATGTGTCACTGCGTTTTGAGCACGAAAGAAAATCCGGTAAATCTCGAACCGATGCGATCGATGCCGCATTACGGCAAACCACTGGAGCGCTGTGCTTGTGCGCCCTGACAACCGCAGTCGGGTTCTTCTCCTTCCTCCCGACGAGCTTTGCAGGCGTCTCCGAACTCGGGCTCATTGCAGGAGCCGGGATGTTCATCAATCTCGCAGCTTCTGTGATTGTGCTTCCAGCGCTCATCCGCCTGATCCCGACTCGCCGATCAGTGGCAAGCGAGCCATCGTCGTCGCGTCTGCTGATGAGCACGCTTGAGTTGCCATTGCGTCATCGGCGCATCGTCTTGGCGCTGGGGGCAATCCTGGGAATTGCCGGGCTGGCCGCCGTCCCTTTTGCGACCTTCGACGCTGACCCGCTCTCGCTGCGCGATCCCAACTCCGAATCCGTCTCCACACTCAACGACCTCCGCGACAACAACGGCTCCATCCACTGGAGCATCACTTCGATCGCGCCCAATCGTGCTGCTGCTGAGGAACTCACCGCGCGGCTGACCCCTCTGCCCGTCGTTGACAAGTGCGTCACCATTGCGGATTTCATCCCTAAGAATCAAGATGAAAAGCTCGCGCTCATCGACGAAATGTCGCTCATCCTCGGCCCGTCGCTCCACCTGTCCAATGCCAACCCGCCGACCGCCGACCAACGTCTCGCTGCGCTGCAAGAACTCGCCCCCGCACTGTCCAGCGCATCCAAACGTGATGACGCGGACCCGACGATCGCCCTGCGAGCCTCTTCCCTTTCAGCACGACTCGACGACTGGCTCGAACGAATCGGCAAACTCAACGAGCGCGACCGTGATGCAGCCTTGGCCGATTTGGATTCGCGCTGGATGAGTACGTTCCCGATCGCTGTCGAAGCGCTCCAGCAATCGCTCAAGGCTGAGCCGATCACTCTTGACACACTGCCCGATGATCTTCGCGCGCGATGGATCAGCCCGTCAGGCGCCTATCGAATCGCGGTCTTCTCTGCGTCGCCACTCCTGACCACCGCTGACATCCGCAACTTTGTCACGCGGGTCCAGAAGATCGACCCTGACGCAACCGGCTCGCCGGTGGTTCAGATAGCCTCGGGCGATGCGATCGTCAGTTCGTTCACTCAGGCGCTCTTGACCGCATTTGCAGGAATCACGCTGATCGTTTGGCTCTACTTTCGCAATATCAAACGCACTTTTGTCGTGCTTTTGCCGTTGATTTTGGGCGCCTTGCTGACCACGCTCGTGATGGAGCTAACGGGGATTTCGTTCAACTTCGCCAACGTCATCGCGCTGCCCCTGCTCTTCGGCGTCGGCGTTGACAACGGCATCCACATGGTGCACCGCTCGATGATCTCGTCGACGAAATCTCCAAGCGCCGTGGAGATGACCATCGCCCGCGCGATCCTCTACAGCGCACTGACCACCATCGCGGGGTTTGGCAATCTCTCGATCTCGCCTCACCCGGGAACCGCTTCGATGGGGTGGGTGCTCACCATCGGCATCGTGCTCATCCTATTGTGCACGCTCATCGTGCTCCCCGCCCTACTCAGTGGTGGGAAGAACGCGATCAAAGAATAATCCGATTCCGATCAACCGGCTTGTCACAGTTCGCGCGGTAGCGACCGGCGCAACAGCCCCGCCGACTGAAACCATCGCACCGCGTCAGCCAGAGATTCCTCCGCTGGACGAACTGCAAAACCAATCTCGTGCGCGTTGAGCTGATCTTGCCCTATCCTCGGCGACCGCGCCAATCGTACGCCGCACACCGTTGCAGTCGGCGTTCGATTTTTCATTACTCCTGCGAACGCCTCATCGACGCGCGCCGCAGCAATCGCCACCCACATCGGCAAACGCCGCCGAGGCATTTTCAATCCCGTCAACGCTTCGAGCATTGCAAGAATTTCGCTTAGTTGGAATGATTCGCCACAAAGCAGATACCGCTCGCCAACCTTCCCCTGCTCCCCAGCAAGCAGATGCCCGCGCGCCAGATCGCGCACATCCGCCAAGTCCAACAACGACTCCATATACGCAGGGTACGCTCCATTGAGAAAGCCCAACAGCATCTGCGAGGGCGGCGTCAACTGAATATCGCCCGGCCCGATCGGCAGCGGCAGACTCACTATCACCGCAGGCAAACCGCCCTCTGCCGCCTCCCTGACCGCGCGTTCAGCAAGAAGCTTGGCGCGCACATAGGGACAACATCGCAGGAGTGAACTCGTCGACCGCGAAGATTTCGCTCCCGCTGACTCCGCAGCAAGCACCGTCAGGCTCGACGTATGCACAAACTGACCGACCCCCGCACGCTTCCCAGCTTCGAGAACCGTTCGAGTCCCCTGATGATTCACCCGCTCAAACACACTCCGGTCCCGGTTCCACAATTGCGCATTGGCAGCAAGATGGAACACCTTGTCGACGCCTTGCATCGCGCGGTCGACACAATCAGAGTCCGTGATTGAGCCTTGCATGTATTCCACATCGGGGTTCTGTTCACTCGGCGCAGCAAGATCCAACACGCGCACACGATCTCCCCGCGCAAGCAGAAGTTCGACGACGTGGGCGCCGACAAAGCCGAGTCCGCCGGTCACCAGTGTGCTTTCACTCAACGCTCAGCCTTTCGTGTAGATGATCCAACTACGGCGAACATGCGATGGTCGACTTCACGCAGGGCGTGTGTATCCCCATCGTTCAATCCAAGGCCCCCACCGGTCTGCAACTCGCGCCGCAGCAGCGTCATCAAGCTCATACTGATTCGTTCGATAACCACGGATGGAGTCCAGATATCGCTGATAGTGGGGCTGCGCTTTGTCAAAATCACCCAAGCCGAATCGCTCGGTGACGGTGCGCACCAACTCCATCGGCGACGAAGCCAAGTCGTCGTACCTCAGTTCGATGTAATGATCTTCATCCAGGCGCGCAGCGTCCTCATCGAGCCGACGCATCATCTTCGGATAGACGCTCAGCACCACTTCCTCGATCTCGGATTCGTCATAAGGCTGCAACGCCAACTCCGCAAAGAGCTTGACATAGAAATTGCGCATCGAAACATACACTTCGTACGGGTTTCGATGGATGTGGATGAACTGCGCGTCGGGCCACATCGACACGAGCTCACCAACTCGGGCTGTATACACGGGGTTTTTGATGACCAACCGGCGCCCACCCT
>CAYMQF010000089.1:0-9543 GCA_964392425.1 uncultured Phycisphaeraceae bacterium
AGATGGGAAAGGTGCACACGGATCTGATGCGTTCTGCCGGTGCGCAGCTCCAGTTCGAGCAGGCTATACCCATCAAAAAGCTCTTTTGCATGGTAAATCGTGACGGAATGCTTCCCGAAATCGTCGTGGCGAACCACATATTTCTCGCGGTACCCCTTCGCCCTGCTCGTATGTGGCCCGATCGGCAAATCAATCACGTCGGCGCGGGGTTGGATCTCGCCGTGAACGACTGTCACATATCGCTTTTCAACTTGTCGTTTTTCAAACTGCATGCCCAGTCGCCAATGCGCTTCATCATCCTTGGCAAAGACGATGACACCCGACGTGTTGCGGTCAAGGCGATGCACGACGCCGGGCCTGGCTTCGTCGGCGCCGACCGTTGAGAGCGATTCATCCTGCTTCGATTCATTAGCAAAGCGCCACATCAATCCGTTGAGGAGCGTCCCGGAAGTGTGGCTTCGCGCCGGGTGGACGATGACGCCGGGCGCCTTGTTGAGGATGAGCAGATGTTGATCTTCATAGATCACATCGAGGTCCATCGGCTCGGGGATGATTCGGCTGGGCGATTGCGGCGGGATCACCACGTCGACCCGATCACCCTGACGAAGAATTGTCGAAGCTTTGCACGCCTTCCCGTTGACGGTCGCGGCGCCTGCTCCGATCAGCTTCTGCGATTGGCTCCGGCTGATGAAGGTGATGCGGTCGGTGAGATATTTGTCGAGCCGTTTGCGAAGATCGCGCGAAAGCGTGAACGAAACTCGGCGGCGCGATTCATCGCCATCGTCAGGTTCGTTTTCACTGACTGTGCGCACGGCATCGAGATCGACCTTGCCGTCCGGGCCGATGAGATCGGCGTTGGGAGCGGGGTCAGGAGGCGGAGTTGGCGCCGATGCGTCGGTCATCCGCCAGCCGAGGGAGGCTTTTTCTCAGGAGCCGGCTCGGACTCTGCGGGAGCTTGCTCAGGTTGAGCGGGAGTTGCTTCTGGAGCGGGTTTTTCTGTTGCGTCAGGGTCGGGCGTCGTTGTTTCCTCCGGCGCGAGGGGGCCTGCGGGAGGAACCGGTCCAAGCTCGTTGAGCAACTGATCGGGAGTCATGAAGCCTTCATTATCTATTGCTGGAGCCAGAGCTGCTTTGTTCGCGTAGATGTCCGCCTCGGGAATCATCGGCGCCGGCGAGCGGCCATCCTCAAGCTCTTCAAGCCGATCGCGCATGGAGTCAGCAAGACCCTTCATGCCGTTCTCTTCAGCGAGCGCGATGAAGGTATTGAAGAACTGGAGTCCGCCGTCCACGTCGCTTTTGGAGACGAGCACGGATCCCATGCCTGACAAAGCTCGCAGTTGCATCAGCACTTTGGCAGTGTCGCCTTGCGTGGTTTCGTACACCTCTTTGAAGAGTCGGTCAGCCTGATCGAGGTCGTTGTTGATTTCTTCTTCGCTGAGCAGATCGTCTTCGTTTGCAGGATCACCGCCCGGCTTGACGCCGGTGGTGACCGCCATCAGGAGTCGATCGGCAGCTTCGAGTCTGGCAAGAATGGGAACACTCCCCTGCCCCTCCCAGTCGCGCGAGATTTGGATCAAGCCAGCCGGGTTGCCCGCGGTGGACGCATCGTCGAGTTCGATGAACGCGCTGTCCAGATTCTGAATCTTCTTGCCCTTCCACCAGATGTAGCCGCGATAGGTGAGCGCGAGCGCCAGGATGGCGAACAGCAACGGCCCGCCCCACTTTGTGAGCCAGTCTTTGAAATCGGCGTTGATGCGCGACTCTTCGAGCCCGGCGCCTTCCACGATGTCTTCGAGTCGTCTGTCCATGATCGGGCTCACAATTAGGGCGTCCAACTCGGCTTTCGCACCGAGGTGGCAAGAGAGAAAGAGTAGGCACACACGCCCGCTGGCTCAACTGGAGGGCCAAATGGAGCAGGCATCGAAATCCCTCCAGTGAGGCTCATTGCATCGGCAGATTCGGATGAAACCGCCACGGGCCTTGCCAATCCAATGCCTTATCGGGGATCAACTTTTGCCTGATGCGGACAGCCAGTTCGGGCACACCCTCGCCTTGCAGGGCAGCGGTCTGAATATCCACACCCGAAATCGGCGCCCGGTCCGAGCGAGTCCCCACGCGGAGGGTCGGCTTTCCAGAAAAATTCGGCGAGGTGGCGAGATCGCAAAAACCATGCTCCGAGTCGCCGCAATGAACGATCAGGTCCGCCTGAGAAACAACCGTACGGGCGATCTCGATTGCCTCGCGCTCGATCGAATCTGCGTCATCGGGATCGGTGCGAAAGCCGGGCGCATCGATCCAGCGAACGACAACCGAGCCAGCAGGGCTAGGCAGTTCAAGCATCACGCCGACGTGGTCGCGCGTGGTTCCCGCCTGTTCGCTGACGATCGAAATCGTTGACCGCGCCATTGCGTTGGTGAGCGTGCTCTTGCCGACGTTGGGGCTGCCGACTGCGACTACGGTGGGCGGTTCGACCAAGCGATTGAGCACCGTTGATATGCCGTCGATCTCGGCAAGGCTTGGCGATTGTCCATCCCATGATCGCCAACGATCAGGCTGAACGAGCAAGAGATCAACTGCTGCGGGGCTTTGGGCGCGCGACAGTGTGTCGAGCATGAGCGCTTCGATGAGATCAGACGCTTCGGGCCAGATGTCTTTCGGATTGGGCTGACGCATTTCGACGGCGCCGATCTCCTCAAGACGGTCAAGCAATCTGCTCACGATGTGCCCGCCCCCGTGAGGCATGAGCTGTACATGGTCGTCACTCCATCGAACGACCACGCCTTGATCGACGCCCGCCAGAGAGCGCAGCTTCACGCAACCGACACTGACCGGAGCAATCGGCAGTTGTTCAAACACACTGTCAATACAGCCAAAAAGATCGATAATCGCGATGGCGCCCGTCCCGGCGGGAGTAGCCAGGCGATAGGAACATGCTGCTTGACAAGCAGGTTTGTTCATGGAGACAACGCGTCGGCGTCTTGCCCTTTGATCGCCAGCCGCCCTGCGAGGATGAGGCCGCGAAGCGTGAGATCGGGGATGATGCGCTCGATCAACTCGTCATCGGTGAAAAGAAGTTCCGCGTCACCGCCGGTGGCGATGATGAGCGGGTATCCGCCGTAGGACTCGGCGTATTGTTCCGCGAGCGCGCGAACCATCCCGCGTGCGCCCACGCAAACGCCTTGCAACATTGCCTGCTCTGTGGTCTTGGCGAATGGTTCGCCCGCGTCGGGTCTGGCCAGATCGATATCGGGAAGCGAGCCGGTCTGTTCATGCAAACTTCGCAGCTGCATCGACGCGCCCGGCGCGATCGCCCCGCCGTGATAGACGCCTTGCCCGTCGATGAAATCCACCGTGATCGCGGTGCCCGCATCGACGACGACGCACGCCTGCTGAGCCGAGTCGAACGCTGCGAGGGCGTTGAGAAAACGGTCCCGGCCCGTGGTGTGCGACTCACCCAATGTGTGCGTCAGGGGGATCGGCAAGTCCTCCCCAAGCTCAAGAACATCGCCGGTGAGTCGGCCGCGGAGCGCCTCTTTCAATGCGGAGGAAGCCTCGTTGTTCACAGACGAAAGCACCACAGCAGCGGTCACGACGCCATCCAGCCCGTGCGCCAGCTCGACGATCATGTCAGCAGCGGCGGGAACATCCGACGTTGGCGCATAGGCCGGTTCGCCGCACACAGCCCCATCGCTCACGCACGCAGCGATCCGCGAGTTGCCGACATCAATAGCTAAAATACTAATCTGTTCGCTTGTCATGTTCGCCATTCTAGTCGCTGGTCGGCGGTGTCGCAGGCAACAGCGACTCCAGCGTCCGCCCGGTCAGCGCTTCAGAAACTGCGGTGCGAATCTCACACCGTGCTGACTGTGCAGCGGCTGAGCCCGCCTCATCATCAGCAGTGCATCGGCGGGCTACCTCTTCAAGCATGATCCGATCGGGAGGCGTCGAAAGCGCCCACCGCGTAGGCTCTTCATCGCTTCGCTCGACGGGATGAATCCATCCAAGCTCTGACAATGCTCCAAGGAGTTCGCGGGCATCCTCAGGAGAGGCGCCAACCTGCTCTCCCGCCTGCGACGCGGTTAGAGATTGTCCCTCACCAAACGCCTGTCCGATGACAACGAGCATCGCCACCGCGTCGGGCGCCTGAACTTTGTGTTGGTTCTTTTCGCGTTTGCGGACGAACGACTGCAAGCCGTCGTCGAGCGTTTGGACCGCATATGCAAGCTCCAAACCAAAAAGCACAATCAGCCAGGTGATGTAGACCCACAGCATGAAGATGGGGATGAGCGCGAGCGAGCCGTAGAACCGCGCGTATCCGGTCGCAAAGCCGAGATACATCGCAAACCCAGCTTTTCCCAGCTCCCACAGCAGCGCCGTGACGAACGAGCCGACCAACGCTGGGCGGAGTTTGACGCGCGTGTGCGGGATCATCACAAACGCGAGCAACATCACGAGCCAACTGACCGCGAACGCTGCGACTACTCCAAAGCTGGAGACGATGTGCCCGCCTCCTATGGTTTGGACGATTTCCTGGAACCGGTCGCCGATCCAAAAACTGCCGAGGAAACCAATCGGCGCCAGCGTCAGGAGCGTCCAGTATTGCGTGATGCGCGCGAGGATCGACCGCCCCGCTGCTGCTTTGTAAATCGTGTTGAACGAATGTTCGACCTGCACCATGAGTGACAGAGCGGCGTAGATCAGCACCGCGACGCCCGCAACGCCGATCGCAGCGAAGTTCAAGGTGCTGACGCGCTCGACGACGGTTTCGATCCACACGCCGAGCTGGTCGCCTTCCCCGCCAACAGAGATTTCGCTCAGCCCAACGTAGTCCAGCATCCGCCGAAGCGGCTCGCCGACTGAGTTCGCGTAAAAAAACCGCATCGCAATGAGCGACAACACGAGCGTCGGAATCAAGCCGAAGATTGTTCGATAGGCAAGGGCGGCAGCCATCTGCTGGGCGCGGTCCCGCCGCAACTGCTGGGCGCAGTGGATCGCGAGCGCCATGGCGCTGACAAGCGTTCGGCGAAATCGCGTCAACTCCACTTCGGGATTGTTCATCCACGCCTGCACTCGTGTCGTAATAGTGCGAGACACACTCACCGCGTGCGTTTCTCCGACGCTGATCCTGCACGACGTTTGACCGCTTTTCGCAGTGAACCCAGCTCTTGCCGGGATAGCTCGCGCCACTCCCCTCGCGCCAGCCCCTTGAGTTTCAACGGGCCCATGTGCGTGCGCTCCAGGCGAATCACCGGATGCCCAACCTGCACCAACATTCGGCGGACCTGCCGATTGCGCCCCTCTTTGAGCACGAGATCGAGCATGGTTTTGTCGCGCGCGCGATGGACAATGCGAACGATCACGGGCGCCGTGCGCGACGCCCCGACGGTCTCGCCGCCCTTGCGATCAACGAGGAAGAGCCCTTTGCCGAGTCGTTCGAGTTCAGCCTCGTCGACGCGCCCGCGGACGAGCGCTCGGTATGTTTTTTCCACACCAAAGCGGGGATGTGTCAGGCGGTTGGTGAGTTCGCCATCGTTGGTGAGCAGGAGGAGCCCCGACGTTTCGTAATCAAGGCGACCGATGGGAAAGAGTCGGCTGTCCGCTGGGTGAACCACATAATCGGCAACGGTTCGACGGCCGCCGGGATCGTCGCACGTCGTGACGACGCGCCGAGGCTTATTGAGCATGATGTAAATCTTGCGTTCAGCCTGCGGAATCCGAAGCCCGTTGACAAAGATTTCGTCTTCTGCGGGGTCCACCCATGCGGGGAGCGTCGTGACGGTTTTGCCGTTGACGCGGACGGCGCCTTGCTCGATCAGCTCCTCGCAGTGTCGGCGTGAACTGATCCCCGCAGCGGCGAGCGCTTTTTGCAATCGAATGCCGCGCGAGGAATCGCGCAGAGGATCGGTCGGATCGACGGTCTTGGAACGGTTGGCGCCTGATCGTTTCGGCATGGAATGTGCGGTGTTGTCTTTCATCAGTTGTTCAATCGTATCGAAGCCGGAGCAGTGTCGGCGGCGTGTCAGAAAAAAACTATTCCCGCCCGGACCCCAGATGGGGCAATCTCTGGTCCCATATCACCATGCAGAGCCTGGATTCGCCACCTCGACCGCTGACGCCCGCCCTCGATTCCCACACGATGGTCGAGCCGAAGCCCGATGCGTCGGTCGGCGAAATCTTCCTTTCTCCCCGTGTCATCGACACTGCGACGTTCAATGAGTTTGCGCAGAGGCTGCGCTCGCTGATCGGTCAGGCGGACGCCTCGGCGCAATCGCTGCGCGACACGATGGCGGAGGCAGCAGTCGCGAAAAAATCGATCGATCAGAGTGCTGCCGCTCAAAAAGACCGGCTCCAGGCGGCGGTCAAGGTGCTCCGAGCCATCGACGCGGTCGGCGCCCCCGCTATTGAACCCGCTGCTGCACCGGCTGCTGCACCGGTCAAACTCGACAAAGCTGAACTTGAGAAAATCATGACGGAGGCCCGCAACGAGCTTGGCGCCTGCGCGGATGAACTTATTGCCCGAGTCGAGCATGGATCGCAAGAAGCCGTCCGCAAGGCTGACACACAAAGCTTCAAACTCAGCGCAGCTGTGTCGCACGCTGTATCGCGTGCAGCGTCATCGCGCGGGCAACTCGAGCAATCCCAAGAACAGGCTCAGAAAACGTCAGGACAACTGGCTAGCCAAGGGTTGTCGCTCTCAGCATTGCACACACGAATCACCGATTCGCTCAAAGAACTCGAAGAAGCTGCGGCACTAACGATCGCGGACGCTCACGTACGAGAAACCGACGAACCTGTTGCCGATACGGATATGACTCCGAACATCGAGCAAGACGATGTCTCGGCGCCGATCGACGGTCCGCTCGCTTCTCTCTGTGAGCAGGCACAACAACTCAAAGATGAAATCGCACAATCCATCGTCGATGGCAGCGACCAGCTCGACGAACTCAACACTCGTCGGCGGCAGCTCGCGGGGAAGGTGCGCGATGCGATCCTCGCCTGCCAGCGTGCTGAAGCGAGCATGCTCAACACCACCCAACGAATGCAAACTCAGACGCTCGCTTCGTCAGCCAAGTCGGAGTCCGCCGACTCGCCCGATTCCTGATTGAGCGACATGACGATCTCGCCGGTGTCTGAGCTCTGCTCAAAGAGAACGCGCCGCTGGCGAACAAGCTCGAGCGTCGCCACGAAGAGCCCGACTCGCTCGCCCCTGCTGCGGTCGGCGAAAACCGTAAGCAGCGAGAGCGGGCCAGCCGACCTACTGAGTTGGTCGATGAGGTCTTCCGCGTGCAGTTCGATCGGCGTGTCATCATCGGCGAGTGACACATGGTGGGCGCCGAGCGAATCAAAATCGACACGCTCGAGCACGCCTTCGTACGCCTGAATCAGATCGAACAATCCCACGTCGTCCAGATCGACCATGTCGGTTCGGCGTTGAGCGGCTTCGAGCAATGCCTGCCGATCTGTCCCAGCACGAGCAGCGGCGTACCGGCGGCTCCACACTGACCGCCTACTCTCCAGCGCGTCTGCAGCGTCGCGAATCTCCCGGTACGCAAGCAGTTGTTCGATTAGCTCGGACCGCAGATCGACCGCTTCAGGGTCGGCTGGGGAAGCGGACTCATCATCAGCGGGGTCTGGCTCGTCGAGCGGGGCGGGTGAGATCAGACGCGATTTGAGCTCCATCAAGGTCGCCGCCATGACAAGGAACTCCCCTGCGAGGTCGATGTCGATCGTCGCGACATGGTGCAGATGCTCGACGTACTGATCGGCAATCTGCGCCAACGGCAGGTCGATCAGGTCCACCTCCGCCTTTCGGGCGAGGTACAGCAGGAGATCGAGCGGCCCCTCAAAGTCATCGAGCCGAACTGTGTAATCCTCAGTGAGCATGGCGCAATGAGAATACACGATCGGGGTTGGATGCTGCGTGCGTCTCTTCAACCCCTCGCTTGCGCTCAGGGCTCTGATTGAATCGGCCAGTCGGAGACGGTCTGTGTGATTTGGCGAGCCAGCTCGATCATCGCAGTGCTGGGCGTCAGAAAAAGCGGATCATCCAAGAGCACGACTCGGCCAGTTTCGATCGCACTGAGCCCCAATGGCTGCCATTGCTTGATCGCTGCGTCGACTCCCGCCTTGTCGAGTTCAGGAGTCAATAGAAAGATCGTGTCGGGGTTCATGCGTTTGAGGTCTTCCATATCAAGCGTGATGTAAGGCCCGCCTGTGACGGGGACCGCCTCGATGCCCAGCCGACCCAACAGATCGTGGTGGAAGGAGCCAGGCCCAGCAACGCCGATCGGGCTGGTCCAGTAGACGCACAACGTCCGCCCGGCTCTCTGTGCGAGATCCGAGTTGAACCGCCAGGCGTCGGCTGTGCGCTCGAGCAACTCGGCTGACCGGCTGACAACATCGGGGGAAACCGTTTCAAAGAAGGCCGCCATCGCTGAGATCGCGCGCGGGATGTCGTCCAGCGCGAGCAGTGGCACACTCAGAACTTGCCAATGTTTCGCCTCAGCAAGCTCGAACAGCCGGCGCGGCAACTCCTCGGCCCCTTGCTCAATGATGATGTGCGTCGGATCGAGCCTGAGCAGCTTTTCATAGTCGATGCCCGTCTGATCGCCGACCACGGGGAGATCAGCATCGAGAGTGCGGTCCCAGCCGTGCCGACCGACGATGTGAGATTCGAGCCGAAGCTCCGTCAGGAGGATTGAAATCGCTGGACTCAGACTCACGATCCGGAGTTGATCGACTTCACCATTCTGTACCGGGGCAGCCGCTGGCTCGTGATTGCTGCACGACATAGCGATCACTGCGATGGGGAGAACGAGAGCGAGCCGGAGTGCGAACCTGAGGGCGAATCTGAGCATGACGGCCAATCGTACCGCCGCGATTGTCGCATTGGCCCCCGGATGACCGACGTAGTACAGGATCAATGCTCCTCGAGAACGCAGGGAGGCGTCATGAGCGTCATAACACGGTTTTCTACAGTTCTGCTGCACCCGAGGGACATGCTTGGGTCGGTCTCGCAACTCAAGAGTCGATTCAACCTGAGCCGACCCGTTGCAGTCGCACCGCTGATCGAAGTGGATCGTGCTGATGATCCGCCGATTCGCTCTGATGATCCGCCGATCGATGGAAGCGCCAGCGCCAACAATGAAATCGAGCTCCGGCTGACTTCCGAAGAGCCCCCTCCCTCCCCTACCCCACCGGCTCAAGTCCGAACCAAGCAGGACCTCATCGGCGAACTCAAACGAAACTACGACGACGCGATCGCCCTCGTCCGCAAGCTCGATGCGCGAGTCGATCAACAGGAAGATCGGTCCGCCCGACTGATGGAGATCGCAGAGCGATTGCCCAGTGCGCTCGAGGCTCTCCCTGACCTGCGCCAGCAAAGTTTGCGTTCGAGTGTCGCGCTCGATGAACTCGTCACCTTTGCGCGAAACAACCAGAGCCGATCTGAAGATGCTGCGTCGTCGCTGGAAGAAATCCGCGACCGCATGAGCGTGGCCCGCGAGGCGCAGCTCGAACTCGTGCGCACCGTCGTCAGCTTCCG
>CAYMQF010000090.1:0-5320 GCA_964392425.1 uncultured Phycisphaeraceae bacterium
ATCCCGCTGATGAAGATCGAAGTCAAGCCGGCGCCTCGCGATGAGCGCACGGTCATCTGGTCGGGCGAACAGTTTCGCGCCAAAGGCGCCACCCTTGCGGACCTGCTCTCAGAATCGCTGAATATCGAGCCTTATCTGTTCGTGTCCGACGATCTGCTCCTCGATGCGAAGTACGACGTCACGATCTCGCCGCCGGGCAATGATGTAAAAATGGTCAGCGACATGCTCCGTGCCGTCATCGAACAGATGGCGCATCCCCGGCTGAAAAAAGTCACGCGCCCCATTCCTGTCTATGTGCTGCGTGCGCGCCCCGCTGGCGCGATGCACCTCAAGCCAGGTGGTGACGCGACTCCTTCCATCACGGGAGGCGACGGCCATGTCATCGCAACCAACGTGCCAATCAGCGAGATCGTCGGCAACCTCGTCCACGACCTGCGCATGCCCGTCATTGACGAAACGGGACTCACCAAAAGCTACGACTTCGAGTTCTCCTGGGATGTCAACGATCCCCAATCACTCATCAAAGCGCTGAAAACTCAGATCGGTCTGGACGTCCGCAAAGAAAACCGACCGATGGAAGTCTATCTCGTCAAGCGAGGCGATTGACCGCGAAACCCTTGTTTTCAAGGGATCCACGCCATGCCGTCCGGCTCTTTGCCCGCGCGCAGGCGATTGACAATCTTCCACGTTGACAGGTCGATCACGCTGATGACGTCTGCGTTCGTGTTGGACACATAGGCGAGTTTGCCGTCCGGCTGGATCTGAATGCCCACCGGCACGGGGCTTTGATCGAAACGGTCGCTGAACAGGCGTGTCTGCTTTTCATCATCACTGACTGGCTCTTCATCCATCAGAATCTTGGCGACCACGTCGTGCGTTGCGGTGTCGTACACCCATACTTCCGCTGCGCGAGCGCAACTGACCAACGCATAGGCGCCGTCTGGAGTGATCGCAACGCGAATGGGGTTCGCACCCGACTTCATTCCAGCAACCACTTCAAGCGATCGCATGTCGATGATGCTGACCGAATTGGCTCGCGTGTTCGTGACCCACACTTCGGGGCGTGTCGGGTGAACAAAGACACCCTCCGTCCCTGCTCCCGTCCGAATTACCTTTTTCAACTCGCGCTTGTGCAGATCGATCACCGAAACACTACCCGAAGCGATGTTTGCGACAAAGGCGAGCGACCCGTCACGCGCGACCGCCACCATGTGCGACGCCTGTTGATCGGTGTCGATCGCAGCTTCGACTTTCCCTATCTCGATGTTGACCAGAAGAAGTTTCTTCTCAGCCTCAGCGGTGACGAGCACGCGTTTGCCATCTTCGAGGAACACGATCCCGTGCGGACGATGGTAAGGCGTCAGGTCAATCGTCTTGATCGCTCGCTGACTCTTGACATCGATCACCGTCAACGTCGAGCCTGCCCGACGCGTTCCATAGTTGCAAACGACCACAAGGCTGAAGTCAGGCGACGCCGCGGCTTCGTGAGGGCCGTCACCAACAGGGATCGTCGCAAGTGACTTGCCCATCTTTGTGTCAAGGAACGACGCCGTTGCATCGGATTTGTTGAGCACGACGAGTGTGCCCGCGCGGGCGAGGAGACTGGTGAAGAGGAGGGCCGAAACAGACACGATTACGCTGACTTGTCTCATGGTGATTCTCCGTCGGTGTGAACAGTGGGGGTTGGCTATGGGTCCGCAGTCACGCCTTTCCGTTTGGGCATACCGTCGATTCCGGTTCCGGTTGTGGCGATCGTTCGGCCAATCACGACGACTTGGCATTGCTCGCGTCAGCGATCAGCCCGTCGACATCTTCCTCGGTGGTGTCAAAGCTGCACATGAGCCGGTAGAGCCGCCAGTCAGGCTCGCCGAAGGGATAAAAGCGATGGCCCCGCTCCCAGAGCTGATCGCGCAACGAGTCAGGCAGTGTCACAAAGACGCCATTGGTTTGTGCTGGGAAGGGGATTTCAACGCCGATTTTGTTCAGCCCATGCGCAAGCCGATGCGCCATGGTGTTGGCATGATTCGCATGAGTGAGCCAGGCTCCCGATGAAAGAGTCGCTGCAAAGGGCGCGCTGAGGAAGCGATGTTTGCTCAGGAGATGCCCGGTCGATTTGCGATGAAAGGGGAAGACCTCTGCTGCTCGCTTGTGCGCAGCGCCGTCCCCTTGCGGGAAGAAGAGCACCGCTTCACCGAAGGCAAGCCCGTTCTTGGTTCCGCCAAACGACATCGCATCGACACCAGCTTCGACGGTCAATGCCCGCGCCAGCGCCGCTGCGTCTTCGCCTTGCGCCTGACCTAGCGCTGCGACCGTGTTGGCGAAGCGCGCGCCATCGACATGAACGCGATACCCAAGCGAGTGCGCCTCCGTGCACAGCTTTGTCATTTCTTCAGGTGTATATAGCGTGCCAAACTCAGTGGGGTTGGAGATGGTCAATACGCCAGGCGCCGGCTGATGCACATCTCCTCGTGTCATCGCACCTGCGCGATGCACGTCCACCGAAGTGAGCCGGGTCAGATCATCTCCCGCAGGATGGATCGGCGTGGTCCGACAATGCGTCAGCCGTTCGGGCGCGGTGGACTCATCCTCATTCCAATGGCTGAACGTGTGACACAAGACGCGATGCCAAGGTTCGGTCAAACTCGCAACGGCCAGCGTGTTGGCCGCAGTCCCCGTGGCGACGAAGAAGACCGCCGACTCGGCGCCAAAGATTTCACGAAATGCAGAGACGGCCGTTTCGGTGACTTCATCGTCGCCGTAGCCGATCATGTGCCCCGAAGCAGCAGCGGCGAGCGACTCGACCGCCTCAGCACAAAGTCCCGCGTTGTTGTCTGATCGGAAAGTGCGTTTCACGCCAACGAGTGTACCGGTGGCAGGGGAGGGGGACTCGGCTCTGAGTCGAATCAGTGTTTGGCTGAGCCGTTTCGCGCGGTTTCGAGGTGTCTGCCATGCACGCCAGCCTGCGTGCGTTCGAGGAAGTCGCACAGCCGAAGCACCGGGTTGGTGACATCAGGCTGTTCACGAAGGCGAGCCATGGTGACCGCAATCGGATCGTCGCTGCGATAAAGCTGTTTGTAGGCAACCTTGAGCGCGTCAATCTCTTCGGCTGGCCATGCATGTCGCTGCAGTGTCACGGTGTTGACTTTGCGAGGCTCCGCGGGGCTGCCCTCCACAACGAGGAAGGGGGGGACATCTTTAGCGATCCGCGCCAGCCCGCCGACGAAAGCCATCGGCCCGACGGTGGTGTAATGATGCACGCCGGCGCCGCCTGCGATCGTCGCGCTGAACTCGATCTGGCAATGCCCGCCGAGCATGACGCTGTTGGCGATGATGACTTCGTTTTCGATGATGCAGTCGTGGGCGATGTGCGCGCTGACCATGATGAGACAGTCGTCGCCGACGACGGTTTTCCCGCCGCCCACTTCGGTGCCGCGATGGATCGTCACATGTTCACGGATGTGGTTGCGGTCGCCGACGATGAGCTGCGTCTGCTCGCCGTGGAACTTGAGGTCCTGAGGCTCCGCACCAAGAACGGAAAAGGGATAAATGACGTTGTCCCGGCCCAGCGTCGTCGGCCCGATGATGCAGACATGGTTGTGGATGACCGTGTTGGCGCCGACCTTGACGTCCGGCCCGATCACGGCATAGGCGCCGATGCTCGCGGAGGGATCAATCTCGGCGGTCGGGTCGATTACAGCGGTCTCATGGATCCGCTTGCCACACTGGGGGGAAGTCGTCATAGGCTCGTTCTACTGATCCTGCTCTGCGTCAACCATCATAAATCGCACACGCGCTTGTGCCACCAGCTTGCCCGCGACATACGTTCGGCACTGGACATCGCCAAACCGCGAAGAAGCCCGGATTGCCTCCGCCTCGATCATAAGCTGATCTCCAGGGACGACGGGGCGACGAAGTTTGACATTATCTAAACTCAACAGCACAGCCACTTTACCAGTTCTTTCCAGCTTCTGACTCAGCATCAATCCAGCGAGCTGGCTCATCGCCTCGACGATCAGAACGCCTGGCATGATCGGCGCCCCGGGGTAGTGCCCCTGGAAAAAAGGTTCGTTGACGGAGACGTTTTTCACGCCGACTGCTCGGCGATCGCCTTCCATCTCGAGAACTCGATCCACGAGGATCATCGGATAGCGGTGGGGGAGCAGCCTCATGATTTCGCGGATGTCCATCGCGGGGACGGGGAGTTGGCTGTCCGACACAGCAGGGCGACGCCCAAGATCGACCAGCTCGCGCGCCAACTTCTGGTTGAGCGAGTGCCCGGATTTGCTCGCAAGGATGCGCGCCTGGATCGGCCTACCGACCAATGCCAAGTCTCCAATGAGGTCCAGCAGTTTGTGCCTGACCGGCTCATCTTCAAAGCGATAGGTGTTGTCGATGGGGCCATCCTCGTCGATCACCAAACCGTCGTTGAGGGAGGCGTGCTTGAGCAACCCTTCCTCGCGCAGGCGTTCCGCTTCATGGCGAAGCATGAAGGTGCGAGCTGGGGCGATCATCGTGCGATACGTGTCCGCATCGAGCGTATAGGCGTGAATCTGCCGACCGATGGGAGTTGAGTCGCCGTAGTCAAGATCGTAGAGGAGGTCCATGCCGTCACTTGCGGTGGGCATCGCCGCGATCATCGCGTCTCCATCGCGGAGCGTGATTGGCTCTGTCACAATGATCGGCCGACGGGGGGCGTTCTGTTCGATCACGCCCGCCGCAGCGATCGCTTCGACAAATGGAGTCGCCGATCCATCACCCGCGGGGAGTTCGCCTGCGTCCAGCTCGATCGTCGCGTTGTCCACACCCATGCCGACCAAGCTGGACAGGCAGTGCTCGACGGTTTCGATGGTCGCCTCTCCTCGCCGAAGCGTAGTGTGCCGCGGGCGAGGATCGAGATATTCGACTCGGCCTGGTATCGGCTTGGAGCCGGGCAGATCCGTCCGGATGAAGACGAATCCTGCGTCAGGCTCTGCGGGGCGGAGCGTCACCGTCACCGGGGAGCCCGTGAAGAGCCCCTTGCCAGAGATCGTCGCCGGGCTGACCAGCGTGCGTTGGTTGGTGCTTTTGGTGGCGGTCGCCATAGTTATCCTTGGTCCTCGAGCGTGATCCCGCGCGCACGCAGCGCCTTCAATAACTTCGGCAATCGGCTCGATGCAGCAAAAATACGCATCATTTCCCGCGCGGGTCGAGCCGGGGCGCCGACCCAGGATTCACCAGCGGGGATGTCCTCCATGACGCCTGATCGCGCTCCCACGCGGGCGCCCGCTCCGATATTGATGTTGTCTTTGACGCCGACGCCGCCGCCCAGAACCGCGCCGTC
>CAYMQF010000090.1:5420-9453 GCA_964392425.1 uncultured Phycisphaeraceae bacterium
CCAACAACGACGCCCGGCCCGATGCGCACCTGCTCGCCCAACTGCGCGGACTCATCAATCGAAGCGGTTGGATGCGCCCCAGTAGGAGGTCCAACGTGCGCCGGAGCGATCGCTTCGAGCAACGTGATGAGCGCATGATCGGCATCTTCAACAATGAGCAACGCACGCACCGCAGGGTCATGCCCCGTTGGTTCGATGTTCTTACTGATGATCGCCGCCCGCGCCCGGCTCGACGCCCACGCTGCAGCGTGAGGCTCATCGCGGATAAACGAAAGCGTCGATTCATCCGCGTTTTCTAGGGAATCCAGGCGAGTGACGCGCAGCGACTCCGGGCCGACGAGTGTGGCGCCAAGCAAAGAGGCAAGCTCGCCCATCGTCCACCCATCCGAGGCGCCGATCGCTTTTTCATCACTGGATGTCATCACGCTCGGCATGCAGTCCCACTCCCGTCGATCATGGTCGGTTGGCCATGCCCGCGTGCCATTCATTGTTCATGAGCCGAACCACGTCATCGGTGATGTCCAGATCAGGCGAGACATAGAGCACCCGCCGAGCCGACATGACGCTGCGGATCTGTGCTTCCTGATCGCGGGGGATGTCCCCTTCAAAGTCGCTGCTGATGACGAGATCGTATCCTCGTTGTTGGGCGATCTTCGTCGCAGAATCGCGCACCTTTTCAAAGAGATCGGCGAACACTTCCGCTCGGCGTCGATCAATGAGTTGCTCGGACCATCGTCCTTGAACTTCCAGATCGACACGCATCCGGGCAACCTCTTCAGCTTTGCGCCGTCGCTCGGGCGTTCCCGCGACGAGTAGCTGCATGTCGGCGGTGGCGGTTTCAAACTCATCGCCTCGCGCTGTCAACTGATCGTTGAGATCGTTGATGAACGATTGGAGCTGCTGCTCGCGCGGGGCGCGTTCATCCAAGGCGCCGATCAGGCGGGGAATATCAATCGCCGCGATGCGGGAGGGGGGTGGCGGCTGAACCCCGTTTTGGGCGCCAGCGCGCCACGCAAAAGAAACGGTCACAAAAATGGCTACAGCCACGATCGCTGTCTGAAGTCGAGTCAAGTGCATACCATGCCCTCCGTTGTTGGGGGGAAAGCGGTGAGAAAACCGTACGAGTCAGCAGGCATCATAGCGTCGCAGCCAGCCCTCGACGCCCGCTCGAGTCCGATCAATCAGAACGGGATGTCCGCGGTGAAGGTGAACAGGCGGGTTTCGTCGTTCTCTTCCTTCAAGATGGGGATGCCGAAGTCAAAAGCCAACGGCGCCGGCCCCAACGCAGGCACTTTGATCCGAAGCCCGATGCCGACGCTCGCGCGGTACTGCCCGAAACCGAACTGCTCCTCGACCGTCCCGCTGTCGACGAAAAACACGACCCGAATGATCTCCTGAAAGAGCGGCTGGCTGTATTCAACGCCCGCAAAGAAGGACCAATGGCCCCCCTTGGGTTTGACGCCGGGCGTTTTGGTGTCGTTGCGGATGCCTCGAGGCGACACTCCACGGAAGTCAAACCCGCGGAACGTCGAACCACCAAGGAAGAATCGTTCGTAGATCGGCGCCTCGCCCGATTGGGGGATCAGGCTGGCGTTGATCTTGAAGGAGAGCACGCTCGTCCGCCCCAGCGCATCCTGCTGCACCGCCAAGAAGAACTGATGCTCAGCGGTGATCTTTGAGAAGTTGAAATCGCCGAACACCTGCTCGACATTGATCTGCGTCCGGGATCCCTTCGTCGGGAAGAGTCGTTCAACCGCAGGGACGGTCGTGCGCGTGACGCCGACGGAGACGCCAAAGATCGTGTTGGCGCTCGTTACCGCAAACGCATCCACGGGGGCGTCGGGATCGATGTCGCTGAGCTGGACCGTATCTGTTCGCACGCTCGAGTTGACGACCCATCGGTCGCCGAAACGCCGGCCCAGCGAGATCACGCCTCGCAGCCGTTGCTCATCGTATTCATCAAAGATGCGGTCGCGGAATGAGCCGTTGATAGCGAACGACGTATTCGTCTGAAAAAGATAAGGCTCGGAGATGCCCGCGCTAAAGTTGCGAATCTGCGTGCCCGGCGCCGCGACCAGGCTGAGCGTCTGCCCGCCTCCTCGGAACCGCCGACGACTGCCCAACTCGCTCAGCCGACGGGGATAGTTCTTGACATCGAAGTTGCGCTCAGTCAGCGCGATGGACCCGATGAACCCCGCGTCAGCACTCGCTGCAGCAAGGAACGAAAGCGACCCCGTGTTGGCGTCTTCGATCTGAACGAGCACATCGCGAAAGCCCGGCTCCGCAGGATCCTCAGGCTGCATCGTGATCTTCACACCACCAGCAGGGTTCTGCGCGGACGGCCGGGAAAAGAGCCTCGTCAGCGCGAGTCGGCTTCTCGATTCTTCCAGCGACCGAATGTCGAGCGGGCGGTCCGGCCAAAAGCGAAGTTGGCGACGAATCACGCTTTGTTTGGTGATCGTGTTTCCCTGAATGACGACTTCGCCAACGCGGAAGCGTTCACCCTCTCGAACAATCAAAATCAGATCGACCATCGGCGAATCGGGATCGCGTAGCTCCTGCCGTTGGACCGACGCATCGACGTAGCCCAGATGGTTGTACGCCTGGAGCAGCGCATCGGCAGCCGACGCGCCCGCATCGCTCACATACGCATCGCCCGGCTTCGTCGAGATCAGCCCGATCACTTGCTCCGCACTAAAGACCGGCAGTGAGCCGTCCCCATCGACCAACTGAACCTGCACATGGCGAAGCCGATAGCGAGGCCCTTCATCAATCAGGATGGTCCCGATCGCTTCGCGTCCGTTGGGGCTCAGTACGATCCGCCGATCGACGCGCGCATCGAGAAAACCTTCTGCGACATAAAACCGCCGAACCGAAGTCACATCGTCGTCGAGAGATTCTTCGTCGAGCGCGCCCTTGCGGAGCAGGCTCGCCACCTTGGTTGTCACATGCGTGCGAAGCACAGGCTCGGAAAACGACCGGGCGCCTTCAAACCGGATCGCCATCAGCTTGACGCGCTCCCCTTCCCGCACGCGAAACAGCACGACGCCGTTGGCGAGTTCTTCTTCATCGACGAGCACCTGCGCAGTGTGGAAGCCACGCGCGTGGTACAGCTCTTCGATCGCTCGACGAGCGCGATCCACACGAAAACGATCCACCGGCGTCCCCGCAGTCAGGTTGATCCGCGCGACTTCCTGAGAGATGTCGTCGTCGCTGATGGCTTGGTTGCCGACGACCTGCACATCCTGCACCAAAGGCGCCTCGCGCACGATGAAAATCACGGTCACCGACCCATCGGGGTCCGCTTCGACCGACGCCTGCACCGTTTCAAACTCGTACAAGCTGTAGAGTCGGCGGATGTCCGCGGTGATCGTCGCAGCGTCAAACGCCTGCCCGGGAACGGTGCGCAACTGGTTCCGTGCGAACCGTTCGGTGACGCGCGACAACCCCTCAAAGCGAATGTCCTTGACCGGCCGACCGTCGTAAGGAGAGAGGGCCGACGCGTCAGGCTGGATCTGCTCATGCACCTGCTGAGCAAACGCCATCGTGGGATCGGCGCCAATCCATACAATACTCAGCGCGATCGCCGCCCGTGCTGCTACCGACACCGACCAAAACGATGACGACCGACGCCCCGCTCGGCGTCTGGCAGTATTGAGTCGGATTCGTGCAGTACGCCTCACAGAAGAGCGACGATACCCCTCACTAACTTCACTCACAACCGAGCCACGCTCCGTTCGCTCCCCCAGGCGCCCTTGCCAGAGCGGCGCAAAGCGCCTACCGTGCCCGGCTCGACCACGTTGTCGGCGTCTGCGCGGGTGGAAAGCCATCCCCGCTGCGTTCCGATCACACGACCGACTTCCGGGCTATACCTCAGAAAGATTCCTTCGATGACGCACGCGATCGTCGCCTACCACCAGCTCCGCCGACGAGTGCCGCTCCGCGTGGCCAGCATGATGCTCGTCGCTGCATTGTGCGTGACGTTTGGCGCCGTGGTCCTCTGGACGTGGCTCAACCCCTCCGTCCTCGCCTC
>CAYMQF010000091.1:0-1590 GCA_964392425.1 uncultured Phycisphaeraceae bacterium
ACGGCGCTCTTGCGCAGCGAGATGGCGCGATCCGCTGCGACCGCGATCGTCACCAACGAACACAGGCCGATGGGGATCATCATCACGCCGCCTTTGAGAATGAAATCCCAGATCGATGTCACTTGCACCGCGGTGTCGACTGCAGCGGGCGGCGCCTGGGCGAGCATGAATATCGCGGTTGATGAAAGAGTTTGAATCATATGAAACACACCTTGTATGCATAAGTGAATGAATGACTTGAAATATCAGCGTGCTGGCAGTGTGGTTGATCGCGTCGCAGCGAGGCGTGATGCGGCCATCGGCGCCCACCTGGTGTCGCTGAACTCCGCGCGAACTCGTTCGAACTGTGTGTGTGCGGCCTCGGGTTGGCCCATCGCTTCGAAGCATCGGCCGGCTTCGTACAGAGCTGCGGCGCTCCACTGGGGATAAGCGTAGAAGACGTCGACCTTGAGAAACTCGGCGACTGCGACATCATATTTACGCTGAGCGAAGAGGCATTCGCCAATCTGGAACTGCGCCCGGCTGGCTGTCTCACCGTCGTGGCGATCAACCACGGCTCGGTACGCCTGCATCGCGGCATCGTGGCGCCCTTGATTTTCGCGCGCCCAGCCTTGCCCGAACTGCGCTTGGAACCAGAGCGGTGAATCGCTGAAACGATCGAGGAAATCGGTGAATGCGTGCTCGCTGGCGGGCCATCGCTGCAAGGCTGCGTCGCACTCCCCAAGGCGGAGCAGGCTCGACGAGAGCATGTCGGGATCCTCAGCCGTTTCGACCACCGCAGCAAAATGCACCGCTGCCGGTCGATGCTGGCCAAGCTGAAAATACGATTCGCCCGCCATGAGATTTGCCGCGGCAACAAGGGACGAATCTACATAGTCTGAACGAAGATATTGATCGAACAACTCTGCTGCGGACTGATGCTGGCCGAGCCGATGTTGGCACAGGGCGAGTCGATATCGGGCGCCTGCAAAGAGCGATTGTTCCGCAGAGGACTCTCTCTCAGCAAGTTTCAGCGACTGACGAAGCAACGCTGCAGCAGGTTCATACCGCTCGTTGGCGATTTCAAGATCAGCAAGCTCGATCAATGCATGGGCGCGAAGACCTCTGTCGATCTGTGTTTCAAGCAGCGCGCGATACGCATGGACCGCTTCGTTCGGCTGACCACTTTCGCGCAGCAGCCAAGCCTGCTCATAGCGGACGGCGCCTGCCAGTTGCGCGTCAAGCATCTCGATGCCACGTTGTTCTATAGCGCCAATCAACTCAAGTGCTTCTTTGGCGTTGCCTGCTTTGGAGAGAGCGAGAGCCCGCCGGGCGTCCGCTTCAATCGCAAACTGATTGTCTGGATGCTCACGGTTGAGACGATCGAACACTCGGGCTGCTTCTTCATCTCGGTTGGCCGCAGCGAGCGACAGACCCAGCCGATGCAAAGTATTGGCTGACTGCGCAGGGTCATCACTCAGCGACAATGAATGCTTGAAGAATGGAATCGCAGCAGCATGGTCGCCCTTCGTCGCAGCGATGGCGCCCAGTTGACCGTATGCAGCGGCTGCAAAGCGGGAGTCAGCCCATTGTTCAACAACTTGCTCGAAT
>CAYMQF010000091.1:1690-4091 GCA_964392425.1 uncultured Phycisphaeraceae bacterium
TGGCGCCAATCTTTGCTGGCAAATGCGATTTCACCGAGCATGAGCGTTGCGGTGCGATACTCGGCTGGAAGTGGTTTGATTGAGTGAACTGCTTGGAGCATAGGGGTCGCAAGCTCGTATTCGCCTTGCTCATAGTGAATCGAGCCAAGGCGGAACCGCGCCTTGGATGCATCGGGATTGTCCGGCTCCCGATCGAGGAAGTCGGCATACCCGGCAGTGGCGCCTGCGATGTCACCGTCGAGATATAGGTTTTCACTGCGCAGATAGCGGATCGTAGATGCCTGCGCGCGATCAGAATACACCTTGAGATATGCATCGCACAGAGCAGTGCTCTCGCTGTATCGCTCGAGTTGATGCAGCGTCGAAGCGCGAAGAGCCAATGCGTCGGCAGCAAGAGCATGCTCAGGATAATGATCTAAGAAGAGCGCAAGCGATCGTTCGGCATTGCCCGACTGTTCAAGTCGCAACAGCGCAATGGCGCGGTCGTAGAGCATTTCCGGTGCGAGCGGATGATCCGGCGCCGACTCGAGCGCGGTAGCAAGCCGATCGGCTGCATCTGCGGGATCGTCCAGCCGAAGCGCACACTTGGCGAGCCAATAGTTTGCCGCGGGATGGTCAGCGTCGGCCTGTTGATCGACTTGAGTGAAGAACTCTCGCGCTTGGCGGTACCGACCTTGTGCGAACCAGATTTGTCCACGCCGAAGCATTGCATCGGTGACGTTTGGATAGCCCGGCGCAGATTCAATGAGTTGATCGAAGAGGGCGCCTGCTTCGTCAAGCTCGCCGGCGGAATGAAGAAGTGTGGCGAGTCCATAGAGCGCATCGGGAACGATTGTCTCGCGCGAAACATCTATCGCTTGGCGGAACCTCTTGATCGCTCGGGGCGCCGATCCAACCTGCTGGAGACACTGCGCAGAGAGGAGCGTCGCCTGGGGAGCAAGCGAGCTGTGGGGCGTGTCGTCGAGGAGCACGTCGAAACGGTCGGCGGCTTGTTGATACTCCTTCAGTGACATCGCCGCCAGAGCATCGAAGAAGTTGACACGGTCACGGCGTTCGTCGTTTGGCCAGCGTTTGTGAAACACCTTGGCAGTGCGCTCCGCTTCGACGAACGCTCCCGCACGGTAGTGCGACTCGATCAGCATGGCGCCAGCATCGGATGCGGACGGATGGTTCGGCGCCTGATCTAACAAGGTCTGAAACCGTTTTGCTGCATCTGCAAATCGACCCATCGAGAGATAACACTGCCCAAGCAGCAAGTTTGTCTCAGCGGCAAACTCAAAATCGTTGACGCCAATCAGTGGCTCGAACGCTGCAGCGGCATCATCAAGACGATGCAAACGAAAGAGCGCGACACCAAGCCCATACGCAGCGTTTGGCGCCAGTTCATGGTTTGGGCGTTGCTTAAGAAAGGATTGGTATTCACGGATCGCCAGCTCATCGAAGCCGCGATTGAGAAACCCGTTGCCAGCTTGGTAAGCGCGCAGCGACGGATCAGGCTCTGCTGCGAGCGAAGCTGACGCAAACACAAGACCGATCAACAGCAGTACGCTGGCGTAGCGGAATGACATTGGAAATAGACGCATCGATGGAACCTCCGGCATGCAGTGCGGGTGATCAACAGCTTGGCGCCAAGCGAGACGGCTTTGGGGATGGGTGCAGACTTTACAGAGCCGTCCCTCGGCGCACTCAGCGGCGCGTATAGATAGAGACGCGAGAGCGGCGCTCGCCCGGCGTCAATTATGGAGATGATTCACTTGGCCGACGCGTTGCGGACGAGGGCACGCTGCGCAGCGGTTCGGTCGATGAGGTACAACTTCTGCTTCAGTTGGGTCGCCAAGCGGGTGTTGACATTTTGGTTGAATCGTTGCTCGTGCTGTGAAATCAGCGCTTCGATGGCCTCAGCCTGCCGTGCGTTTTGCTCGCGGTACTGCTCGCGGTACTGCTCGAATCGCTTGCCAAGAGAAGACTCGAGCGAGTCGATTTGTGATTCGATGGATTCTTCTATTTGCTCAGCTTGTTCGCGCAGCGCCTCGGCACGTTCTTCCATTGCATCGGCTTGAGCCTCCATCACGTCAGCCTGTCGCAAGACGGCTTGGGCCTGCGCCAAGATCGCCGCGACGGTGACTTGCCTGGCAGATGCCTCTGCTTTGAGCGCGTTGGCCTTGGCGATCAGTTCGTAGCGAGCAGCGGTCGCCTCCATTTCTTCAGCCTGATCGACGAGCTCTTCGGCGCGGTCGAGCGCTTCTTCTGCCTCGTCGGCGATTTGATCCGCTTTGTCTTCGAGCGCGTCAGCTTCCGCTTCGATCGCATCACTCTGTGCTTCGATTTCCGCGCCAATCTGTTCGAGACGATCGGCTTCGATCATCAATGCTTTGGCTTGGCTCGCAGCGGTGCGCATCTG
>CAYMQF010000091.1:4191-9437 GCA_964392425.1 uncultured Phycisphaeraceae bacterium
GAGACGAAGGCGCCGAAGATTTTGTGCTGCGCTCGTGTGGCGCGCACGCTGATCTCGTTATCGCCGGGGCGAATGAGGATGGGCACATCGTCGCGCGACATGAGTTTGGTCAGGGCCATGAGTTGGTCCTTGGGCAATGTGTAGGACTTGTCGATTAGCTTTTCATCGCTGACTCCAACGGGGAACGCTCCAAAGGATGGCTGCGAGGTGAACCCACGCAGACCTTGTGGGAATGCAGGGGGCGCCGGGGCTGTGGGAGGCGTTGGAAACACACCTGGAACCGGGGCGACTCGGGATGCGAGCAAACGTTCGATGCGCGATAGCGCACGCTGCAACCGTTCATCGAGGTTGTTCAAGCGCGAGTCAACATCATCGGCCTGCGGCGCCTCATCCTGGCTCTTGAGAAAGCGCTCATAGGTTGACTCATCCGCGCCAACGGTTGCAGGCGCCTCGGGCGCAGGCGGCGGGGATTCGCGCATAGTGCGCTCGACTTCTTTGGTTTGCGAGCGCTCTGTGGGGCAGGCCCAGATAGGAGTCGCAACTGCGGTGAGCGCGGCAAAGGTCGCGGCGAGCAGCAGGCCCGTCGCAGAAAGGCGTGGATTGGATCGGTGTGTCATCACCATGGTGAGTCTCCTGGCGAAGCGTTTTGCAGTCGCCGTGGTGACGCCGAGGCCGACCGGGCCCGGAGTCGAGTGTGGATGGTTGAGGTACGCTTTGGTTCGCACGAGAGCCGACGCATAAGCCCGTCGTTCGGTCGGCAAGAGCGCCGTGACCCAGGCGTCGCAACAATTGTCCGCTTCTTCGCGGAGCTTTCGGCGGACCCACCACACCATCGGGTGCCACCAATAGACGCAGCCGATGACCAGTTCCGCCCAGCGGAGCCAGTGATCGCGGCGCTTGAGATGCGCAAGTTCATGGTGAATCACGGCGCGACGGCCGGCGTCGTCGAGTTCACCCCAAAGACCAATCGGAAGTATGAGTTTGGGAGACAGGCCGCACCAAATCATCGGCGAGACGCGGTCGCGCACCATCAAGACGCAAGGCGCCCGGCGAAGCGAAATCATGTTCGCCGCTTCATCAACCATGTTGACGACGTGATCGGGCGCAGCGAGGGCGCGAGAGAAACCTCGGCGAAGAAAGACGATGCGAATCGCTGCGAGAAACGCGATGAGCCAGGCGCCGACCAACCACGGAGCGGTCGGAATAGGCGGTAATGACTGGAGATTCTGCTGCAATGAACGCAACTCGCCACCCCATGCGGCGAAGACTTCGCGATCGAATAGCCGATCTCGAATGAGGCGCGTCGCGCCCATGAGTGGCGCAAGGAGTTGAGATGCCCGGCTGTCTTGATTGATCTGGGAAGTTGCTTCGCTGGGGGTTGCTGTTGGTGAATCCAAGACCACGGCCGCAGCGTTGGGTGAGACATCCACTTGATTCAGTTGGGCTGGGGCGAGAGCCGTAAAGAAGGATGGCTCTGCCGATGTGTCTGTACGGATGACTTGCGGTTGGAATGTGTCCGGTCGGCGCCAAGCTTTGCGCTGGGGAATGATCAGTGGGTCGGCTGTGGTGACAACCCTGTCAGCTTGACGCCAGCGACGAGCTTCCAAGCGAGTGGGAGGCTGTCGTCGGGATGTGCTCTTTGTACGCCGCAGCGAGCGTTCCCACTGTTGATTGGACGGTGCTGGCGCCAAGCCGGGTTTTTGCAATAGCGATAATGCTTTGTTTGAAGGTAAAACAGACACTTGGCCGGAATCTGGCTTCTCTAATCGCAACTCAGGGACTGCCTTCTCCTGCGCAGTCGGGTTCGGCGCCGACACTGGCCAAAGTTCACTGACATCAAGACGGGGAATGATTGGCGGAATCAGCAGTGATAAAAGCGTGACGGTCCAGAGCAGATGCCTGGACGAGGCGCGCATCGGGAGGAATCGGCATGCGATCGCGACCACAATCATCAGCGGGATCGCGCCGAGTGCGTTGCGCCAGAGGATGTCGGGGATCGTGGTGAAATCCATGCTCTGCGTCAGCGGCGCTTGCGCGTTCGCTTCTCCTTCTGCCTGGCGAGGTCGTCGATGAGCTTTTGCAGGTCCGCAAGTTCCTTGGAGGAAAACTTTTCGTTTTCGATGAGGTGGAGCACCATCGGCGCAGCGGCGCCATCAAAGAGTTGTTTCATCGCCTCTTTGACACGGCTGCCGATGACGCGATCGTGCGTGACCACCGCACGGTAGACATACGCTCGGCCGGTCTTGTCGCTGCGCACGCAGCCTTTCTGTTCGAGTCGGGAGAGAAAAGTAAGAACGGTGGTGTAGGCGACTTTTCGCCCGCGCTCACGGAGGAGGTCGCGGACCTCGTGGACGGTTGCTGGGCCTTGGCTCCAAAGTGCTTTGAGCACTTCGAGTTCCGCGGCGCCAAGTTCGGGTGTACGTGGGGGCATGAGTGGCCTCGATTGATCTACTACAGATGTCGGAATACGAGAGTACTACAACCGTCGTAGCAAGTCAAGGCTTTTCTGGGATTCTCGCGATCCCTTTTTCATGGGCTCAGCGGGAGAGCAAAAACACGCCCGATCAAGATGCAAACATCGGTGAAAAACGGTGTTTTATGGCCTTGCAGAGCGATTTCTGTGCACGACATGAGTTCAATAATATCCGCGCTCGCGGGAACCACTGGCGGAATCTTGCGTATATGGATGCGAATGGGTTGGTTCGGGCTTGAGCCTTGATATTTGTGAGCAGATGGCGCGGGCTTGCGCTGTCTGTTGCAGGAATCGGTTTCGCCGGGCGCCTGTAGTTGCTTCCGGCTTTGGTGAGAAAGTGTGACAACTCAGCCTTCGCCACTTCCAGGCGAAGGATACTCATGTACGGAGACGAAGCGATGTTGCTCCCCCAGTTTTTTCGTCGGCCCTTGCCAAATCTATTGTTGATGTCCCTATTTTTGTCCGTTCTGCTGAGTGCGGTGTGCGCGCCGATTGCGGTTGCGCAACCGCTGGGCGAGCCCGACGAGGAGTGTCAGCCTGGATGGGTTCCGACTTTCGGCTCCAATGGAGTCGATGGAGACGTGTTCGCTACGGTCGTCTTCAATGACGGCTCGGGGCCCGCGCTCTACGTAGGAGGTCGTTTCTCTACAGCAGGAGGAGTCATCGCTCAATCCATCGCCAGGTGGGATGGCCAATCATGGTTTCCTGTGGGAAGCGGAACTCTAGGTCAAGTCGATGCACTGGCCGTATTCGACGACGGTTCAGGTCCAGCGCTATACGCGGGTGGAAAATTCACTACCGCAGGGGGCGTTGCAGTGAATCACATAGCCAAGTGGGATGGCCGGTCTTGGTCACCCTTGGGAAGTGGAATCAATGAAAGAGTGGTAGCTCTTACCGTCTTTGATGATGGAACAGGGCCTGCGTTGTATGCCGGAAGCGTGCAGATCTTCGACGTCGTCACTGAAGTAGGTGCGCCGCTGAGCCGCATCGCCAAATGGGATGGTCAGTCTTGGTCGAATGTGGGAGGTGGAATACAAAGCGGAGTGCGCGCCTTGATCGTATTCGACGACGGGACGGGTCCCGCTTTGTATGTTGGCGGGAGCTTCTCAACGGCGGGGAGCGTCGCAGCGAAAAACATAGCCAGATGGGACGGCCTATCGTGGGCGCCACTAGGAAATGGTCTCTCTGGACCCATCGCCTCAGGGGTGTCTGCGCTAGCTGTATTTGATGACGGCACAGGCGCTGCTCTGTACGCCAGCGGGCATTTCGAAACCGCTGGACGCATCGCAGCAAATCGGATCGCTCGATGGGATGGCCTGACATGGTCGCCACTTGGAGATGGATTATATGGCACCATCATTGCGCTCACTGTTTTCAATAACGGTACAGGTGATGCCCTTTACGCTGGTGGGCACTTCACAACAGCAAAGGGTGTGGCGGCGAACCCTATCACTCTATGGAATGGCTCATCGTGGTCGACTTTGGAAAGCAGAATAAATGGTGGGGTACGCACCTTCAGTGTCTTTGACGATGGTTCAGGCTCAGCCCTCTTTGTTGGTGGAAACTTCACAAACGCAGAGGGAGTCACAACGAACAACATTGCCAAATGGGACGATGATGTAATGGTGAGCTTGGGAAGTGGTGGTTTGAATAATCGTGTATTCACACTGGCAACATTTGACGATGGGACGGGCCCGGCGCTGTACGCTGGCGGTCTATTTACAATCTCCACGAGCATCCCGTTGAGCTTCATCGCCAGGTGGGATGGGGAGTCATGGGCGCCTGTGGGAAGTGGCGTTAGTGATATTACATCATTATCAGATACTGTTTGGACCCTCGCCGTTTTCGATGATGGCTCTGGTCCGGCGTTATACGCTGGCGGTCATTTTTTCAAAGCTGGAGGCATCAAAGCAAATAACATCGCTCGATGGGACGGCCAGTCTTGGGCGCCAGCAGGAGAAGGCGTGTCGGGTGGCGGTTTTACCTCAGGCGTGCGCGCCCTCACTGTCTTTGACGATGGGTCGGGACCAGCGCTCTACGCTGGTGGTTTTTTCACCACCGCGGGAGGTGTCGCAGCTAACTCCATAGCCAAATGGGATGGCAAATCATGGTCACCCTTGCCGAGCGGAATTGGTAGGAGCGTAGAATCGATGGCCGTCTTTGATGACGGCTCAGGTTCGGCCCTCTATGTCGGCGGAACGTTTGGAACTGCAAATGGCGATGTAGGGAATCGCATCGCCAAATGGGATGGACAGCAATGGTCACCCTTGGGAAGTGGACTCAATGGGAGAGTGCGAGCCCTGTCAGTCTTCGATGACGGTTTCGGCGCCGCCCTGTATGCAGGCGGAATCTTCACGAACGCGGGGGGCGTCGCAGTCAACAACATTGCCAAATGGAACGGCTCGTGGTGGGCGGCCTTGGGAAGTGGAGTGAATGGGACATACAACCCCGCCGTACACGCTCTGACTGTATTCAATGACGGCTCAGGTGCAGAGCTGTACGCCGTCGGCAACTTCTTAATCGCAGGTGGCAACGAAGCAAACCGGATTGCAAAGTGGGACGGCCGGTCATGGTCTTCCATAGGAAGCGGGATGAATTATTCTGTATTCGCCTCGACTGTTTTTCGCAATGGTGTGGACCCAGGCCTCATTGTCGGCGGAGATTTCACTGCGTCACCTGCAGGTGATGCACGTGTCGCCAAGTACCGGGGATGCCCCCCTACCCCTCTGAACCCAGCAGACCGCAATGGCGACGGCGTGGTCAACGGCGCTGA
>CAYMQF010000092.1:0-9299 GCA_964392425.1 uncultured Phycisphaeraceae bacterium
CGACGCTGAACCATTTGATCGGCTTGGGCAGGCTGTTGGCCCGTGCAGCGACCATTCGCGCCAGCGTCGGCGTGAACTCCGGGCGCAGGGCGAACGCGGTCTTCCCACCTGCTCTCGTAAAAGAAAACAGTTCCGAGAGGATCCCATCACCGCTTTTGACCGTATAGAGGTCTGTATGTTCGAATCTCGGCCCGTCGATTTCGTCGAACCCATGCCTGAGTGCGACCTGCCTCCAGGTCTCCTCGATCCATCGGCGTTTGAGCAGATCGTCGGGGTAGAAGTCGCGCGTGCCTTTGGGCGCCTGGAAGGCGTGCTGTCGGCGTTTGGGGGATTCGGATTTTTCAGGCGTGTCGGCCATAGCCTCCTAGTATGCCCAGTTGTTGGGCGGACACCAACGAGCCCCCGATTCAGGCAAAGGACACTCGCACGATGATTGGCAAAATGACCACACTTGCCGTGCTGGCGACGGCTCTTCTGGCTGGCCTTGGAACGACCGTCTGGACGCTCGCCACGACGGCGCCGGTGGAGATTCCTCAGCAAAATCCACTCGCGATGTCGACGCACCATCTCATCAAGTCGCCTGACCGGATCGACAACTGGACGCGCGTGGCGCAGGCGGTTCTCGGGCTCGGCGAGCCTGCGGTGCAGATCCCGATCTGGCTCGACTCGATCGACCCCGAATGGTCGCAGAGTCATGGCGCCAAGGCGATGATCTGGTATTCGGTGAGTCATCTGTTGGCGCGCGAGACGCCGCCGACGCCTTCTGATTACGGCAAAGCGGAGTCCGTCGAGGCTCGCAAACATGCGGTTGATTATCTGATCCAGTTTTCGCAGAAACACCCAGAATCAATGCGCTATTGGCATTGGAACACGCTCGCCTGGGCGTGGGTGCGGAGCGGGCAGAAGCGTTTTGCGCGAGGCGCCTTGCAGCGCACCGAAGACATCATGACCGAGCAGGCGGACTCGTTGACCCCTGATGAGTTGGTCAGCGCGATCGTCCGCCTGTCCTCGTGTTGGTCGAACAACGGCGTCGGCGATCAGGCTGAGCAGCAAGCGGTTCTCAAGCGATTCAGAGACATCATCACCCGCCATGGCGAAAACGCGCGCTCCGGGCTTACGTTCGCCAGCCTCGTCCGCTGGCAGTGGCAAGCTCAGGACGCGGAGGGCGCCCTTGAAACAATCGACTTGGCGCAGGCCATGCAGTTGCAGGCGGATCCCGAGGCCGATCAACGACTGGCCTGGCGGTGGATCGCCAATGCGTATGTTCAGATTGAGCAGCCCGAACGAGCGGTCTTTGCGCTGGGCAAGCTGGGTGAGGAGCTCGACAAGCACGGCGAAGCAGGGCCTCAGATCACCTGGAACCAGATCGGGTGGGATTATGATTTTCTCGGGGAGGATCAACTCGCGCACGACTCTTGGCAGCAGTGGCTCGACGATCAGCAGGCACTCGCATCGAGCAAACCCAGCGCCAACAACCTCTACAACGTCGCATGCGGGCTCGCACTCGTCGGCGACACAACAGGCGCTTTGGACGTTCTCGATCAAGCGGTCGAAGCTGGCTGGAACAATCCCGGGCAAATCCGCTCCGACCGCGATTTCACCTCACTGCGAGGAGACCCCCGTTTTGAGAAGCTCTTCATCGAGTTGTTGGGGCGGTTGAAGTCCCAGGCTCAGTAAGGCGAGTTTTCCTGCAGATCGTTCCACTGCTGGCTCGCTGATCCGCCGAACACAATCTGAGCGTCGCCCTGCTACGATGGGCCGATCATGCCGACGATCACGATCAACGGAAAGCTGTGCGAGTTCACCCCGGGGCAGACGATCCTTCAGGCTGCCCGCGACCACGGGATCGAGATTCCGCATTACTGCTACCACGACGGGCTTTCGATCGTGGCGTCGTGCCGGATCTGCCTAGCGGAAGTGTGGGCGCCGAACCCTCGTAATGAAAACAAGCTCGAGCCGATCCCCAAGCTCCTGCCCACCTGTCAGCAGCAGGCGGCGGAAGGTCAGCATGTCTACACCGACTCTCCTCGCGCGACAGCCAACCAAAAAGCGGTGATGGAGTATCTGCTCATCAATCACCCGCTCGACTGCCCCGTCTGCGATCAGGCCGGCGAATGCGACTTGCAGGATTATTCCTACCAGTACGGGCGAGGCGTCTCCCGCTTTCAAGAAGAAAAGGTCAAGCAGCCCAAGAAGGACCTCGGCCCCAACGTCCTGCTCTACGCCGACCGCTGCATCATGTGCACCCGCTGCGTGCGATTCACGCGCGAAGTCACAGGCACGCACGAGCTGATGGTCAACGGGCGAGGCAATCACGAACAGATCGATGTCTTCCCCGGCAAAGCATTGGACAATCCGCTCGCGTCCAACGTGATTGACTTGTGCCCGGTTGGCGCCTTGCTCGATAAGGATTTCCTGTTCAAGAAACGCGTGTGGGATCTGACGAGTTCGCCAACCATCGACGGGCTCACGTCCAGCGGCGACAACATCTGGATCGACCACGCGGAGGGGCAGGTCCATCGCGTCCGCCCGCGGACCAACCTTGAGGTCAATCTCTGGTGGATCACCGACGAAGTGCGCTACGGCTGGAAGCACATCCATTCGCAAAGCAGACTGACCACACCCAAACGGCGTCAGCATGGCGCGTTGATCAAGACGGAGTGGAGCCGGGCGATTCACGACGCGGTTGATGGGATGCGAGGCGCCGTCGAATCGGGTGGCCGGCTCGCAGCGCTTGTCTCGCCAACGCTCACCTGTGAAGAGGCGTACCTGCTGGGCAAGACAGCACGATCGTTCGATCCGCAGGCAAAGCTCGGCGTCGGCCCCATCCCGATTCAGGGAGAAGATCAGGAATATCCTGCCGAAGCGGACGGGCCGAGCTGTCAGTGCCCGCGTTCGGGCAGACCCGCGCAGCCGGATCGGCGGTTCATCCTTCGCGCCGAAAAATGCCCCAACAGCCGAGGTGTTCGGCGATCGCTCGAGGCAGTTGCAGGAGGCTCGCCTGCTCTCGACTACACCAGCTTCGTCGCGCAGCTCAAAAACTCCGAGGTTCGCGCGTGCCTGATTACTGGGAATTTCCCGACGGATTGGTCCACGCCCGAACTCCGCAAGGCATTGTCGCGCGAAGGCCTCTTTGTCGTGTTGATCGACACGCTCGATTCGCCTTTGACGGACCTTGCCGATGTGGTCTTGCCCTCAGCGACGTGGGCGGAGAAGGCGGGCTCCTTCGAGAACGCGGATGGCCGAATCCAAGCTTTTGACCGTGCGATCCAGCCAATGGAAGGCGCCCGATCCGAAGGGCAAGTCGCGTTGGACCTTCTCTCCCATTGGTCTGCGGTGTCCGCGCGACAAGGCGCCGAGTCCAACGGCTTGAGCCAGGAGCATGTTGGCGTTCGCAGTGTGTTTGGAGCTGATGATGTTCGTCAAGAGATGGCTGCCAATCACGAATCGCTGCGCATCTTCACGACGGACCTTCACCAACCGCCCGCCGCCCAGCTTCAACAGTCGGACATGCAGCTTGTCGAGTTGTAAGCGGACACAGTTCAGATCTTGACGCTCTCATGAACCAACTCTGAGCGCGGTGCTCACCATTTCCATCGGGGCGACGCTCACAACGATGTCCAATCCTCGCCTGACACTTGCGTCGCGGATGGTCAGTGATGACTGGCGCCTGGGTGTCGCGCTGGCGACCGGCGCCGCTTTGCTGATTGGGTTCTCCCTTCAACAACTCGTTGACGATTCGTGGGGACAGTGGGCAGTGGGGTTTCACAAGGCTGGCGGTGCGTTGGTGTGGATCAGTCTGGCGCTGGGCGCGATTCATGGCGTCAAAGCAGCGGTCGAATCCCTCCGTGATTTCAAGCCGGACATCGATGTCTTGATGGTGGTCGGTGCGGGGCTCGCCGCGCACATCGGGCATCCCGGCGAAGGGGCGCTGCTGCTCTTTATGTTTACGCTCGCTGGAGCGCTCGAGTATCGGGCGCTTGCCAAGGCAAAGGACGCCGTCTCCCGGCTCAACAAGCTCATGCCCAACGAAGCGCTCAAGCAGATCAAGGGCGCGTGGATTGCCGTCGATCCCAAAACTCTTGAGGCGGGCGATCTCGTGCTCGTTCGACCTGGCGAGACGATCCCGGTTGATGGGGAGGTCGCGGTCGGCGCCGGGGCCGTCAACCAGAGCACGCTCACCGGCGAATCGCTCCCCCGTCCCGTCGATGTCGGCGACGCGGTTTATGCGGGCACACTCAACGAAAACAGCCCGCTGGAGATTCGTGTCAATCGTCCGGTGCAGGAGTCCAGCCTGCAGCGAATATTAGATCTCGTGATCGAGGCGCAATCGCAACGGCAGCCGATGCAGCGCATGATTGATTCGTTCAGCACTCCATACACCATCGGCGTGTTTGCATTTGCCATCGCGGTGCTGCTCTATTTTATGTTCGCCCCCGAGCGATTTACCGGGCAGGCTATGACGTTTGACGACGCTGCGTACCGTGCGATCACACTGCTGATTGTCATGAGTCCGTGCGCTTTGGTGATCGCCACGCCGACCGCGACGCTGTGCGGCCTCAACCGCGCAGCAAAGGGCGGGCTGCTCGTCAAGGGAGGCGATGCGCTGGAGCGACTGTCGCGCGTTCGGCAAGTGGTCGTGGATAAAACCGGAACGCTCACCACGGGAAAGATCGAAGTCACGAGCTTTGAGCTGACGGATGGCGCCGACGTTGAAAAACTGCTCCCCGTCGCATTGGCGATGGAAGAACGATCGACGCATCCGATTGCTGCTTCGATTACGCGGTTTTTGCGAGAGCGCGAGGTTCAACCCGCTGTGATTGAAAATCATGAACTCGTCGCTGGCAAAGGACTCACTGCGTCGTGTGAAGGTCAGGCGGCGCGCTTTGGGACGGTGGAATTTGTGGCGCCTTATGTGGATCCGGCATTGCGTGAGCGGATCGAAGGGGAAGTGCTGCGCGTTCGCAAGCTGGGCCAGCTCACCGCGGTTTTTTCGATGGGAGGCGAAGCGATTGTCTTTGCGCTCGCGGATACGCTGCGCCCCGGAGCTGACCGATTCGTCGAAGAACTTCGCGCGGTCGGCGTGGATTCGGTCGTCATGCTGACGGGCGATCATCAGTTGGTTGCGGAGAAAGTCGCAGCGGAGCTTGGCATCGAGCAGTTCCATGCGGAGTTGATGCCGGAGGAGAAGGTCGCGCACATCCGCCGACTCCGCGATGAAGAGGGTGGCGCCCGCCGACTCGCAGTCATCGGCGATGGAGTCAACGACGCCCCGGCATTGGCGATCGCCGACATCGGACTTGCGATGGGGGGCATCGGCGCCGACGCTGCGCTGGAAGCAGCTGATGTAGTGATTCTTCACGATGATCTGCGTGTGGCGCCTTGGTCGATCCGGCTGGCTCGCCGGGTTCGATTCGTGATGGCGCAGAACCTGTTGATCGCGATGGGGGTGATCTTTGTGCTCGCGATTTTCGCGCTCTTTGGTTGGATCCCCATGGGCGTCGGCGTGATCGGGCACGAAGGATCGACGCTCATCGTCGTGGCCAACAGTTTGCAGATTCTCGGCGTTGCCGACCCGAATCTCGATACGCCCGAGTGATGAACCGCAGCGGCAGTCGATGTGTGAGACGCTTACTCGCTGATCGATCCTGCAACGGCATCGCGGATGACCGCCCGAGCCGCTACGCTGGTTTCCATGGTGCATCCACTCTTGAAACAACTTGACCTTCCATCGGATCCCCGCCTGCAGGGCGTCGGGCCCGGCGGATCGGTAGACACAACCAATCCCACGACAGGCGAACTGCTCGCGACCGTCGCGCTCGATGATGAGGCGAGCTACGACGCTGCGGTCGTGCGGGCACAGGACGCTTTTCTCAAATGGCGGCTCACCCCGGCGCCTGCGAGGGGGCTCTTGGTGCGCGCCGTCGGTCAGGCGCTGCGCGAACACAAAGACGAACTGGGCAGCCTGGTCTCCCTCGAAATGGGCAAGATCAAAGCGGAAGGGGACGGCGAAGTGCAGGAGGCCGTCGACATCGCTGACTTTGCCGTCGGCTTGTCGCGTCAGCTTTATGGGTTGACGATGCCGTCGGAACGGCCCGACCATCGCATGTTCGAGCAGTGGAGCCCGCTTGGCGCGATCGGCGTCATCACCGCGTTCAACTTTCCCGTCGCAGTGTGGGCGTGGAACGCGATGCTCGCAGCGGTCTGCGGCGACTGCGTGATCTGGAAGCCGAGCTTGATTACTCCACTGGTTTCGATCGCAACGCACCGCATCGCCCAAGAAGTTGCCGAGGCGGAAGGGCATCCCGACATCTTCCAGCTTGTCATGGGGCGCGATGAAACGGTTGGCGAGACGATGATCGCAGATCGCAGATTGCCTTTGATTAGCGCGACCGGCTCGTGCAACATGGGTCGGCGTGTTGGCGAAGTGGTCGCAGCAAGGCTCGGGCGATCATTGCTCGAACTGGGCGGCAACAACGCAGCGATCGTGCTCGATGACGCTGATCTTGATATCGCAACGCGAGGTATCGTTTTTGGAGCGGTGGGGACTGCGGGGCAGCGATGCACATCCACTCGCCGATTGATTGCTCAGTCGGGAATCGTTGATGAACTGGTCGATCGGCTCAAGCGCGCGTATTCCTCCGTCACGATCGGCGATCCGCTCGACACCAAGACGCTCATCGGCCCGTTGATTTCGCCTGCTTCGGTCGATGCGATGATGGGCGCCATCGAGCGAGCGAAGGAGGAGGGTGGCGAGGTGATCGTCGGGGGCGGAGCGGTGGACCGTGCTGGCTCGTTTGTGACGCCTTGCATTATCCGCGTCCCGAAGGGGAAGAATCTGGCTGTTGCACAGGATGAGACGTTTGCGCCGATTCTTTATGTGTATGAAATCGACACGCTGGACGAAGCGATCGCATTGCAAAACGGCGTCAATCAGGGACTGTCAAGCTGCATCTTCACACGAGGCTTGGCAAGCGCTGAGCGATTCCTCAGCCCGGCGGGGAGCGATTGCGGCATCGCCAACGTCAACCTTGGAACAAGCGGCGCGGAGATCGGCGGCGCCTTTGGCGGCGAAAAAGACACCGGGGGCGGCAGAGAGTCCGGCTCCGATTCATGGAAAGCCTACATGCGCCGACAAACGAACACCGTCAATTACGGCGATGAACTGCCTTTGGCGCAAGGGGTCGTTTTCGCTTGAGTGACGAGCGGCCGATTGTTTACGAAAGAAGAGGGTGAATCATGGAAGCTGAGCCGATCATAAGTGTTCGCGGATTGGTGAAGTCCTACGACGGCGAGCCGATACTGCGCGGGGTCGATCTCGACGTTTTTCCAGGTGAAATTCTCATCATCGCAGGTGGGTCCGGCTCAGGAAAATCTACCTTGCTTCGGCAGATCGTCGGCGCCGACCAACCCGACGAAGGAAGCATCAAGCTTTTCGGCAAAGAACTCGGGTCGATGAATCAGGAAGCGCTCGATGAAACGCGCAAGAAAATCGGGATGTTGTTCCAGACGGGCGCCCTCTTTTCTTCTAAAACGGTGCGCGAAAACGTGGAGCTGCCGCTTCGTGAACACACCAGCCTCAAACGCGATGTGATCGACGCGATCGTGAAGGTGAAGCTCGAGATGGTGGGCATGCGCGAACATGCAGACAAACTTCCCGCAGAGTTGTCAGGCGGGATGCGAAAGCGGGCTGGCTTCGCCCGGGCTTTGGCTCTCGATCCCGAGGTGCTGCTGTGCGACGAGCCTTCCGCGGGGCTCGACCCCGTTCGGACGGCGGAGTTGAACCAATTGATCTGTGCGGTGTCGAAGAACCTCGGCGCCACCTGCGTCATCGTCACCCACGAGATGGACTCTGCGCTGGAAGTCGGCGATCGTCTGGCGATGCTCGATATGGGGCGGATCATCGCAGCTCACGAGTGCGACTGGTTCCGGCGACTGCGCGATATGGGGGACGATGCATCAGGGCTCAGCGATCACGAACAGCTTGTTCGGCAGTTCCTCAGAGGCGATCTCGACGGGCCGCTCTCCCAGCGCGACGATCCGGAGGCATACGAAAAAGATCTCTTTGGAATCCGCCCCGACACTCGCACCAGCATTTGACGCGTTCGCAAAATCGCTACCATGCTTGAAGAACAGGTCTGCATACGCCTTTTGCGAGAGCACGCGCCATGTCAATCGTCAATCCTCAACGCAGCGACAACCTCAAAGCTGGGGCGCTGGTCCTCGTCTCCATCGTGATTTTCATTGTTGGAACGCTCATCCTCGCGGGCGGTCCAAGCTTGTTGCAACGCACGTCGACGTACACCGCTCAGTTTTCGCTGAGCGTCGGAGCGCCAGGATTGGTTGCTGGCTCGGAGGTTCGCGTTGGCGGGAGAGCGGTCGGCCGAGTCAAACATATTGAGCTTGCCTTTGAAGACCCCGACCGACCACCTGTCGGTGTCAATGTGTATATGTCGATCGAGCGGGGCATTCCGATCTACACCGACGCGGTCGCGTTTCTGGAAAGACCGTTGTTTGGATCGACTTCCGTCCTCAACTTTCCATCTTTGGGTGGAAGTGATGGTTCGACTCGGCTGACCAAAGGTGGGTCCATTCGAGGCTTGATCGCCCCCCCCGAACTCCTGCGCAACGCGGGGTATGGCGCCGAGCAATCCGAACAACTCAAGTCCATCCTGGGCCGGCTGGACGAACTCTCCGGGCGTTCGGTCGACATGGCTGACTTGCTGGATAAAGATATTTTTCCCAAGTTCAAACTGGCCACGCACGATTTCAGCACGCTTTTGGGCGATTTTCGCACTCATTCAGAATCCTGGTTTGAGCGGGCGGACACGTTCACCGCGGATCTGTCGTCGATTACTGCAGAGGCTCAGTCGGGCATCAAAGAAGCACGCGCTTTCATCACGAACATCAACGATCTGGTCGAGACCAACCGCGAGAGCTTCGACACGACGATCGCTTCGGTTGAGTCCGCCTCGAAACATGCGGAGTCGATGCTGGAGCGTGTGAACAATGAATCGATAGCTTTACTCAATGACATGCTCACGGACGGTCGCAAACGTCTCGATGAAGCGGGCGATGTCGTGGACAAATTTTCGCAACTCCTCGCTGAAGAAGAGCCTGACATTCGCACCACCGTCGCCAACCTTCGACTGTCTTCTGAGCAGTTGAAGCTCACGATGGGTGAAGTTCGGCGTTCGCCGTGGCGACTCTTGTACCGACCCAAGACGAAGGAGCTGGAGTATGAGCTGCTGTATGACTCCGCTCGCACGTACGCCAGCGCGGTGAGCGATTTGCGTGCA
>CAYMQF010000093.1:0-2228 GCA_964392425.1 uncultured Phycisphaeraceae bacterium
GTCACCGTCTTGACGCGGTATTGATCGTGCAGCGCTTCGAGCGCTTCAGCATGGCGGAACTCCCATCCCGGGCGAGGCGTCCCAGCCACCGTGATCGAATCGAGCAACTGCTGTGTGCGAGGGGGCGTCTGCCCGTTGGCTGTCTGCGCATAGAGAAGTTCGTTGACGTGACGTCGGGCGAGTTCATCAGCGACGGTCGAGGCGGTCGTGTCGATGAGCGTGAAGGCGCCCGTCGAAACTTCCACCACGGCGAGTGCGACGCGCGCATCATTCGCTTCGCCCGAATCCAAGAAACAGACCGCAGCGAGATTGTTGGGCGCGTCATCATCGAGCAGCGATTCATCTGCAAGCGTGCCAGGCGTCAGGACGCGCGTGACGGCTCGCTCGACGACGCCCTTGGCTTCCTTGGGATCCTGAATCTGATCGCAGATGGCGACGCGGAAGCCCGCCTGGATCATCCGCCTGAGATACCCTTCGACCGCGTGGTACGGCACACCCGCCATCGCAACGCCGGGCGTCCGCTCCGTCAGCGTGAGCCCGAGCACACGGTGGACCGTCTTGGCATCCTCATAGAACATTTCATAAAAATCGCCCATGCGAAAAAAGAGCACGCAGTCCGGATGCCGCTCCTTGAAGCGGAAATACTGCTGCATCGCGGGCGTGACGCGGGGGGCGGCGGGTTGGCAATCCTTCGTAGTCACCATGGGGCTGAGCGGGAAGGATACTCCAAGAGCCCCATCGACAAAGCCCCCAGCGGTGAAGCTGAGGGCGTCGTTTGAGAAAAGTGGAGCGGAAGGGGGTCGAACCCTCAACCTCCTCGATGCGACCGAGGCGCTCTCCCAATTGAGCTACCGCCCCAAGGGGCCAGTCGGCACGAACAGTCGCCGATGACTTTGGGCCACTAGCATAGGCTCTGGCGCCGATGCGGGCTATCGCACGATCGTCGGCTGTGTATCTCTGCGAGTTCTCCATGGTTGACACTGCTGCATCCAATCCGCCCGCCATCGAGTTTGACGGGGTGTCGTACACCTATCCCGGCTCGCCGAACCCTGCGATCGAAAACATCTCTCTCCGCGTCGAGCAAGGCGAACGGCTCGGCATCCTCGGTCCCAACGGTGGCGGCAAAAGCACACTCCTCAAACTCGCCATGGGATTATTGGAGGGCTACTCCGGCGACATCCGCATTTTCGGCGACTGCCCGCGCCATGCCAAGAGGCAGGGACGCATCGCCTCGGTTCTCCAGTCCAGCCCGCCTGACCTTCGGTTCCCGATGAGCGTCTGGCAGGTGGTCGAGATCGCAGCGACGCATCGGCTCTCCCCGTGGAGACGACCATCGGCGGACATCCGCAAACGAGTCGCCCAGAGCCTGGCGTTAGTCGGCATGGAGCGCCACGCGCAGACGCCCATCGGCGCCATCTCGGGAGGCGAGCTTCAGCGGGCGCTCATTGCGCGCGCCGTCGCAGCTGCGTCAGACATTCTCACACTCGATGAGCCAACGGTCGGCGTTGACATCGCGGGGCAGGAGCAGTTCGCCAAGTTGCTCGATGCGATCCACGCCGAGATGGATGTGACCATTTTGATTGTTTCGCACGATCTGCGGGCGATCGCCGCTGCGTGCGACCAGGTCGCGTGTTTGGCGCGGACGATCCATTTTCACGATGCGCCCAACGGGTTGACGCCTCAGATTCTTGCTGACGTGTTTCAGCACGATGTGTCGGGCGCGTTTGGCGATGTGCATGTCGAGGCGCACCGCGCAGAGGACTGCCCGGGCGACCATGCGCACAGTTCAGAGGATCGATGTGATGGGGAGGCGTCTTCCTGATGCATGGCGTTGAGTCACTTGCGGACGCGGCGACGGGCGTGCCGTTGCCTGCTCTATTTGCAGCGGTTGCGATCGCGATCCAGTGCGCTGCTTTGAGCGTTCTCATAGTGCTCAAGCGATGGGCGTTTCTTGGGCAGGGGATCACGCACGCAGCCTTTGGAGGCGTCGGAATCGCGGCAATCTTCGGGCTCAGTGTGGGCGGCGGCTTTGCCGTGGTTGCTGTCTTCTGTGTGCTATGCGCTGTGGGAATCGGGGCGCTGAGTCAGCGGGAGAGGATCACGTCGGACACAGCGATCGCAGTCGCGCTCGTCGGCGCCATGTCGCTGGGCGCGATACTCATTCATCTTCGATTGAAATACGTCGGGCCGGCCCCGATGGCGCAGGAATGGGAGAGCCTGCTCTTTGG
>CAYMQF010000093.1:2328-4723 GCA_964392425.1 uncultured Phycisphaeraceae bacterium
CGGATGGGCGCCGTCTCCGCACTCTCCCTGGCGGTCGCGCTCATCGGCGTGATGGGGGGGCTCAGCGTGGCGATTTGGGTGGATCTACCCCCCGGGCCGAGCATGGTCGCGGTGCTGGTCGCCATTTTTACCCTTTGCGGGGTGATTTCCCTAAGATTTCGCTAAGAAAAGATGGAACCTGAAGAATCTTTCAGCCGTATAAAGCAGTGAGACGATAATGTCTCTATCGCGGCAGCGGGTTCCGGATCCGCAGCGTCGGGAGAACCCCGGCAGACTCCTCTGGGACACGCCGCGACGACCGCGCCGCGTGTTGCAGTGCGGGCGATGAGCCTCGGGCGACGGTCCGGGGGGAAGGAATCTGGCGGCGGGCTTGTGCAGGCTCGCGACGGCTGGAACGGTTCTTCCAGCAAGGAGGTGATTCTGTGACGAAATGTGACTGTACCAAGGGGCTGCGCCAATAGCGCTAGAGCCTGACGTGGCTGTAGAAAGCGCAGCCTCGTGCGAAACAAACGCACGCGCCTCGTGGTGAAACATCACTGCGAGGCGTTTTCTTTTTACCGACAATATTTCTTGGCGACACTATTTCCGAATCAGAGTTCTTGAAGCTGTGCGACTTCATCGCGAATCTCGCGCAGCGTTTGGATGTGTTGCTCGCTCCACAGGGATGATTTGGGCCGATGGATCGCCTCATCGCCAAGCCCGGTCGATCGAGACGCACGGACCCGGCTCATAATGAGATCACGGATTTCATGCGCGTTGTCAACGCCTTCAATCAATCCCTTGTTGGTGATCGCCGGCTGGTGCTCGCCCCCGCCTCCGCCGGAGCCTGCGGTTTCGACAATGACATTCGAAATGCCAAACGCGCGCTGCATCGGTCCGCTCTTCACCTTCACATTTTGCACATTTTCAAAGGTGATTGTCACTTCGGTGATGTTCCACACGCCTCGGCGCAAGCGCATCGATCGCTCGCTGAGCACATACCACGTCGTGTCATATCGAAGGCGAATCGCGATAAACGCGATCACATCGGGCACGACCGCAACGAGAAGGGCGATCGGCGCCAGCGCAATCCCCACCGGCCTGTTCCAGATCACCAGAACAACCCAGCCAGCCGCGATCGCTCCGTCAATCAAAGTCAACACCAGCCAGAACCAGAATTTGAGATATTTTAGGAACCCGGGAGCTGGATGAAATCGTTGTATTTCTTCGCCATGTGCAGCTGGCAGATCCGGCGGCGGGGGGACACGGAGCCAATCCACAACGACGCGCCAGACTCCTCGATAGATCCATGCCGACGCGCGATCAACATGGCCGGTCATGACTCCCGCTCCCTCTGGAGCCGCCACGCGCGCATTTCATCACGAATCTCAATGAGCAGGCTCAACGCTTCATCCGTCGGCGCTTCTTCACCGGCTTGGAGATCCTCTGCCCGATCATCGCCGTGCGCGCCGCGCATCTGTGTGTAGAGGTAGTCACGAAGTTCTTCAGGCTGGCGGACTCCCACGATGGTCATCTCGGCGCCGCTGGTCCCCGAGGCGGTCTGGATCGAAACATCAGCAAGCCCCAACCAGCGATGAAGGATGTTTCTCCTGACATGGATGTCCTGGATTCGCCGGTAGGTCAGCAGAATCTCTCGCCGGAACAGGAATCCCCACGACATCGACACTCCTTCATCGTCGATTGAGTATCGCATTGTTGTGTACTTGATCCAGAGCGGAATAAACACAAACGGAAAGCCGACCAGCGTCAACAGCGAAACAACGATGTAGTAGTTGAGTAGTGCGCGGTCAGGCCGGGTGACCGATTTGGCGTTGAACTGGTCAGTGTGATTCATGGTCATCCCTCGGCTGGTCACCCCACGCCGCCATCGAGCAAGGCTGGCGAGTTCTCCGCTCACGAGAGAAACCCGTCGTCGATCTGATAGAATGACTCACATGGAGTCTTCTTGCACATCTTTGGGAAACGCGGGCGCCCGGTTGCGGGCCCTCATGGACGATCACTGTGTCGCGGCGCCGGGGGCGTACAACGGCTTGGTCGCACGAGCCGTCGCTCAGGCAGGCTTCGAGGCTGCCTACGTTTCAGGAGCTGCGGTCTCGGCAAGTGCCGGCGTTCCCGATGTGGGACTGGTTTCGCTCGACGGGTTTTGCGCGATTATCCAGCAGGTGGCAGCGTCATCAGGATTGCCCGTCATCGCCGACGCAGACACCGGCTTTGGTGAAGTGGAGATGGTCGCTCGCACGGTTCACGCGTATTGCGCAGCAGGGGCCGCGGGGCTGCACATCGAAGATCAGGTCTTCCCCAAACGGTGTGGCCATCTCGATGGCAAACAACTGATCCCCGTCGAACATTTTCAAGAGAAGGTCGCCATCGCTGCAGCAGCGCGCGACGCCTGCTC
>CAYMQF010000093.1:4823-6507 GCA_964392425.1 uncultured Phycisphaeraceae bacterium
GGCTCCTTCATCATCTGCGCCCGCACCGATGCGCGAGGCGTCGAAGGCATCGACGCTGCGATCGCGCGAGCCAAAGCGTACGTCGAGTCAGGCGCCGACATGATTTTCCCAGAAGGGCTCACTTGCGAAGCGGAGTTCGAACAGTTCGCAAAGGCGATGACCAATTGCACACTCCCCGACGCCGGTTCTAAGCGAAGCGAAGAGCCGGGTTCTCATCCTCCTTCGGGAACCTCGCTTCCGCCAAGCAAGCGCACTCGCCCCTATCTCCTCGCCAACATGACCGAGTTTGGCAAGACGCCGATGATCCCTCTCAATCGATTTGCCGAGCTTGGATACGACCTCGTCATTTACCCCGTGACGACGCTCCGCATCACGATGAAAGCCGTCGCTGAGTCGCTTGCCGTCCTCAAAGACGCTGGAACCGCGGCGTCCATCCTCGATCAGATGCAAACCCGCTCAGAGTTGTATGATCTCTTGGGCTACACGCCCGGCGTCGAGTGGACCTATCCCAACCCGACGCGCCACGAATAATCAACTTTTTTTATTGCTGGAGAACTGCTGTGAGCACTGCGACCGTTGAAGCGAAAAAAGGCCTGGAAGGCGTCTCCGCCGGCGACAGCGCCATCTGTTCCGTCGAGCAGGGAGGCTTGTTCTATCGCGGCTACAGCATTTCGGATCTCGCGGAGCACGCGACGTTCGAGGACGTCGCCTACCTGCTGCTCCTCGGCGCCAAACCAACGCCCGCGCAGCTCGCCGATTTCAAGAAAGACCTCGTCGCCGCCCGCGCGCTCACCGCAGACACTGTTGAACTCATCAAGACCGTCGCGACGGCGCCCTTCATGCATCCGATGGATTCACTGCGCACCGTCGTCAGCTACCTCGCCCAGTTCGATCCTGATTGCCAGGACAACTCACCCGAGGCGGAGCTTCGCAAGTCGATCCGCCTGACCGCGCAGATCGCGACCATCATCGGGCACATGCAAAATGCGATTGACGGCCGACCCATTGTCGCGCCCGATCCATCGCTCGATCACGCTGCCAACCTTCTTTACATGATGACTGGCGCCAAGCCGACCGCTCAAGAGGCGCACATCGTCGATGTTTCGCTCATTCTTTATGCTGAGCACGATTTCAACGCGAGCACGTTCGCCAGCCGAGTCATCGCCGGCACCCTCAGCGATATGCACGGCGCCGTCACCGGCGGAATCGCTGCCCTCAAAGGTCCGCTGCACGGCGGGGCCAACGAACAAGCAATGGAAATGCTCAAAGAAGTCGGCACACTCGACAACGTCGAGCCATACATGGCAAACGCATTCGCCACCAAGAAAAAGATCATGGGCTTCGGCCACCGCGTCTACAAAAGCGGCGACCATCGCGCAACGATCTTGCACGGCTTGGGTCGGGCGTATGCCGACAAAAAGGGCGGCGACGCGCTCAAGTGGTTCGAGATCGGCGAAAAAGTCCAAGCCATCATGGACAAAGAAAAACGCATCTTCCCCAACGTCGATTTCCCCTGCGGCATGACGTACTACGCGATGGGCATTCCCGTGCCGCAATACACGCCGATCTTCGTCGCGTCCCGCATCACCGGCTGGTGCGCCCACATCATGGAGCAGCACGCTGACAACCGCCTGATCCGCCCGCTCTCCAACTACACCGGCCCCTCCGGCCTGACGTGGAACGG
>CAYMQF010000093.1:6607-8663 GCA_964392425.1 uncultured Phycisphaeraceae bacterium
GTGGGACGGGCGTCTCGCCCGTCGTTGAATACACGCAGTTCGCCAGCCGATGAATACAATCCATGGGCTATTGCATCTCTTTGCGCCACTTCGGGATAAACAATGACTTCAGCGCCATCTTCATCTAAGACAACCATCAACCCGCTTTGCGAAATCGTCGAGGAGTTCCGCCAGACGGCGAACGAGATTCGCCTGGGGGGCGGCCTCAAGGCGATCGACCGTCAGCACGCCAAGGGTCGGCTCACTGCGCGCGAGCGCATCGACAAACTCATTGACGCTTCCTCCGATCATTGGCAAGCCGGCTTCGTCGAGCTCGGCTTATGGTCCGCCCACAACATGTACGCCGACTATGGAGGCGCCCCCGCAGCAGGCGTCGTCACCGGTGTCGCCCCCGTCGCCGGTCGCCTGTCGATGATCATCGCCAACGATGCGACGGTCAAAGCAGGTGCCTTCTTCCCGATGACGTGCAAGAAGATCATCCGCGCTCAAATGATCGCGCAGATGGCGCGTCTGCCGTTGATCTATCTTGTCGATTCAGCAGGCGTATTTCTCCCTTTGCAGGAAGACGTTTTTCCCGACACGGACGACTTCGGGCGCATCTTCCGCAACAACGCCGTGTTCAGTGCTGAGGGGATTCCGCAAATCGCCGCGATCATGGGCTACTGCGTCGCGGGTGGTGGCTACCTCCCCGTCCTGTGCGACACGCTCCTCATGACCGAAGGGAGCGGCCTCTATCTCGCCGGCCCCGCACTCGTCAAAGCGGCGATCGGGCAGGATGTCGACAGCGAAGAACTGGGCGGCGCCTCGATGCACGCGGAAATCTCAGGCACGATTGACTTCCACGAAAAGGACGATGAGTCATGCTTGTCGCGCCTTCGCTCGCTGATGGAGGCGCAGATGAGCGTCGCGCCGGTGAGTGGTCCGCCGCAGGAGTCGCGCAAACCAGCGCTAGACCCAAGCGAGATTTATGCCTTCTTTCGTAGTGCCTCCAAGCAGCAGTACGACATGGTCGACCTGCTGGCCCACATCGTCGATGAACAATCGTGGAACGAATACAAAGCGGAGTTTGGCCGATCGCTTGTGTGTGGATATGCGCGCATCGACGGCTGGCCGTGCGGCATTGTCGCCAACCAACAAAAACTGACGAAGAACAAAACCCCCGCAGGCAAGGCAGGCCCATCAGTCGGCGTCAACATGCCCGCTGTTATTTATGACGATTCTGCGGACAAAGCGGCGCGGTTCATTATGGATTGCAACCAACGCAAACTGCCCATCATCTTTGTTCACGACACGACCGGCTTTATGGTTGGCCGCGACTCTGAGCAGGGCGGCATCATCCGGGCAGGCGCCAAGATGGTCAACGCAATGAGCAACTGCGTCGTCCCCAAGATCGCGCTCATCATTGGTGGGAGCTACGGCGCGGGCAACTACGCCATGTGCGGGCGCGCGTTTGATCCGTTCCTGACGTACGCATGGCCAGGCGCCAACTGCGCGGTCATGGGCGCCAAGCAGGCGACCGGCGTCTTGACGATGATCGAAGAGAAAAGCCGGGCGAGAAAGGGCGAAACGATCGACCCGCAAACGCACGACCAGATCATGCAAGCCGTCGAAGATTCATACACGCAGCAGCAGGACATCAGGTATGGCGCCGCCCGCGGTTGGCTCGACAGCATTATTGAGCCTGACCAAACGCGCGATGAACTCGCCGCCGCCCTCGCCATGGCCCGCGATTGGCCGCAAGACAAAGAGTTCAAGACGGGCGTGCTGCAGGTGTAAGCCCTACATCGCGTGTATAATCGCAGTGTGGACGCCCCCGCTGAAAAACCGCCCGCCCGCCCGCTTGCGTGGACAAACGATGCTGAGCTTCAGGAGCTTGTCGGGCGTTTGCTGCAATACCAGGAGCCAGATGATGATGATAATTTTTATTATTCGGATGATGACAATGCTTGGCTCAAAGACAAAACCATCCCCGAACTGTGCCCCCTGTCGACGCATTTCTCAAATACTCCTACCCCTGCCAATCGGAAGGAGCTCGGTGTGGGAAAGTAGTGTCCTC
>CAYMQF010000094.1:0-8270 GCA_964392425.1 uncultured Phycisphaeraceae bacterium
CACTGACGACGCGATCGGCCAAGCCGTCGCCATTGAGATCAACCATCATCTCGCGTCGCACGGGCGGCTCGGTGGAAACATCAGGCGGACGAAGTTTGGGCGGAGACTGAACAACGGAGAGTGAGGGTTTCCATGTCGCAAGAAGTTGTGCCAGATCGCTTGCGTCGATGGAGCCTGAGTTGTCAAAGTCGCCTGCGCCAGTCTGGCCCCAAACGCCAAGGAGCAACATGAGGTCGGCGCTGTTGACGGCGCCATCGTGATTGAGGTCCGCAGTGTTGGGTGTCTTTGTCAGATTCAACAGAACTGTCACATCGAAACTATGCATGATTGCAAGATCCATATCGCCATCGCGGTCGAGATCGGCGATTGCAGACAGTGAGGCGCTAAAGGAACCTACCTTCGAAGGGAAGAGTCTGTTGATTTCAAAGCCGCCGATTCCATCGCCTCTCAGGGGGCGAACAAACTCTTCCTCTGCTGCATACGTTATTTGACCGGGTAGAACGACGTCCATGGCGCCATCGCCGTCGATGTCTATGACCGCTGCTGAAGTGCTGACAAGACCGGCGTCAATGAGCACAGGCCCGCCAAGGCTCCCTCCAATATTGAAGTGAACCAGTAGTTTTTCAAGACTCACCCCAGGAAAGATGACATCAGGCAGACCATCTCCATCGACATCGCCGATCGAGAGACGCACGGAGAACGCAAAGAGAGTATCAACGCGCGGCAGTGGTGTGAAGGCGCCTAGACCATCGTTGATGAGAACAGAAATATCTTTGCTGAAGGCGTTGACCACCACGGCGTCGAGATCGCCGTCTCCGTCCATATCAGCGAGGCCGACGCGACCAGGCACGCTGCCCACGGGAACGAAAGTCGGCAGCCCGGGCGTGCCGTCGCCGTTGTTGAGGAAGACAGCGACGTTGGCGCTCAGTTGGTTGGAGACGATGAAGTCAATATCGCCATCGCCATCCAGATCGCCCGCATCAATCCCAACAGGCTGTGAGCCAGCGGAATAAAACGAGAACGGGCCAAACTTGCCTCCACCAAGCCCCGGCACGATCAACACGCCCCCCTGTGGAGCGCCGGGAGGAAACACTGGCCCGGATGCGCTGGCGACGAGAAGATCGACGATGCCGTCACCGTTGAAATCTGCGATTGCGGAGGTACGCACAGAGCCTCCTAGAAGCAGTTTTTTGTAAGGGGCAAATGATCCATCGCCATTATTGAAGAGCAGAGAGAGCTCACCCGTATTCTGGTTGGGTGTGACGAAGTCGATATCGCCGTCACCGTCCAGATCTCCCACTACAATCGATACGGCGCCGCCGACGGGGTACACCACCGGCGCCGAGAAACCAGCGAATTTCTTGGGAGTCTGCCCCCAGACAGCAGGCGTCAGAGCCAAAAACACCAGAAAAACAGCGATCAGCCCCGCAATGGCGGCAATCGGGCACGAAATCACGCCGAGGAGGCGGAGGCGAACACACATGGGCATACTGCTATAACCCACGAAAGCCGGATTCTGTTCCATCTATTTTCATATTTGTTGGGATATTCAAGGCTGGAACCATTTACCCCGCCTCTGACGTGGGGCGAGGGGTTCAAAAAAAACACCGCCGCCCGTCGAGAGATGGTGGTGGACGGCGGGCGGCGGGTGGTCGGCAAAGCGCTGAAGCAACGCCGACCGTGGTGGTGGAAGCGCTCGATCGGCGGTGGGACCAATCGAGCGTATGTGTTGAATCGAAAGAGGCCCCTCGGTGGCTGCCCCGGCCGCAAATGGGGTGCGCTTCCATGCGTCACCAAATGCCGGGGCGGTAGTTTGGGCTTGACGAGTCCTTTTCGTGCCGGACTCTTTCAACTCATGCTGGTATGGAGAAATAGATCCCCTCGTTGTGGCGGCGCACAGTGATCGCGCGACGACGTGTGTCGGTGTTTTTGAAACTCAATAAGGTTGGATGCAGTGCGACGGCGAACGTATGTGTCGCGCGATTCGTTAGGAACTCATGTTTAGAAACTCCGCACCATCGTTTCCGATGTTTACGGCTGTTGAAGGGCTTCCAGCAGTTCGGGCAGTTGTTCGAGTCGTTCTTTGATAGATGCTTTCCATTGGGCGCGGTCTCGGATTTCGAGCCAAGAGCCGGCGCCGACCAGCGCCACTTCGCGCGGAAGGCCCGTCAGTGCGAGATGCTCTTCGGGGATTCGGATTCGGCCGGCCGCATCGGTTTCGAGGCGCTTGCTCAGGCCGAAAAGTGTTATCTGCAATTTTGACAGTGTTTTGTTTGGCGTCAGCGAGCCGGAATAGCCAGCCGCTTCTTTCTTGTAGACGACCTCGGTGAAAAGCCGAATGATTCCACCAGGCCAGGGCATTGCGTACCACGCTCCGCCACACTCTTCCGCTTTCCATTGGGAGCGAATATCGGCGGGGATGGCCAGCCGATTCTTGGCGTCTATCAAATGATCGTAGTGGCCTGTAAAAAGCACTCATCCTGCCCCATTTCGGATATGAAGCGTGCAGTGTATGGGATTTTGCCCCATAATGCAACAATATTCTTCATTATTCGACATTTTCTCGGTCTGACAATTTTTGATCCCCTGTTTGCCCCCCTGCATTTTTTGCGCAGGTGTAGACGGGATCACTATTTGAGGTATGGTGGAGGCAGAGAGATCGCCGTTTTCCGGGTGGTATGGCGTATGTGTGTTGGCCGGGGATCGGTGGAGGAGATAGAGAATGATTCAGCGAGGCGTCGCGGAGTGGGCGCGCGCTCTCGGTCTGATTCCGTCGGGCATGTTTGCCATGACGGCGTCACACGGGAGTGAGCGCACTGCAGTCTTGGTGTCGTGGGTGCAACAATGCGGGTTTGATCCGCCGATTGTCGCGGTGGCCTCGCCGAAGGGCCGATCGTTGGCGCCGTTGATTCGTGACAGTCGATCTTTTTCAGTATGTCAGTTTCGGCGTGATGACACGTTTCTGCTGCGCACACTCACACGCAACGACCTCGACCCATACGAAGTGCTGGATTCGATTCCGTGCGAAACCATGACGACGGGCTCGCCTTGCATTACGCGCGCCACCGCGGCGCTGGACTGCGAACTGATCCACCACATCGATCTGGATGGCGACCACGAGCTTTACATCGGCCTCGTCGTCGGTGGCAAGGTGTACGACAAGGATGCCAAACCCACCATGTGCGTCTTCGCAACTGGGATGATTTCGTAGGGAATCGGTGCGGATGTGTGCACGGCTGACTCTCGACGTTCCGCATAGAATGTGGGCGTGACCAACTCAAACACATGCTGTATGGCGCGCACGCCTTGGGATGCGAATCGACTGGGCCTCGATTATCGTGCGGAGGCGGCCAAGCTGGGCAAACCAGTGGCGCCGATCATCGATGCGCACACCCACATCCACGGGATCAAAGCCGCAGCGGTTTACAAAGAAGTTCGCGAGCTGTTCGGCGTCTCCACGACGTATTCCATGTCCAATCTCGCTGAGGTGGAGGGGCTGCAAGACCTGTTCGGCGAGTCGATTCAGTTCATCGCGACGCCTGATTTTCGATCTGAAGATCGCAAGCACGCCTTCACGCAGGGGATGCTGGACTCGATTGAGCAGTTTCATGCGCGGGGCAGCCGGATCGTGAAGTTCTGGTCGGCGCCTCGCTCCAAAGATTACGGGCGAGAGATCGGCGATCCGAATCTGATGTCGCTCGACAACGAATGGCGGGTGCGCGCGATGGAGCTGGCGCAGTCGCTGGGCATGATGTTCATGGTGCACATCGCCGACCCGGACACATGGTTTGCCACGAAGTACGCCGACGCTTCGGTGTATGGAACGAAGCGAGATCAGTACATCGCGCTGGAGCGGGCGCTCGACCGTTTCTCGGCGCCTTGGCTTGCAGCGCACATGGGCGGCTGGCCGGAGGACCTTGAGTTTCTTAGTGAGATGCTTTTGGCGCATCCCAATCTCTATCTCGACACGTCGGCGACCAAGTGGATGGTGCGCGAGTTGAGCCAACACTCGCGCGCGGAGTTCGTCGCGTTTCTCACGCGATGGAAAGGACGCGTGCTCTTCGGCTCGGACATCGTGACGATGGACGACCATCTCGAGCCTCATGGCGACGACGCAATGCGAGGCACGCAGGCGACCACCCCTTGCGAAGCGTTCGAACTGTACGCGAGCCGATATTGGGCGCTTCGCACGCTCTTTGAGACGGAGTACGAGGGAGAATCGCCGATCGCGGACCCGGACCTGGCGATGGTCGACCCGGATCGCTTTGACGAACGGTCGGCGCCTACGCTCAGGGGCAAGTCGCTGCCCGATGATCTGCTCAGAGTGATGTATCGCGACGCTGCGGTTGACCTGCTCGAAGGTTGGCGATTGAAATCTGTTTGAGATACTTTGATTGAATGGATCGGTGGGATGGGCGTCTCGCCCGTCATGTCACACAGGGTAAGGCGTGAAAGCGTAAGCTCGCAGTGATGCCTGTCATGCTTGATATTGCGATGTGGTCGCTCGCCGGGCTTTCGGTGCTGGCGACGCTGTTTTATTTGATCGTCTGCTCGCGGATTTCGCGTGCGCTGCGCAGTTCGCCTCGGGCGGCTGACGGACTGCCGTTGGCGCCTGCTGATGACGAACTGCCATCGGTGTGCATAGTGATCCCCGCGCACAACGAGGAGAGCGTGATCGCGGGCGTGGTTCGCTCCGCTCTGGCGCAGAAGTATCCGCGCCTGAAGATCGTCTTTGCGCTGGACCGCTGCACGGACAAGACGCAACAAGTGATCGAAGAAATATCGGCTGGTGACACCCGTGTTGAAATCGTCGAGATCAGTGAATGTCCGCCTGACTGGGCGGGCAAACCTCATGCGCTGATGGAGGGCGTGAACAACGCGGCTGCGGCGCGCGATGCGGACCTGCTGCTCTTTGTGGATGCGGATACGGAATTGCACCCGGATTGTGTTCGCGCATCCGTCGGGCTTCTGCTCTATCGCAATCTCGATCTGCTGAGTCTGCTCAGCACGCTGTCGAGCAAGCGGTGGTATGAGCGCGTGGTCCAGCCGATGGCGGTCTTCGAATTGATGAGGCAGCACCCGCTGGATCGTGTCAACCGCGAGCAAGGCGCCACGAGCTTTGCCAATGGGCAGTTCATGTTGTTTCGCCGGGCGAGTTACGAAAAGTTGGGCGGGCATGAGCGCGTGCGCGACGCGATGCTCGAAGACATCGCCTTTGCGAGGGCGCTCAAAGAGGATGGCGGGCGATGGGGAGTCTTCATCGCGGGGCCGATGGTGCACTGCCGAATGTATGGCTCGTGGGAGGCGTTCAAGAATGGATGGAGGCGGATCTTTATCGAAAGTGCTCGTCGGCGACCTGCATCGCTTCGTCGATACGCCCGTCGACTCCGCGTGGTCAGCGCGATTGTGCCGATGTGTCTGCTGTTGATTGTGCTTGGCGCGGTGGTCGCCGTGGTTGCGGACAACAAGAATGTCGCAGCGTGGTCGATGTGGTTTGCGGGGTCCGCCGCGTTGGCGATGTGGCTGACTGCGATGATGCTTGCGATTCTTTCGCAGCGAGCAGGCGCCGAGTCAATCCTTCTTTCGCCGATCGGAGCGTGGCTGACCGCGGGAATCCTCAAACAGGCTGCCGTGGATCTCGAACAAAATCGCGGCGTAGCCTGGGGCGGGCGGGTGTACACCAACCTCGTCGAGGGCAAGCCGATGCAGAGCGACAGCGAAGAGAACCATGTCGCTGCGGACAAAGAGTGTACGCTTGGCGGCTCATGCGAATCCTCCTGACCAACGACGACGGCTTGCGGGCGCCCGGCATCCACGCGATGCATTCGGCGCTCACCGATGTGGATGGTGACTTTGGCAGCCCGCTGGGAGAGAGCACGTTCACATGCGCGCCGCTCACCGTGCAGTCGGCGACGAGTCATGGCATGACGTTTCATCAGCCGTTGATGGTTAGCGAGATTGATGTCAGCGAAACGATGCAAGGCGTCGCGGTGGACGGTCGCCCGGCCGACTGCGTCAAGCTCGCGTTTGCATCGCTCTGGTCGGAACGTTATGGCGATGGGAGCCGACCTGATCTGGTTGTCAGCGGGATCAACGCAGGCGCCAACGTCGGCATCAACGTGATTTATTCGGGGACCGTCGCAGCAGCGCTCGAAGCGTCGTTCCTTGGTTCGCCCGCGATCGCGGTGAGTTTGCATCTTGGATCCAAGCCATCGCGGTGGGACGTTGCCGGTCGCTGGGCGCGCGAAGCAATCAAAAAAATTCTGGATGGCGGCCTGATGACAAACACCGACCGGCTGAGCCCGCCTTGCCTCAATGTGAATCTTCCGCTTTGCAGCGAGGACGGCCCGACACCTCCCATTCGCGTGTGCCCGATGAACACGCACGGCCACTGCGATGTGTACGAACGGCGAATCAATCCCGCGGGCGAGGTGTACTACTGGGCTGCGACGGGCGGGCTGGATTTTCGCGATCAGCAGAGCGATGGGGATGTCGACCTGCTCTTCCAGCGGTACATCACCGTCACGCCTCTTTGGCATGATCTGACCGACACGGCGTCACTCTCTACATGGCGCGATCGGCTTGGCTGCAGCGCGACCTGACAAAAACAACAAACGGCGTGACCCTCCGCACGCCGCCTGTCGAACTTACATTGTCTATTCAAGAGTTGGTTAGTCTCGCGCCGCGAGAGGTCAACTCAGCAGCGATGACGCTTCTTCGATTTTTTCCGGCAGCGATGTGATGATGTCGACGAGCTGCTCATGGGCGAGCCCGAGATCATCGAGGACATCGGAGTCGATGGATGAATCAACGATGTCCAGCCGGAAGCCGGGCTCTTCGAGCGACGCGCACATGTGGTCAGCGACATAGATAATGCTGGTGAGTGTTCGGCTCTCAGCAGGCAGGCTCAGAGGATCGTGATGACGACCGGTGACGAAGCCGAATGCTTTGGGGAACTTCCATTTTTTGCACAGGGCGGCGCCGAAGTCCTGATGATTGGCGCCAAACGCTTTGACTTCATGCTCCATCATGTCTTTGGTGGGCGCGCCGGTGTCGTCAATCTCCAGTTGGCTGACGACCTCGATGAGTTGTTGTCGGTTGTGCTGCATCTCGACCATGATGCCGATGTCGTGGAGCAGTCCGCCGAGGAACGCCTCGTCGGGAAGCCCTAAGCCAAGCTTATCAGCGAGATACTTCGACGCGACGGCTGTGGAGACCGAATGCTCCCAAAGGTCTTTTGCGTTGAAGACCGGGCACAGGTCTCCGCCTCGAAACAGCTTTGCCAGGCTCGCTGCGATCGCGATATTTTTGACGGCGTTGAGGCCGAGCAACACGATGGCGCGATTGATCGAGCCGATCTGCCCGGGCAAGCCGTAGAAAGCTGAGTTGACGACTTTGAGAATGCGTGTTGACAGTGCGGGATCGAACGAGACGACCGCGTGCAGGTCCTGGGCGGTCGAGGACGGATCTTCGACCAGCTCGATGATCTTGAGTGTGGTTTCAGGCAGTGTCGCGATGTGGCTGATGCCGAGTATCGCTTCATTGACAATCGCTTCGCGGTCGGTGGTGCTCGCACTCATCGTCGATATCTCCGGTTTTCGGGCTAAGTAGTCCCCTTGAACATCGACCGGTGAACGAGACGACTTTGGTTCCGACACCGATATCTGATTATCTTTTTTCGGGCCCAGTGTGAGCGCTCAATACGCGCACTGTTTGCGGGTGATGGATTGCTGGGAAGGATCGATCTTGGCAAGAAGGTCCGCGACTCGTTTTCCGGTGTCGCCTGCTCCATAAGGATTGGCAAGGCTGGTGAGGTCGGCATGGATCGCGCTGTCGATCGCGGAACGGATCGTTTCTTGCTGGAAATCGTCGATATGAACGACGTTGCGGGGACGTTCTCGCCCGGTTTGCCTGGGTCCGATATCAACAACGGGCAGCCGCAATGCAGCAGCCTCGATGAGCCCGGCGGAGGAGTTCCCGATCAAGGCGCCCGTGCGGGCAGCGAGCCGTTTGAGCAAGCCGACGAACTCACGCCGAGGCAGGTGCTCTGTGAGGGAAGCGAGCTTGCCTGCGCGCATTGATTCTGTCAGCGCGTCAACAATCCCGTCGCGCCCAGCATCGAAGTTGGGGTGGAGCGCAGCAACTGATCGGCCTTTGAGCGCGTCGATCAGCGCGATTGTGTCGGCACGCTCCACCGAATCTGCCCTGCCAATCGGATGCAGCATGAGTACGACGTCAGGTTCGCCCAGCTCTTTCCAGCGGTCATCGCC
>CAYMQF010000095.1:0-1741 GCA_964392425.1 uncultured Phycisphaeraceae bacterium
GGACAAACGCAGGATATTCACCAAACTGGGTGTCCGCGCGGTGGAGCGGGCTTCGCAGTTTCCTGAGCCGATGCCAGCAGGGGCGCAGGTGCTCCTCGCGGTCAAACCCCAATATCTTGCAGAAGCAGCGACGGACCTGGCAGGCAGAGCGGACGGCAGCGTCGTGATCTCCATCCTCGCGGGGTCAACGAGCCAGCGCGTTCAACAAGCAGTCGGCCAGCGGGCTCGCATCATCCGTGTCATGCCAAATCTTCCCGCGCGTGTCCGGTGCGGCGTCACCGCGATCGCGCTGGGAGCTGGGGCGAAGGAGCGAGACGGTGAGCTCGCGGAAAAACTCTTCTCAGCGGTGGGGGAGGTGGTGCGCCTTGAAGAATCGCTCATGGACGCGTTCACCGCGATCGCCGGGTCAGGCCCCGCCTATGTCTTCTACCTCGCACAGGCGATGGCGCGGGCAGCGTGCGAAATGGGTTTCGACGAAGCAACCGCGCTGCCCATCATCAGGCAAACAATCCTCGGCGCCGGCCAACTCTTGAAAGAATCCACCGACGATCCCGCCGCGCTTCGCGCCGCCGTGACAAGCAAGAAAGGAACCACCGACGCTGCGATTACATCGCTTGAGCAAGCAGGCGTGATGGACAGCATCGTGCGAGCCGTCGTGGCTGCCCGCGATCGAGGCGCCGACCTCGCCAAATATTGATGACTCGACACATTTTCTAATCACCCATGCAACGCATCGCCCTTCTCAATATCGTCGGCCTGACCCCGCGCCTGCTCGGCAAACACACGCCCCGCCTGTGCGCGTTTGCGCAATCGCGCACGACAGCCCCGATCGACACCATCACGCCCGCAGTCACTTGTTCGGTGCAGACGACTTTTCTCACAGGCGCCCTCCCTCGAGTCCACGGCGTCGTCGCCAACGGCTGGTACGACCGCGAATCCTGCGAGATTCGCTTCTGGAAACAATCCAACAAACTCGTCCAGGCTGAGCCGATCTGGGAGACCGCGCGCGGGCGCGATGCTTCATTCACTTGCGCCAATCTCTTCTGGTGGTTCAACATGTATTCGTCTGCGAACATCGCCGTCACGCCACGGCCCATGTACCCCGCCGATGGCCGAAAGATCCCTGACCTGTGGACGAACCCCGCATCGCTTCGCGACGAACTGCAAGCAGAACTTGGCCGATTCCCGCTCTTTCATTTCTGGGGGCCGACTGCGGGGATCGAGTCGAGCCGATGGATCGCCCAGTGCGCGCGAGCGGTGGAAACGCAGCACAGTCCGACTCTTTCGCTCGTCTATCTCCCCCATCTGGATTACAACGGGCAAAGGCTCGGACCCGATGAGGCGCCGCTTGCTGATGACCTGCGCGCCATAGATGAGGTCGCGGGCACGTTGATCGACTTCTATCTCAAACATGGCGTCGAGCCGATCATCATCAGTGAATATGGGATCACCGAGGTGTCGCATCCCGTGCACATCAACCGAGCGCTGCGACAGGCGGGATTGCTTGCTGTGCGCGATGAACTTGGACAAGAACTGCTGGATGCGGGGGCAAGCCGGGCATTTGCGGTGTGCGATCATCAGATCGCGCATGTGTATGTGAATGATTCGGGCGCGATGGAGGAAACTCGCCGTGTGGTGGCGTCACTGCCTGGTGTTGATCGCGTTTTTGAAGAGTCAGGCAAGCGAGCAGTCGGCCTCGACCACACGCGCGCGGGCGAGCTCGTCGCTATCTGCAAGCCCG
>CAYMQF010000095.1:1841-8051 GCA_964392425.1 uncultured Phycisphaeraceae bacterium
GCAGTCGGCCTCGACCACACGCGCGCGGGCGAGCTCGTCGCTATCTGCAAGCCCGACGCTTGGTTCACCTATTACTACTGGCTCGATGATGTTCGGGCGCCTGACTTTGCGCGCACCGTAGATATCCATCGCAAGCCGGGCTACGACCCCTGCGAACTCTTTCTCGACCCAGCTTTGTCCGCCCCAAAGCTCAAAATCGCTTGGAAACTGCTCAAAAAGAAAATGGGCATGCGCACACTCATGGATGTGATTCCACTCGATGCAGGATTGGTCAAAGGCTCGCACGGCCGGGTCACGGATTCCCCCAACGATGGACCGATGATGATCTTGCCGACCAATGCGATCACCGACAGCGACACGATCCAAGCAACCGATGTGCGCGATCTATTACTGCGAATGATTTTTTCATAAGAAAATACGATGCCTCTCGCCCAAGCCCACGGATTCCAATCCGTGGGATGACTGCACCACCGTGGACGGAGCCTGTGTCTAAGAGCGCGCTGCCCCAATCGGCAAACACTCAATCATCGGCGGCCAATCGCGCACCGGCGCCCCGGACAAACCAACGCCTGCCTTTTTCGGCCTAGCGTCAAAGAGCATCGCGCCGGGCAAATCCACCCGATCGCGCCCCGGATCCATGTTGGCGACAAAGTGAAACAGCGCTTCATCAGCATTGTGAATATCCACGTCGACGCCGAGCAGAACAATAAAACGTGGCTGATTTATGCCGCCGTCTCGCCCGTCAATGAGCCCAGCGATTTGCCGCACCACTCCCGCATCCTCAGCGTCCGCCTGAACAAGCAACCACCCAGAGTTGTCTCCATCCAATATTGCAGCATCAAGAACGCCGGTCATCGCACGCACTTCGTCAAGAGAGATTGTTCGCGCATCAGGCGCAGCAGCCGCCTCCGTTTTCTTATCTTGTCGTTCGCCTTCAATCTTTCGAGTCGCATCAAAGCCGATCTTCGTTCCAGCGCCAAGCATGGGAGACGCATGGTCGAGCATGTCCATCGGTCCGCGCACCAACTCCACATCCTGATTGGGATCACACCTTTGCGCGATCGCCTTGAACACCGCAGCGCGATCGTGCACATCGACATCTTCATCAACGACGACGACACACTTGGTCCACGCCATCTGGCCGGCGCCCCACACCGAGTGCATCAACCGCCTTCCCTGCAGCGGATATTCCTTCTTGATCTGCAAAACGACGCAGTTATGAAAACATCCAAACATCGGCAGGTCATAGTCAATAATGTCAGGCGCCAACGTCCGCAGCAACGGCAAAAACAATCGTTCAACCGCTTTTCCAAGGTAATAATCTTCCTGCGGAGGCATGCCGACGATTGTCGCTGGGAAGACGGCATCGCGCCGCCTGGTGATCGCGGTCACCTCAACGGTTGGGTACCGATCGGGGAGTGAATAGAACCCGGTGTGATCGCCGAAGGGCCCTTCAAAGAAAGCGCCGGCGCCGATAGGCCCATCGCAGGGTGCGCGCGGGTCATAGTCGGGCATGCTGCACTCGGTGCTGACGTATCCCTCGATCACGATCTCCGCGTTGGCGGGGACGCGCAGCGGAACCGTTTTGGCTGCGCACATCGGGATGCCTTTGCCATTGAGGAACCCCGCCATGAGCAGCTCACTGACGCCGGGCGGCAGGGGGGCAATCGAAGAAAACGGCAGCACGCTCTCGCCGCCAAAGACAATCGCAACGGGCATCGGCTCGCCCTTCTCTTTCCAGCTTCGCCAATGCCTCGCGCCATCGTGGTGCATGTGCCAGTGCATCGCCATCCGTCGTCGGCCGATGAGCTGCACGCGGTACATCCCCATGTTGTGCGAAGGAGGCTTCGCTTTGCCCGCATCATCCGCGTGGATCGTGTGAATATGTGCAAAGGTGATGTATCGACCTTGGTAGTTCGGATCATCAATAAGGTCGGCGCCGGGCACGGACGCGTTCACATTCGCCGGATACCCGACCGCATCAAGATCGCCATCCATCGGCCAGCACTTGATCATCGGCAGTCGCGTCAGGTCAATGTCATCGCCGGTGAGGACAATTTCCTGACAGGCGCCTCGTCTCACTTTGCGAGGCGGGATGCGCAAGAGCGGCGCCAACTGCTTCACCTTGCCAAGGATCTCTCGCAGCGATGCGGGCGGCTCGGGCTTCATCAAGCTGCCGATTCGGTCAGCGATCGCCTCAAAGCCGACGCCTTCACATCCCAGCGCCATCTCCGTTCGCCGATACGAGCCAAACGCGTTGATGAGCAACGGCAGGTCGCTCCCTTCGACATTTTCAAAGAGCAGCGCCTTGCCGCCCAGATGATGAAACTCGGGATCGCACCGGCGGGCCCCCGCGCTGGGAAGGTTCGGCGCCAATTTCTTCGCCTCAGCGTCAGCCCGCGCGGCGATCTCAAGGACGGGCGAGACAGCCTCAGCGATGCGCGTCAGTTCGCCCGCAGCGTCGAGTTCAGCGATGAAGTCCCGTAGAGTGTGTCGCATGGGACATGACGGTACCTCAGCATCGAGTCCGGCGCACGGCGCCGCGTGGTTCGCCCAGTCTCGAAACTGGACGGGCTACTTTGACGCGATGGCCGACACGCCGCCGCGACCGCTGTTGCTCAAGGCGATTGGGAGCTTCGAGCAGGAGGGGGCGCCGACCGGCAACCTTGCGGTGGATCTCGGTTGTGGTCAGGGGCGCGACACCGTGGAACTTCTCCGCAGCGGCTGGCGGGTTCTCGCGATTGACTCGGAGCCAGAGGCAATCGATCGGCTCCTCGCTCAACTCGATCTGACCCGCCGCGATCATCTACAGACGCAGGTGAGCGCTTTCGACGAGATGAATCTTCCACAAGCAGCCCTCATCAACGCGGCCTATTCGCTGCCGTTCTGCCCACCGGAACATTTTCATACCGTCTGGAGTCGCCTGATCGAAGCGATTGAGCCGGGCGGCAGGTTCGTCGGTCAACTCTTCGGCGACCGGGACGAGTGGGCGGGCAAGCCCGGCTTCTCACACCACTCCCGCAGAGAGCTGGATGAGCTATTCTCGAAATTCATCATCGAGTATCTCCAAGAAGAAGAGCGAGACTCCACCGACGAGCTTGGCTATCACAAGCATTGGCACATATTTCACCTCGTCGCGCGCAAACGAGATGTGTGATTTCGTACAGAGAATCTTTCGCAAAGCAGATGGGACACCAATCACCCAATGACCACCATGACTTCTTCGCAAGCTGATTCCTTCGCGATCGACCTGACGAACATCGCCAAGACGTACAAAGGCAAAGTCCACGCTTTGCGAGGTGTGTCGATGCAGGTCGGCAAAGGCGACATCTTCGGTCTGCTCGGGCCCAACGGCGCCGGGAAAAGCACGCTCATCAAAATCCTGATGACGATCGTCAAACCCACCAAATGCCAAGGCAAACTGCTGGGCTCGCCCGTCGGCAACACCGCCACATTGGCGCGCGTCGGCTACCTCCCCGAACACCTGCGCTTCCCCGATTATCTGACGGGCCAGCAAACGCTCGACTACCTCGCAGCCCTCGCCAAAGTGCCTCGTAAAACCAGACAAAAACGCTCCGGCGAAATGCTCGAACTCGTTGGCATGACCAACTGGGCTGAGAAAAAAGTAGTCGGCTATTCCAAAGGCATGAAGCAACGGCTCGGCGTCGCCCAGGCGCTCATGAACGACCCCGATCTTGTCCTCCTTGACGAACCCACGGACGGCGTGGACCCGGTCGGCCGGCGCGACATCCGAAACATCCTGCTCGAAATGAAAAGCCGAGGCAAAACGATTTTCATCAACAGCCATCTGCTGGGCGAAATCGAAATGGTCTGCGACCGCGTGTCGATCCTCGTACAGGGGCAGGTCGCCATGCAGGGAACGCTCGACGAACTGACTCAGAAGGGCCGGCGATACGAAATCCAAATCGACTCCAACGCCGCTGCATCGCTCGATCCTGCCAAACTGTTCGCAGAGATCGCACAGCCAATCGCGGGAGAATCAAAGCAAACCGGCATCTGGAAAGGGTCGCTCAAGTCCGGTGAATCCATCGAACTGGAAGGCTCGACATTGCGGCTCGGCACCATCGACGCTTCGCCGATCCAGCCCATCATCGACGCACTACGCAAAAACAACGTCGTCATCGGTGCGATTCGCCCGATCCGCCCTTCACTCGAAGACCTCTTCATCAAAGCAGTCACCGATCCCGAAACCGGGCAGGCGAAGAACGTTGGCGCCGTCCGTAAGAAACGTTCCAAGGGAGGGCGACACTAATGCAAACCCGAGCGCTCCTGCTGGATTCATTTCGCATGATGGTCGCCCGCAAACTTTTCTGGGTCACGCTCGCCATCAGCACACTCGTCGTCATCGCTTACGGCTCCATCGGCTCCAACAGCGAAGGGTTGACGCTCTTCTTCGGCGCCATCAAGTTCGATGTTCCGATGCTTGCGGACCACTCCCAGGCGTACCGCGCGCTGATTCAACTCATCTTCGCCAACTTCCTCGTGCCGATCTGGCTGGCATGGATCGCGACCATCCTCGCACTCGTGTCGACGACATCCATCTTCCCGGATTTTCAAGCGCAAGGCGCCATCGACATCGTGCTGTCCAAGCCGATCACACGGTGGAAAATCTTCCTCGTCAAATACGCAGGAAGCATGATCTTTGTCTTCCTGCAGGTGGGCATCTTCTGTCTGGGCGTGTTCCTTGTCGTCGGGCTTCGCCTCGGCGAGTGGAACCGAACGATCCTCCTTGGAATCCCCATCGTTCTGGTGTTTTTCAGTTATCTCTATTCGTTCAATGCGCTCATCGGCGTCGTCACAAAATCGGCGATCGCAGCACTTCTGTTCACCATGCTCTTCTGGTTCATGCTGTTCGTCGTACAGGTAGCCGAAGCGGGTCTTGGTCAGTTTCTCACGCAACAGGAAATACGTCTGGAGTGGTCCCAGCAGCGGATCGACCGTCTTGAGTCACGACTCGACAAAACGGAGAATCCCAGTTCGTTCGCCGAGGCGTTGTCCACATCGCTCAACGACACTGCGGGGATCCGCGTGCGCCTCGAAGAAGAACAGTCCGATTCGGAGGATCTTCGCCGCACCGTCGCAACCCTTGGGCGTTGGCACAAGCTGGTCAACGGTTTGCTCGTGGTGCTTCCGAAAAATCAGCAGACGATTGGTCTGCTCGATCGCTGGATTCGCGCGGGGACCAACACAACTCTGGATCAAATATTTGAGCCACAAACGGTTGGCGGTAAGGGAAAGCAGTTCGATCCAGAGGATATTGACTCAACTGTTGAGAACGCTCCGGAGGACTTTGACAGCAACTTTGAACGCCAGCAGCAGCTTCAGATCGAGGCAGGTAAAAAGCAGCGTGAAAAGTACGATGCACAATCCCCGTGGTTCATCATTGGAACCTCGCTCGGCTTCGAAGCCGTCCTTATTCTCCTGGCTGGGTGGATCTTCACACGACGAGATTACTAGCCGCTTGACATGAGGCGATTTGCGAGCCGGGTCGTCCCCGACCCGGTCACCGGACGCTATTTAGTTCATCGACCAACCAGCGAAGCTCGCGCTCGATCGAATCGGTCAAGCTCATGCGCATCGCCACCGGCAGGACGCTCCATGTGTACGTTTCCACTTCAAACAGATCGCACAGCTTTCGACGGCGCACCTGCTCAATCAGTTCTTGTGTTTGCCGCTGAGTTGTTGAGAGATCGCCCAGTTCGCGAAGAAAAATCGGCACGTGGTAGTGGATGCGCCACTCATTGCAGTCCGTGTCCGTGAGATTCGATAGCGCGTCGGGCAGATCGCTCCATCGTGTCAGTGACCCATCGAGTCGACGTCCGATGGTCTGGTGGAGGTAGGTCGATTCAGCAAAAGTCGTGAGCATTTCGAGGACGCTGGCCCGATCCGCCTGCGACTTAGCGAGCATCACTCGCAGCGCCGAACTCACCTGCACCCGGCCGATCCGAACGCCGGCCTGTTCATAGTTGCCCAACACCGCAGACGGTTCTTCAAACTCCACCGCAGCATGGCAAGTGTCCAGACACACGCCGACTCTCCGGCGAAGTTCATCGCAAGCGTCGCCATGTGACTTCCCTGTCGCACTTGCAAGACTCCGCGCGCCCGTGCGTTGAAGATGTTCTTGAAACCACGCCACAAACTCATCGCTCGTTGCGATCAATCCATCAGGCTCAGGCTCGATATCCAAGT
>CAYMQF010000096.1:0-7983 GCA_964392425.1 uncultured Phycisphaeraceae bacterium
GTCACCGACGGCCAAGCCGGTTCGTTTGTCACCCAGATCAATCGCGAGGTATCGCACGGGGGCATCTTACGAAACGCCGACGAGCCCTGAGGAGGATTTGTCAGTATTTGCCTGAGGCGCCAATGGCGAGCGTGCTGGGGTCGTATCCGTAATGAACTCTTCGCCGGGCAGCGGGCTGAATCGTGAGCCAGCCATCGGGACGCGGTGGTTGTGGACCTGCCCCTTCATCAAGATCGGCTGCAGCACCACGACCACACCGCCAACGATGATGTTCATCGCGAGCATCTGCCACCACTGCGTCCACTCCATGAAGACCATCACGGCGGTCAGCACGACGATGAGGATCGACAGCGGGATCAACGCGTTCCACGCCAGCTTCATCACCTGGTCCCAGCGGATGCGGGGGACGGTCCAGCGGATGAGCATGATGAACGAGACGGTCAGCCCGGTCTTGGTGAAGAAGACGATCGTTTTGACGATCGCAGGCCCAAACCCGACTGCTTCGGGGCTGGTCCAGCCGATGAACGGCAGGTGGTAGCCACCACAGAAAAGAAGCAGGAAGAAGGCGGAGCTGGTGATGAGGTGGGCGTATTCGGCGAGCAGGAAGATGCCGAACCGCATGGAGGAATATTCGGTGTGGTAGCCGCCAACGAGCTCTTGCTCGCATTCGGGGTTGTCGAAAGGCGCCCGGTTGGCTTCGGCGAGGATGCACACGAAAAAGAGGAGAGCCGCGATCGGCTGTGCGAGGATGTACCAGCCGTGCGCTGCCTGCTGTTCGATCATCATCTGCGGCCGAACGGCTCCAGCCAGCAGCAGCACCGCAAGAATCGATGCGCCGAGTGGAATTTCATAGGAGATCATGCCCGCGGTGGCTCGAAGCCCGCCGAGGAAGGAATATTTGTTGTTGGAGGCCCAACCGCCGAGCGTCACGCCGTACACGCCGAGCGACGCGGTGGCGAGCAGGAAGATGACGCCGATATTGACGTTGGCTCCCGCGACGAGGACGCGGCCGCCCTCGATTGTGCCGATGAGTGGGAGCGTGAAGGTTGGCATCTCCCACACGCCGCCCCACGGAATGACCACCCAGCCGATGAGTGCGGGTGTGATGATCGCCATAGGCGCCAGCGAGAAGAGCAGCAGGTCCGCCCCTTTGGGCTTGTATTCCTCTTTGAGGAGCAGCTTGACGCCGTCCGCGATGGGTTGGAAGAGCCCCCATTTGCCACAGCGGTTGGGGCCGACGCGGTCCTGAATCCACGCGGAGAGCTTCCGCTCGAGCAGGACGAGGTACGCCACGCCCAGCAGGTTCAGGTGCAGCACGATCAGGATCACGGTGACGCTGACGAGAAGCTGCCCGGTCAGGATGGAAGTCAAGCTCTCAAGCATGATCCCGGGAGTGTACCGCGCACTGAATGATTGGGTGGGACGGGCGCCTTGACCTGAGTCGGGCGTGCCTCACTCGATCACATATTTCCGCTCGTCGTAGAGCTTCTCCAGGCGGGTGGTCATCGGCTCGACCTGTTCCAGCCGACCGCCACAGGCGATGAGCAGCTCGACGAGGTTGTGGAAGTCGGCAAGGGAAATTGTCTCAGGCTCAATCGGCGCCGACCCGGTCCACGAGCCCGCCTGAACAGCGGGCTGGACCTCATCGAGATTCCCCATGTTGTGATAGTTACGCAAAGGCAGGCACAGGCAGGTCGCCTCGTGCCCGAAGGCGCAGAACGCCGTCGCTTCGCACGCTCCGCCTGGCATGAGCTTTCGCTGCCAGTTGAAACCTTCGATCGGCGTCGCGCGGTCTGATTTGTTCTTCTCTTTCTCATCGCCGGTGAGTTCATGGGCGAGCTTGGCGACCGCTCCCGTCAGTGTTGGGCTGAAGACGCTCAGGCGATCGCCGACTCGCACGATCGGCCCGCCGCCCAGCGGGGAGTCTGCAAAGCTCCGCGAGTTTTCCAATGCGAGGATGCGCGCCCCAGCGGGGATCGTGCCGAGTTTGCACGCTGCGATGGCGCCGACAAAGCCGACCTCCTCCGCTCGCGTCAAGAGAACGCACACCTCAGGCGGCTCGCCCGTCTGTGTCAGTTCGTCAAGCGCGCACAATGCAGCGGCGACCGCAGCGAGATCGTCGCAGACCGGCGCCTGGAGCAATCCATTTTCGATGCGGGAAGGGGGGAGATCCCACGTCAGGATGTCGCCCGCCTGCACCTCGGTCGGCTCAGCGAGTTCGATCGTCGCGATGTGGAAGGGACGCTTCGGTTTGTCTGGCTTTTGAGTTTCGGTGACATGCGCAGCAACGTCATCACTACTCGCTCGGCGAAGCATCAGCTTTGCATCGATGAAGTAAGGCGCCTGGACGCCGCCGCGGAATGTCGCGCGGAGAGAAGTTGCAGAGAGGACTTCGTCGACGACAAAAGCGGGATGGTCGAGATGCCCCTCGAAAACAATCGGCCCGCCAATGGTCGGCTTCGATCCGTTGTGATTGGGCGAGATCAGCAGATTTCCCGCAGCATCGCGGTCGATCTTCAAGTGCGGTCGATCAGCGACCCACTTTTCGATCCACTCGATGACGCGCCCCTCGCGCCCCGCAGCGGTTGGCACGTTGGTCAGTTCGAGGAGAAGTTGTTCCCATTTGGATCGTTGCTCTGTCTGTGTCGCCATAGCGCAAGTGTACCGCTGTCGGTGAGCCTTCGATCCGCGCGGTTTACGTTAGATCGGGCAGCAGCTTGCCTCGCCCGTTCTGGGTGATGAGCCGACCTAACCGATTGAGCTTTCTTCCCAGATGCATCGTCATCATGATGGCGACAAACCAGACGAACATGCCGAGTTGGCCGGCGATGAGATTGCGAGGAAAGAAGATGTACAACGGCGCGATGAGCCAGGATGGAACGGCGTTGCGACCACCGATGAACACAATGAGGAGCATCGCGAGCACGATCGGTACGAGTAAAAAAATTCCCCATTTCAGAATGAAACCGAGGATGCGCATCGCTGCGCCGAAATCATACGAAGCGTGAACGACCACCCATCGTTCGAACCTCGTCGCTGGTTCTCCATTGGCTCTCGCTCTGAATCTCCGATGTATCCATCGGATTCGGCGGATCTTGGTGGCTCGACGCCTTCGAGTCGGATGCAGTATTCGCACACTTGCGTAGACCACAAAGGCGAGCGTCAAACTAAACATGACGCCTGCTGCGATGGTTTGAATGTTGGCGCCGAGCGGTGTGAAGTTATTCAGGATCGCGGAAAAGAACACATACCCAAGAGACGCCATGACCAAGGCGAAGACCACTCCGACTGTCAGGAGAATCGGCACGCACTCAGGGTCGGGATCGATCGAGTCCTTCCAGAGCGCGTTGGGCGGGCGTTCACCACGCTTGATGAATACCCACGCCGTCCTTCCTGCGCTTTGATTGTCATACCTGTTTTTCATGCACCGTTGCAGGCGGTCAAGCATTGGGGAGCCCTTCCGATTCGGGGAGCGAATCTCGCGCATCAGCATGATGGCGGTGCAACAAGTATAGGGCGCCAAATGGATTTGCATCAACAGCCCCTGAAAACAGGTAGTGGCCGTTTTGATCGCATCCAGCGCGCGCATCTGCTGTAGTGTTGGAGTCCCCGGCGATGCGACAGCGTGTGCGCAGCCGGCGCACACAATGGGAGCCCCCTATGAGATTGATCGCGTTCGTGAGCGTTGCATCAGCTGTGGCCTGTCTGACATCAGCCGCAGCCGCCTCTCCAACGACCAAAGAGTTAGCCCAGCAGGTCAAGCAGATTGAACGAAGCAATCGCAAGCTCGTCGAGACTTCGACGATCGGCAAGAGCCGACAGGGCCGACCAATTCATTTGATCCGTCTGGCGCAGGAGGGCGGAGATGTAGCCCCCGACGACCGCCCAGCTCTGCTCATCGTGGCAGGCGTCAACGGCGACTACCTCTTCACGGCCGACATCGCGATGGGTGTCGCGCAGTCGATCTTGGCTGACCATTCCGATCAACTCAAGGCGACGACGGTCTACATCGTGCCCCGCTTGAATCCCGATGCTGCAGCGGTCCATCTGGAAGAAGCCGGCCCGAATCGTTCGTACAGTTCGACGACGACTCCCGATGACGCTGATCAGGATCGGCGGATCGATGAGGACGGCCCAAACGATGTCAACGGCGATGGCGTCATCACCATGATGCGCATCAAGAATCCCCCAGCATGGCTCCCCGCTGAATATGTGGTTGACGCTGATGAGCCTCGGCTCATGCGCGCGCCCAAACCTGAAGATGGCGAAGTCGCTGAATATGCGATGCTCATCGAAAGTTTGGACGAAGATGGCGACGGTCTCTTTGCTGAAGACGGCCCCGGCGGCGTCGAACTCGACAAAAACTTCCCGCACCTCTGGCCGGAGCACAAGGCTGGCGCCGGGCTCTACCAACTCTCTGAGATGGAGTCGCAGGCGATGGCGCGATGGATGCTCGATCGCCCCAACATTAGCGCGGTGCTCGTCTTCGGTCCGCATGACACGCTCGTGAAGATTCCGCCGTCAGGAAAGATGGATGTGACGGGTGAAGCGCCGGTCGGCATCGCCAAAGACGACAAGCCGTTCTACGAAAAGATCAGCAAGGCATTCAAGGAAATCACAAAGATGAAGTCGGCGCCGACCGCTGACAACGCTGGGTCGTTTCAGGCATGGGCGTATGCGCAGCTTGGCAAGCCGAGCTTTTCAACGCCGGTGTGGGTACGTCCCGACCAGATCGAAAAAGACAAGAAGGACGGCGAATCCAGCGGCGACGGCGAGTCAAAATCTTCATCCGATGAATCGTCCGGCGGTGGCGAAAAGAAAGGCATGACGACCGCTGACATTCAGGCGTTGGTCTCTGAGTTTCAATCGGCGGATGATGCGCAGAGGGGGGCACTGATGTCGAAGTTCCGATCCATGTCGCCGGACGTGCGCCGTCGAGTTCGTGCGGTGATGCAGGGGCAGCCCGATCCCGGCGGCAAGGGCGGCGCAAAAAAGGGCGGCAAGACCGATGAAAACGATGTCAAATGGCTGAAATACAGCGATGAAGATCGTGACGGGGCTGGGTTCATTGAATGGAAAGAGTTCGAGCATCCCCAGCTTGGAGCCGTGGAGATTGGCGGCTTTGTCCCCGGTTTCAAGATCACGCCGCCTGCTGACGAGATGCCTCGCTTGATTGATGAGCAGTCGCGCTTTGCGCTGGACCTGATGGGCAGGCTCCCTCGCGTGTCCATTGCTGACCCCGTTGTTGAAGAGGTTGGCGCGGGCGTGTGGCGCGTTCGCATCGAAGTGGTCAACGCCGGCTACTTCCCGACGATGCTGAGCATCGCAAAGACCGTCCGGCGAACCAATGGCGTGACGATGAAACTTGATCTTCCTGACGGCGCGATCATCGCGGGTGACACCCAACAGATCACGCGCGGCATCGATGGGTCAGGCGGGCGAGCCGCTGCACAGTGGGTCATCGCGGGAGAGGCGGGGTCGACTGTCGATGTCATCGTGCGCTCGCCGGCACTGGGCGAAAGACATATTTCCGTGAAGCTGGGCAAGTGAGCCTGTTGGCGAGGAGAACAAACCTATGAGCAACTCAAACACAATGATGAATCGTCTTCTGGTCGGGCTCGTTTCTTTTGCAGCGGTGATTTCGCCCGCAGCAGCGCAGCCATTCACGCCGAGCAAAGTTGATGTCGCGTTCAATCGGTACTACACGCACGAACAACTCAACGACCTCATGCGCAAAATCGCCAAGGCGTATCCGAAGCTGGTCAAGCTCGAAACGATCGGGCAGAGCAGGCAGGGGCGTGACATGCTCGTCGCCGTCGTGACGAACTCGAAAACGGGTTCGGACCGCGACAAACCCGCGATGTGGATCGATGGCAACGTGCATGGCAACGAGATTCAAGCCGGTGAAGCGGTGCTGTACACGCTCTGGCAGGTGACCAAGGAATACGGCCACAACGAAAAACTGACCGAGTTGCTCGACCACACGGCTCTCTATCTCCTGCCCAGTCAGAACCCCGACGGCCGGGCGTACTGGTTCTCCCATCCCAATACGCCTCACTCGTCGCGCACCAACCAGCGCCCCGTTGACAATGACGGCGACGGCCTATTCGACGAAGACACCTACGACGATCTCGACGGCGATGGCACAATCACGCAAATGTGGAAGCGCGATCCCAACGGCCGTTGGCGGCGAAACATTGACGACCCGCGCATCTTCGAGCGCGCACCCGCAGGCAAAAAAGGCGGCTGGACATTGCTCGGCTGGGAGGGGATTGACAACGACGGCGATGGGAAGATCAACGAAGACCCGCCCGGCGGCGATGACATGAACCGCAACTGGCCCAGCGATTGGCAGCCGACGCATATTCAGCGAGGCGCCGGGGAATATCCCTTCAGCAATCCCGAAACGCGCGCGATCGGCATGTTCATCCTCGACCATCCCAATATCGCTGCGGTGCAGAGTTTTCATAACTCGGGCGGGATGATTCTGCGCGGGCCGGGCGCCGACTACAAAGGTTCGTCGTACCCGTCGCGGGACGTGCGTGTCTACAACGAGTTGGGGCGCGTCGGCGAAGATTTGCTGCCCTACTACAACTATTACGTCATCTGGAAAGACCTCTACACGGTGCATGGCGGTTTCGTGAACTGGACCGCTGAGGGGCTGGGCGTCTTCAGCTTTACCAACGAACTATGGACGCTTGGTAAGTATTTTCAGGAGGACAACGACCGTCCCGATGCGGAAAAAATGTGGCGTTTCCGCGATCTGCTCCAGTTTGGCAAGGACTTCACGAAATACACCGAGGTCGATCATCCTCAATATGGGAAAGTGCTGGTCGGCGGGCTCAACAAGTGGTCGAGCCGAAACACACCGACGTTTATGCTCGAAGAGAGCAGCCATCGCAACTTCGGGTTCACGATGTTCCACGCGGAGCAGATGCCTCGCCTCAGTTTCGATCGCGTCGAAGTGAAGAACATCCGCGATGGGTTGTGGTCCGTCACCGTCGAGGTGCGCAACAGTCATTTGATCCCGACGCGCAGTGGTTTGGCGACGAAGGAAAAAATCGGCCGCAACGATCTCTTTGTGTGTGACGCCGACGGTGGCGCCAGCGTGGTCGCAGCGGGTCGGCTGGACTCCTGGCTCGATCGGACAATGGACGAGATTCGCCACGAGCCGGGTCGGCTACAGATCGCCGATGGTGTCCCCAGCCGGGGCGGCGTGATCTGCCGATTCATCGTTGCTGGCGACAAGGGAGACGCCGTGACGCTGCGATATCAGGCGGAAAAAGCAATGGATATCGAGCGGTCGGTTCGGCTGGAGGAGACGCCGTAAAGATTGGCGACTCGGCGCCGGGTCGTGGATTGTTTTCATGCGTATCATGTGTCCATGCTGAGCCCTATCACTGAGATTCTTGATGAACTGCGCGCTGGCCGGATGATCGTTCTGATCGATGATGAAGATCGTGAAAACGAAGGCGATCTGGTCATCGCGGCGGAAAAGGTCACGCCTGACGCGATCAACTCCATGCTGTCGATCGCGCGCGGGTATCTGTGCCTGAGCCTGACGGGGGAGGATTGCGATCGTCTGCACCTGCACCCGCAGGCAGCGGTCAACACTTCCGTGCGGACGACAGCGTTTACGGTGTCCATCGACGCGGCGCCGAAGCATGGCGTGACGACCGGTGTCGCAGCGGCGGAGCGAGCCAAAACAATTGAGCTTGCGATCCGCCCTGACATCGGGCCGGATGATTTTGTGCGGCCGGGGCATATCAACCCGCTGCGAGCCCGCGATGGCGGCGTGCTGGTGCGCGCGGGGCAGACGGAAGGGTCTGTTGATTTGTGTCGACTCGCGGGGATGCGTCCTGCTGCTGCGATCATCGAGATCATGCGCGAAGATGGGAAAATGGCGCGCGTGCCCGATCTGGAAATACTGTGCAAAGAGCAAAAACTGAAGATGTGTTCGGTGGCGCAAATAATCGAATATCG
>CAYMQF010000097.1:0-2576 GCA_964392425.1 uncultured Phycisphaeraceae bacterium
CTATTCTCTTGACCGGGTGACACCCATGTTTCATAGTTTTCCTCCCAAGGCGCCACCCGAGCAACCAAGCCGGGCCAGAAATTCGACAGCATCCAGTGATTATCGCTACCAATAAACCCGCTGCCCCACCAAGGAACCGTCATGATGCCAGGCTTCGGTTCACCGGGATAGCCAGGCGGAACTGTCCCCGCTTTGGCAAACGGCCATCGCCCAAAGGTGTCAGCGTACGCCTGCATACTGAGCGCGATATTACGTGTGTTGGAGAGCGATTTGACTTCACCCGCACGGGCTTTGGTGTTCATCAGCGCAGGAAAGATCAACGAAATCAGAACGCCGATGATCCCGATCGAAACCATCAACTCGATGATTGTGAAGCCGAGATTGTTCCCTCTGGACGACGTCAAACTGGAGCCGCTCACAAGGTCAACGTCGTGGCCTTTGCGAAAAACGCAAATGACATTCATATTCATGGGTGATCCAATCTCGAAACTCTCCTGTTTTGCTTCAGAGTGGTGGCATCACTACAGCGGTGTTGCGAGGATTATCATAGATGACGATCTTCATGAGTGTCCATTGATGGCTCGAACGATCCAATTTGAACCACATGCCAAATCGAGCTCTGCTTGAGACTTTCTTTCCAAGTGACGAGTTGTCTATATCGACTTCGTAATCGACGACCTGCGCGGGGACGATTACCTCGTAAACTTCCAGCAGGACACGATCCTCTGTGCCCGAACGTGGAAGACGCTCCGGTCGATAAGCCGTACTGACCGTCGTATGCGTATCGTCTTCGTAAGTGATCAAGTCGCCATGAACATATCGAGGGCGAACCACGACATTTCGTGTGCTCAGTGGAGCAAGCCGCAGTGTTTCAAAGGTGAGCGCGAAGCTTTCTGCAAAACGCTCCTTGTTCTGTTCCCAACCAGGCGGCAACGGCAACCCCTGCGACGCCATGTACTCCTCATACGATTCGATCGATCCGGTGAGGTACATCTCCATGGCTTGCTGAATCTGATCGACAAGAGGCTTTGGGTCTCCTGGCGTGGCTTCTCCCTTCCACTGCATCGCAATCATGGCTTCATGGGCGGCGCGGGCCACGGAAAAACTCGCCTGTTCGATGGTGTCGGGGGTTGGATTCACGTCATAAAAATCGGCATCAGCTATTTCTGGCTCGACCTTTGGAACGGCAGGAATCGCCGTGCTGACGTTGTTGTAGCGTGAAGTTCTTTGCCCGGCGAGAGTCCAAATCCCAGCGAAAAGACCGCCGAATCCGATCAAGCCAGCAAGAGCGTATCGCCAATTGAATTTTCGGAATGCAAACACGATTTCCTCTGTTCTTCATCACGCATGAGCTCTCAGGCAACTGGCAGCTGCTTGAGTGTCATTGTGTGTTGCAAATAAAGTCATTCGCATGCAGAGTCGCAATGGCACGAATCAGCCCTCCCGCAACGCTGCTTGTGATTACAAAGGGTCATGCTCAAAATTGCCGTAGGGCGACGGTCAATGTCGTCGAGAGGGCTAGGCTCTTGTTTGACGGATCGTTTTGGCATCCATGCCATGACCACTGCAGAGTAGGACGGCCGTTCCACTGACCCATCATCCATACACAACCTAAGTTAAGGGTTAGACGTGAAACATGATGCAGAGATGCCTTGTACGCAGCCACCCGGACCCCGTAAAACAATACAAACACAGAATGATCCTGAGCCTGGTTCGCAATAGGTTGTTGACGTGATGGGTATGCCATTGCAGCCATCTATAGGACCACAGATGCAGTTCGGATCATTGACCTCTCCTACAGAATCATGTCCACCATAGACAGAAACGGCGATACCAAAACTAGCAAGAACAAACATTATCGAGAAAAAAAGCTTGCTCATTGGGGAGCCTCCTGAAGCGGACCACAGGGTCGCTTGCCAAGCTGGCGGTCCTGACCGACCTGACATGGGCCTGCCCGAAGTAGGCCGACCCGTGAAGGCCGACCCAAAAATCGAACATACAGCGTCCCCTATGCCTTGTCAAGGAAAAAGTCCGAAAATATCTTATTTGATATACAGACACCGGCCAGAACCCGAATGAGGATCGTCGGCTGGTCCTTGTTTGACTCAAAGTTGTGTTATTGAGGGTTTTTTATCAAAGGAAAAGGCGCGTTAGCCTGCCTTCTTCTCGGCCTTCTTGAAGAACTTACTTGGGTTGTTGTCTTCAAGTTGGCGGTTGAGTTTTTTCAGCGCGTGGATCTCGATCTGGCGAACACGTTCGCGCGTCAGTCCGATCTCGGCGCCGATTTCCTTGAGTGTGCGAGGCTCCCGGCCGTCCAGCCCGAAGCGCATGCGCAGCACAGTCGCGTCGCGCTCGTCGATCGCTTCGAGGAGTTTCTGGATGGTGCGCAGCTCGTCATCGAGGAGCGCCTCTTCGTCCGGGCGAGGCGATCGCTTGTCCATCAATATGGTCGAGACAGCCAGGTCGATGCCTTGCTCTTCGATGGGGCCGGTGTGTTTGCTTTGGACGGCGCGGACCGCCTGCTTGATGATGAGAACCTTCTTGGCCGGGATTTTCATGTGTTCAGCAAGCTCTTG
>CAYMQF010000097.1:2676-7808 GCA_964392425.1 uncultured Phycisphaeraceae bacterium
GCTTGATGATGAGAACCTTCTTGGCCGGGATTTTCATGTGTTCAGCAAGCTCTTGCGTGCTCGGCTGTCGGCCCATTTCTTCTTGAAGCACTCGGCTGGCTTGCTTCCACCGCGCGATCATTTCAACCATGTATGCGGGGATGTGCACCGGCTGGACGGAGTTGATGAGCGCTCGTTTGATCGCCTGTTTGATCCACCACGAGCCATAGGTTGAAAAGCGCGCTCCCTGGGCGGGGTCGTAACCTTCGACGGCGCGGATCAAGCCGATGTTCCCATCTTCGATGAGGTCGGCCATGGTCAGCCCGCGATTGGTGTAGCGTTTGGCGATCGCGACGACGAGCCTGAGATTGGCGCGGATCATGCGCTCGCGCGATGCGGGGCAGTTGTCGTTGAGGATCTTCCAGCCCAGCTCTCGCTCCTCGAGCGGAGACAACAGCGCGACCTCGTCGATCTCGCGGAGGTACGTCTGAAGATCAGTTTCGATCCGGCCTTTGCCCATCCGTCCCCCGATGGCGGCACACACATCACCAGAACAACCGAGCTGCGTGCGCACAGCGACTGCCAAGTGCGCATCGGCGTGTGGGGAAGTTGGCTTGAGCGCTGCGGGCGATCGGGCGCCTAAGTGGGAGGTGTTGATAGGAGGCGTCCGAAAACATCCAGCGCAGCAGGACCGTTCCCATCGCGCCTCAATCTCTCATCACGCGTAGAGTTGTCTGGGCTGACCCCGGACGCGGAGTCGATAGTGCGTCTGACAGGAGCGCCACACGGATGTCTGATGATCTGACCAAATTGCTTTCGGAGTGGGAGTACCAGCCGGGCCAGCTCGCGGTGCGCCAGATCGAAGGGGACGACGGCCGATCGAAAATCCAGATCAGGCTCGATCTCGGCTTGCTCCAGCTCGAAGCGGACGGGCGCCCTGATGGGCAACGGCCGTACGGCAAAGAAAGCCTGCTCGATTATCACACCGCCCGATTTGAAGAGCACATGGCAGAAGGCGGCGACCCCGAGCTATTCAAGCTCGATAAAGACGCCTGCCGGGCGCTGCGCGAAGAAGCTTCGCAGTATTACCATCGATACGTCGCGATGTATGTTCTCGAAAATCTACAAGTGGTTCTGCGCGATACATCGCGGAACCTGCGCGCCGTTGAGTTCATGGAGCAGTACGCCGCTGCGGAGGAAGACCGGGCATCGCTGGCGCCGTTCAAGCCGTATCTCTTGATGATGCGCGCCCGGGCGCTTGCGGGGATGGCGATCCGTCAACGCGAACCCAAAGCAGCAGCAATCTTGATCGATCAGGCGATTGATCGAATCCGAGAGCACTATGAATCCACCGGCGAAATCGAGATGTTCAGCCAATGCAATGAAGTGCGACTGCTCGAAGGGATGAAAGATACGTTGATCCCCAAGCTGCCGGCCAGCCCCGAAAGTGAACTCAGCGATCGGCTTGATCACGCGATCGAACAAGAAAACTACGAGCTGGCTGCGATCCTGCGCGATGAGCTTCGCACGATGGGCGTCAAGAAGAAGCCGTAGCAGTTCAACAGCACCGGCTCACTTGGGCGCTTTGTAAAACGGCAACGGCTGGATCTTCGCGTCGAACATCTGTCGCCCTGCGTCGATGGCGAGTGCTGCGCCCGGCTCTGCGAGAGCAGCGTCAACATATCCCATTGCGATCGGCTTACTAAGCGTCGGGCTCATGCACGCGCTGGTGACGATGCCGATGGTTGCGTCGCCTTGCTTGATCGGCATGCCCGGGCGGGCGCTGCGTTTGCCATCGAGAATCATGCCGACCAGTTTGCGAGGCGTTCCCTGTTCCGCTTGTTTGCGCAATGCTTCACAGCCGATGAATGGTTCGCCTGGCTCGTGGTCCGCCTTGTCGAGGTTGACTGCAAATGACAGGCCGCTGGCCAGCGCCGGGATGTCTTCGCCAAGTTCGTGTCCATATAAAGGCATGCCCGCTTCGGTGCGAAGCGTGTCTCGCGCGCCCAGCCCGGTCGGTTTGATGAGCGCTTCGGGGTCGTCAAAGTCCACTTCCTTGCGCAGGAGTCCGACGCCCATCGGCGCCACCCCTGCGGGAACGATCACTTCGACGCCATCTTCCCCTGTGTAGCCGGTTCGGCTGACAAGCGCCTTGACCATGAGCACGCCTTTAGTAAGAAAACGATATCGCTTGAGCTGGGGGATTTCGTGGCTGAACTTTTCGATCACGCCCATCACGCTCGGCCCTTGCAGCGCGATCATCGCGGTCTTGAGTGTGCGGTCGTCGATCGTTACGCGCAGGTCGCCTTTGATCTGCTCAAAGTGCCCGAGCAATTTCTCGCGGTTGGATGCATTGACGACGAGCATGAACTCCGCTTCGTCGAGCCGATAGACGAGCACGTCGTCGCGCACGCCTCCCGTTTCGTTGCACACGAGCGAATATCGGCACTGCCCCAGCTCCATATTGGAGATTCGGCGTGTGCACAGCCGTTCGAGGAACCGCCTGACATCCTTGCCGGTGAACCAGATTCGGCCCATGTGCGAGACATCGAACAGGCCGCCTCGCGTGCGGACTTGTTGGTGCTCTTCGATGATGCTTGTGTAGAGGAGGGGCATGTCCCAGCCGGCAAAGTCGACCATGCGGGCGCCTCGCTCGCGGTGAAACTTGTTGAAGGGTGTGGTGAGCATAGAAGAGCTCCTTTGGGTCAAGAGTTGGTTTGGGAGAAGCACCATAACCGACGGCGGTGAGGCAGGACGAACGAGCCACTTCTGACGCGGTGCACTCGTGTTCGTCGATCACATCGGCCAGGGCATGTTGTCGAGCAGGCGGACCAGCCCGATGCGCCCCGCGACGAGCGCGCGTGCTGGGGAAGCAAGATCGCTGGGGGGCATCTCTCTTGGCAACGGTTCAAGCGTCGCAGCGTCGCGCACGGTTGCGTAGTTCACATCGACGCCAGCCTCAGCCATGATCTTCTTCATCGCGGACTCCGCCTTTCCCACCGTTGGCATCGACCCCGCAGCGAGCAGCGCCTGGCTGAGTGATGCTGCGCGCTGGCGCTCGCTTGGAGTGAGATGCACATTTCGGCTGCTCATGGCGAGGCCGTCGCTTTCGCGGAAGGTCGGCGCCGCGATGATCTCGACCCCAAGCTTTTCATTGACGGACATGGCTTGCGCGACTTGCAGTTGTTGCCAATCTTTTTCGCCGAAGACCGCAGCAGCGCAGCGCGTCAGCACGAAGAGCCTGCGCACGACCTGGCACACTCCCAGGAAATGCCCCTCGCGAAAGGCATCTTCGAGCCCTTTGTCGATCGCCTGCGCCGGGATCGGCTCAGCCGGGATCGTATCGCCCGGCGGATAAACCACATCCACCGACGGCGCAAAAATACAATCGGCGCCCACTGCCCCAGCGGCGCGCATGTCAATATCGAGATCGTGCGGATATCGCTCGAAATCATCCGGCTCATCAAACTGCGTTGGATTGACAAAGACACTGACTACGACAGGCCTTCGTGGAGACATCGCGCCGGCGCGCTGCGCAGCAAGGCGAATCAACGCAAGATGCCCTTCGTGCAAGGCGCCCATCGTCGGGACCAGAACGCCCGCGTGAACAGGCTCAAGATCAGCGAGTGTGTGCGCCAGTCGCATCGGGTCAATCCAGCGCCAAGTCCGCTTCGCCCAGCAGTGTGTACCCTTTTCTCCTGAGGATCTGACCAGCCAGCGTTGGGTCGTCGACTGCCAGCGCGACCGCGGGGGTGCGCGTGGGCATGTCAAAGAGCGGATAGACGAACTGAATGTTCAACTCGGCGCGCACCAAGCTGTCGCAAATGCCAGCGAGCGTCTGCTCCCCTTCCACTTCAACGACAAGCACGGCGGTCTCCGCATAGGGAAACCCGGTGTCGAGCAGGAGGCTGATCGCATCGTCCGCGCTGCTGGTGATGATGCGAACGACCGCGTGGTCCGACGCCTCATGCACCGCGACGGCGCGGATTCGGCAATAAGGCCGGTCGTCAAACGCCTGCATCAGTGCACGCAGCTTGCCCACTCGATTGTCGAGAAAGACGCTGAACTGCACCACGGTTGGCGGCGCGTAACTTTGCGCGGTTTCAAAAGGATTGGGAGCTTGACTCATGGCGCCTCGGATTGGAACTCAGCGTGACGTGTCAGGCCCGAACAATTGCAACTGCGGGCGCGTCGTTCCCCTCGCCGCGCTGCCCGGCGAAGCATTATCCTCGTGAGCAACAGTGCAGACCACCCATCCGCGGCCAGCCGTCACTCAGCTTGGAAACAAGAGTATGACGCAAGAATCAGAAAACACAAGACATTTTTCGGAGAATAGCCAGCACGGGCATGTTTTTCGTTCGCGCCCGGGGCGCCCCATACATCAGGCGCCGATCATTGTGCTGCAGCTTGGGAGGGGTAGACCAACTCGATCTCACCGGGATCCGGGCTGAGCCCCAACGTGTGTGCCTTGTTGAGCAGAGCACGGATCGCCTCGAGCCCGCGCGAACCCGCGTCGAGCGTGAGATTGTTCACGTACATGCTGATGAACTGGTTCGCCGTCGATTCGTCAAGCCCCGGGGCGTACTCCATCGCCCGCTCCATGCTCATCTCACGATTGGCAAGGGCGTGCTCGACGCTGTTTGTCAGGATCGCGCTGACCTCCTCCAAAGTCCCGGCGCCGAACCGTTCGTCCAGATCACGCCGAATCACATTGCCGCCCAGTGGCAACGGCAGCCCGGTCTCCCCCCGCCACCACGCGCCAAGATCAGCGATCAGAGAGAGCCCCGCGTCCGCGTAGGTGAGTTGGCCTTCATGGATCACAAGCCCCGCGTCGACTTCGCCCGCGGACACCGCGCCCATGATCCGGTCAAACGGCATTGGGATCGTAAGAACTTGCTCGCCGAGCATGATCTGCAACATAAGATGAGCCGTCGTCTGCTTGCCAGGCGTGGCGATGCGCACTCCGTCGTCTGCGAGCCAGCTGTGTCCTTCGCCGCGCGGTTCGCGCGCGACGATGCGCGGGCCGTAGCCGTCACCCATGCTCGAGCCGCAACTTGTCAGTGCGTAGCGATCGCACACATGGGGATAGGTGTGAATAGAGATCGCGGTGATGTCGAGATCGCCCGCAGCGATCGCGCGCTCGTTGAGGCTTT
>CAYMQF010000098.1:0-7750 GCA_964392425.1 uncultured Phycisphaeraceae bacterium
GGGTCGTTTCAGACATCCTCAGCCCTCCGCGGTGTGCCATACAGGCTGCCCAAGACCGCCGGGCCGTGCTGCGATCCTACCGTCCTGGAGACAGAGGGAGCGCAGTGTCCCGACCATGGCGTGAACCACACGGCTCACATTTGAATCCATGACGAGATGCTTCACTGAAAGAACATGATGATCAATATCACCACGCCCTTTGACTCGCATAGAGCGAGCGCCGCCTGCTACGCCGAGCGTCACCATTGATGCAACTGATTGCTCACACGGGTCTCCACAGTTCCGCGCTGCGCTGTACTGCGCCGCGCATCTGCGCTGCGCCGTTCCGCGCCGCGCCGAATGACCTGATGACCTTGAGATCGTTTGAGAGCATCTCTCTTTGATCCGTTGGTCGCGTGCTTGAGCAAGTCTGCATCCTCAGTAACGTCGCCGTCGCATGGCTCCTCCCAACGAATAAGGGAGGCGGCCGACCGTGCGGTCGACCCTTCAAGGTGCCGGATGTCCGGCGAGCGACGAGTTCGAGCGAAGAACGCCGAGCCAGCCAAGTTGTCGGGTTTGAGAGTTACACCTCCTTCGGTTCCAACTTGGATACGCAAGACTAGTCCTATTTGTGGCAGATGTCAACTCTCAGTGAACAAATTTTCTCTACGAGTTTACACATTCATTCAACAACCGGCTTTTTAGTCGGATAGTGCCGGTTTTGAATCCCTCGCGGTAGGAGGCGACTCGATTTCACTGAACTACTTGGCGATTGAGGCCCATGCCCGTGATCGCCTTGCTTACGCCAGGGGGTCGGGGCGGAAGAGTTTGCAGTTTTGCAGCGCCCATTGTCGTTCGGTGAAGTTGCCGCCGAGGTCGAACTTGCGTTCGATGTCGGGTCGTGCTGCGGACAGCGCGATGATCGTCTTGGCGTCGAGGTCATCGACCATCGCGACGAAGATCGCCTCGGGCGTCGATGGCGGTTTGGCGGCGCCATACTCGGGCAACCGATGGTGCGACAAAATAATGTGCTGCAGCACCGTCAGCGCGTAGGGCGGCAGGCGCGTTCCCTCGGTGCGCATGACGGCAGCGGCCTTGTCGTGGAGCATGATGGCGCCTTCGACGAGGTGCCCGATGAGCTGGCCGCGATCGGAATAGCTGAACGTTTTGTCGTAGACGAGTTCGCGCGTCTTGCCGAGATCGTGCAGGAAGAGGCCCATCAATACAAGATCGCGATTGAGCTTCGGATACAGCGGCGTCAACACGTCGGCGATCTGCAGCAGCGTGAGCGTGTGTTCGAGGAGCCCGCCGAGATAGGCGTGGTGCATCATCATCGCAGCGGGCGCCAAGCGGAACTGCTCCATCAACATCTCGTCATCGAGGTACGTCTTGGCGAGAGCCTTCATCGCGGGATGTTCGAGCGTGTCCATCAGAGCGGACAACTCGGCGAACATTTTCGCGACATCGCGAGTCGTCGATGGGAGCAGGTCCATCAGTTCAGCGGAGCTCGGCTCCATCGGTTCGATCGTGTCGACGATGAGCTGCAACTCGCCTTGATATGGCTGAGTCTGCCCCTCGACATAAACGAACCCTTCGGTCGGGAGGCGACGGAACATCTCCTCGCTCATCGACCACTTGCGCGCGGGGAGTCGGCCGGACTTATCGCTCAGGAGGCATTTGAGATACGGATCGCCGTTGCGGGTCTTGCCGAGCTGTGCGTTGGAGATGGCGAACGACCCGCCGAACCGCTCGCTGGGTCCGAGGTCGCTGATGAATCGGCGGGATTGTGTCTGACTGGCGGCGGTGGGCATGGAATCTCCTGACAGCGGTGGGCAATGATTGGGACAACCATTCTACGCATTCAGCGGCCCATTGGGGGAATGAGCCGTCTGGCGAGGTTCTTGCGATCGCCCGGGAGCCAAGCGGGGTTCGGCGTCCTACTATTGGTTCGCAATGGCTCATGAATCCGAAACAGTCCGTGTCAACTTCAGCAAACCAACGCCGATCTTCCCGCTCAGCATGGTGACGCTGTTTCCTCATGCGGTTCTGCCGTTGCATATTTTTGAAACGCGCTATCAGCAGATGGTCGAAGACGTGCTCGATCGGTCGGGTCAAATCGCCATGGCGGTGATCGAAGACGAAACCGATGACGACATTGACGATCTGTATCAACGCCTTCGGCCAGCCGTGTGCTTGGGGCAGGTCATCCAACATGAACGGTTGATGGACGGGCGATACAACATCCTGCTGCAGGGAATCTGCCGGGCGCGCATTCTTGAAGAACTCCCGCCCGATGAAGATCGGCCCTATCGGCAGGCGTTGCTCGAACCGATCGAAACGCCGCCACCCGATGAATCTGATCTCGACTTGGTGCGCGATCGACTGCGAGAGCTCCTTGTCGACGAGCCGTTGAACCAGTTGTCCGCTGCGGAGAATGTCGCCTCATGCTTGGCGCGGCCCGAGGCGCCGACCGCGGCGGTCCTCGAACTGGTCGGTGTGTCGCTCATCACACAGGACGCCGTGCGGTACCAACTGCTCGAAGAAGGGGACCCGCTGATCCGGGCGGAGATCATCGAGGATGAACTGGGCACGCTGCGTTCGCTGCTGATGCGCGCGGAAAAACAGCTTGATCCCGAAGCGCCCAAAGGCGTGAGCTGGAACTGATTCCCCGCGACCGGAACACTCATCACGATCGGCCAACCGCTGGCGATGGCTTCCCGCATCCACCCCACTCTTGGATCAGCAAACTCGCATATTCTCCCGGGTTGTGACTTTGTTCTTGCTGGATTCCGCATTCAGGCGGATCGCTGGCGACAAGCCCATCACGCCGGTACCCTGCTGCTTCCACGCCACCTTAGCTCAGTTGGTAGAGCGGAGCTTTCGTAAAGCTCAGGTCTGGAGTTCGAGTCTCCAAGGTGGCTTTCCTGCAGGCGTCTGAAAACGCTTGCAGCTCCGCGCATTGAGTCATATTTTTTTGAGGTTTTTAGCAATTGGTCTTAGCGCCGGCGCGACCGCTGTGCCTGAGCCCAAGTGCAGGCGTCTGGCCTTCTCCGCGTCCAGAATGTTGCGCCGGTGTTGCGCGCTTGGGGCCGAAGCGGGCGTTCATGAGGGCATCGTGCAGCGTGTGTTGCAAGAATAGCCCAATTGAACTCAAGAAGAAGTGAAATCCATCACTCGATTGCAAGGATGGCACATCGGAAAAGTCGCGCTTCGAGACGTTCGATCGCCACTACCGGCCCCTCAACCGTCAGGACGCCATAGCTGTCATCGTAGAAGGATTTGACGCCATCAGGGGCGTTCTGTTCGTACACAAGCACGACATATTTGTTATCGACAGGGCCGTACGGCGTGGTGTGCAGTTGCTCGATACAGCATTGAAACTCGGCTTCATTTTTTTTCCCAGCGCCGCCCTTGAACCCTTTTTGTTTGCCGTCCAGCATTCTCCTAGGTTTGCTAAGATAATATTTAAACTCAATAAATGCTTTTTCACCACTGCCGCGAACGAGAAGATCGACACGACTCCACTCTGAATCGCAATCCCAATCTTTGTGATATGTCAGCAGCGACCTCAAAAAGAATGAGCGAAAAGTGGACTCGTCGGTGTTCCTGACGCAAACCACCTGCGCGTGGTCATCCATCAACGCCAGTGCCTCTCGGGCAGCGTCTAGCATCCAGACATTCATCAACACAGTCTACCGCCTTCTTCAAGATGTTGATCGGCGCCATGTTGATCGGCGCCATCGAATCGTTTGATCCGGCACGGGAACTCGGAATGCTTCCTCTTCGGAAAACGTTAGGAGATTCCGCCATCGCGCCGATGTCCTGCTAATCTTGTCACAGAACAGACCAGCAGAAAGGCGGTGAGGCATGCCGGTGTACCAGTTTGAGGGTGTGACGCCGATTGTCGATGCGAGCGCTTTTGTCGATCCGACGGCCGTGCTGATCGGCGATGTGACCATCGGCGCCGAGTGCTTTGTCGGCCCCACCGCGGTGCTGCGCGGCGACCTCGCCGGACTCGTCATGAAACGAGGAAGCAACTTGCAAGATGGGTGCGTCGTGCACAGTTTCCCCGGCTACGAAACGGTTCTTGAAGAGAATGCACACATCGGTCACGGAGCAGTCATCCATGGGTGCACGATCGGGCGCAACACGATGGTCGGGATCAACGCGGTTGTCATGGACGAAGCGCACATCGGTGAAGAGAGCTTTGTAGCCGCTCTCGCGTTCGTACGAGCGGGGATGCAAGTTCCGCCTCGCACCCTGGTCGTCGGCGCCCCTGCACGGATCGTGCGCGAACTGCGCGATGATGAAATAGCGCGCAAGTTGCATGGCACGCAGATCTATCATCACCTGTCGCGCCGATACAAGGAGACGTTGCGGCCTGTCGAAGCGCTGCATGTCGCTGAGCCTGACCGACCGCGCCTGCCTGATCTGCCTGATGTTCCCAAGAGCGATCAGTAGCACTGCACAGATGCCTGCCCTACTCCTTTGAGAGGTTCTGTCAGGCTGGCGCTTCGATGAGCGTCGCCATGCCCTGCCCAACGCCGACGCACAGCGTAGCCATGCCGCGCTTCGCATGAGTTCTGGCTAACTCGTGCGCGAGTGTGACGACCAGCCGCGCACCGGTGCAGCCCAAGGGGTGTCCAACAGCGATCGCGCCTCCATTGGGATTGATGTTGGCGCCTTCCATCTCCAGTTCCCCAATGCACGCCAGGGCTTGCGCTGCGAAGGCCTCATTGAGCTCGATGATGTCCAGATCACTCGCCCGGAGGTTGGTCCGTTTGAGCAATCTGCGCGTGGCCGAGACCGGGCCGATTCCCATGAACGCCGGGTCGACGCCCACCGTCGCCGATTCACCAACGATCGCGAGTGGTTTGAGCCCCATGCGCTGGGCCGCCTTTGTCTCGACCAAGAGCACAGCAGCGGCGCCGTCGTTGATCCCCGATGAGTTCCCAGCCGTCACGGTTCCAAGATCGTCGGTCGAAAAAACCGGGCGCAAACCCGCGAGCTTCTCGAGCGTGATGTCCGGACGCGGGTGCTCGTCGGTGTCGACCACGATCGGCGCCCCCTTTCGCTGCGGGATCCGAACCGGAACGATCTCGTCATCGAATCGACCGGCCTGTTTCGCCTGCGCCCACTTGTGCTGACTCGCCAAGGCGAACGCGTCCTGATCCGCACGACCAATCTTATATTTCCGAGCGACGTTCTCAGCCGTCTCGCCCATGGAATACGGATGATGAAGCTCGGACAGTTTCGAGTTGAGAAACCGCCAACCGATCGTCGTGTCGTAGATGCGGGGCTCCCGTGAGAATGCGGACTCACCCTTTGCAATGACAAACGGCGCACGGCTCATGCTCTCGACACCGCCGGCAATGACAACCTCCGCGTGGCTTGTCTCGATCAACCGAGCACCGATGTTGATCGCATCCAGCCCCGAGGCGCACAGGCGGTTCACGGTGCAGCCGGGCACAGAGACTGGCAGCCCAGCCAAGAGCAACGCCATCCGCGCGACGTTGCGGCCGTCCTCCCCAGCCTGATTCGCACAGCCCAGATAGACATCCTCGATGACCGACGGGTCGATCTTCGACCGTTCGACAATCTCCCTGATGACGATGGCCGCAAGATCATCGGGGCGAACGACGCTCAAAGCGCCGCCGTACCTGCCGACGGGAGTCCGGACTGCGCAAACGATCGATGCTCTCTTCACGGTGAATCATTTTATACTGTTCCAGCAATCAGGAACAATCGCACTGGAGAACACCATGCCGCCTGAGGACACAGACTTTTTTGATGTTCGCTCCCTGCTGAGCGAAGAAGAACAAGCCATTCAGGACGCGACAGCTCGTTTCGTTGATGAGCGCGTCTTGCCGATCGTCGCCGGGGCGTTTGAAGACCATCGCTTCCCCGATGAACTCATCCCGGAGATTGCTCAGATGGGGCTCCTCGGGTGCAACCTTGAAGGCTACGGATGCGCCGGCCTGAACAATGTGTGTTCCGGCCTTGTCAACCAGGAACTGGAGCGGGGCGACGCGGGGATACGCAGTTTTGTCTCCGTACAAGGCAGTTTGTGCATGTACCCGATCCTGACCTTTGGCAGCGATGAGCAAAAAGAACGGTGGCTCCCACAGATGGCGCGCGGAGAGGTCATCGGATGTTTCGGATTGACCGAGCCCGACGGCGGCTCCGACCCGGGCGCCATGCGAACCACCGCCACCCGCGACGGCGGCGACTGGATCATCAACGGCTCCAAGATGTGGATCACCAACGGAAGCAGCGCTGACATTGCCGTGGTGTGGGCGAAGACTGACGACGGCGTCCGAGGTTTCCTCGTCGAGAAAGGCATGGACGGATACTCGACGCAAGATATTCTCCGAAAGTTCTCACTGCGGGCTTCAGTGACCTCCGAACTCTTTTTCGACAACGTGCGTGTGCCCGACGCGAACATGTTGCCCAATGTTCTCGGGTTGAAAGGCCCGTTGAGTTGCCTGACTCAGGCTCGGTACGGGATCGCCTGGGGCGTCATCGGCTCCGCGGTCGCCTGTTTCAAAGAAGCGCTTGAATACTCGAAGGTTCGCGTGCTTTTTGATCGCCCACTCTCACACACTCAGACGATTCAACGGCGCCTGGCCGACATGTGCCGACGCATCACCAGCGCCCAACTCATGGCGCTGCAACTCGGTCGTCTGAAGGATCGAGGCGAACTGCACCACAGCCAGGTGTCGATGGCTAAGTGGAACAACGCGCGAATGGCGCTCGATGTCGCACGGGAGGCGCGAGACATCCTCGGCGCCAGTGGAATCACGACCGAGTTCTGCCCGATCCGGCACATGCTCAATCTTGAAAGCGTCGTCACCTACGAGGGAACCGAAACCATCCACGAACTTGCCGTCGGACGCGAACTGACCGGGCACAGCGCGTTCTAAAGCGACGACTCACGGGTTCGAAATCCCATACGTCTTCATCAACTCGTCAGCGATCGCGTGGCAACGACTCATCGTGTCTGTGTAGCCTGGGGCGGATTCCGCGTCGCCGTACGCCGAGGTCAGCTCCGCCATATCGGCGCCTTGGATGAGTTGATCAGCCATCTCGAAGAGCACGTTGTCCTCCTTGAGGATGTGATTGCGAAGTAGATCAAGATACGCGGCGCCCTCCTCGAAAACGGTTCGCACGCCTTGCTCATCTCCCCGATCCGCTGCGCCGAGCGCCTCGTCGATCGCCTTGACATGAGCGCGCCCAAGCTGATGTTCGCGGAGCATGCATCCGATCGGCCCGCCTTCACGCGGAACCCCTCTTTGTTCAAGGCGCGGAAAGAGCTGACCCTCCTCCTTGCAATGGTGGCACTGATCGGCAAACCCGCGAAAAAACTCGACAAATGGGCCGAAAACAGCAGAAGTCACCTTGCCCGACTCGTGAGCATTGGACAGTGCAATCTCAAAACAATCAAGCACTTTCAGAATCATCTGGTGCTCTTGGCGAAGACAGCGTGTGGTTTCCATAAGATACTTTTTCCTTTCCGAACTCAACGCACCAGCGATAGCCGCTCCGCTTCTGTGCGCTTGTTATTCATCGCAATCCGGTTTTCGCTTGCGTGTGTAGATCATCACATAGGAATCGCAGATGCTCGAAGCGCACTGACTGCACTGCTCGTAAAGATCATCAGGCGTCAGCTTGCGAACCATCACTTCATACCCCATCGATTCATACAGCGCGATGGACTCCTTGGCGCGGTCGGGATCGGCGAGGTGCCTGCGAACCCATCCCTGGGACTCCA
>CAYMQF010000099.1:0-2567 GCA_964392425.1 uncultured Phycisphaeraceae bacterium
GCACGGTCGCCAGCCGGTCGATCGTCATCGCCCGCACCCCACTGGGCACGCTTGAGGCTCAGGCCGATCTTGCGATCTTCTCGGTCAACACGAAGAATCTTGACATCGATGTCCTGGTCGGCCTGGACGATGTCCTGCGGGTTGTCCACTTTGTGGTCCGCGAGTTCGGAGACATGGAGCAGCCCTTCGAGGTTTTCTTCGAGTTCGACGAAGACGCCGAAGTTCGTGATCTTCGTGACCTTGCCGCGAACGACCATGCCCGGCTGATAGGCGTCGGGAATGGCGTTGAGCCACGGGTCTTCGTTCAACTGCTTGACGCCGAGACTGATGCGCTGCTTCTCCTGGTTCACTTCGAGGACAACACACTTGATCTTCTCAGCCTTGGTGAGCATTTCGTTGGGATGGGCGACTTTGCGCGTCCATGACAAATCGGAGACGTGCAGCAGTCCGTCGATGCCCGGCTCGATCTCGATGAAGGCGCCGTAGTTGGTCAAGTTGCGCACCACGCCGTCGATGACGGTGTCGGGCGGATACTTTTCGCTGACCAGCTCCCACGGGTTGACTTCGGTCTGCTTGATGCCGAGGCTGATCTCCTGCTTGTCCTTGTCGATGTCGAGGATCACGACGTCGATCTCTTCGCCTGCGGTGATCATTTCCGACGGGTGGTTCAGGCGACGCGTCCAGCTCATCTCCGAGATGTGGACCAAACCTTCGATCCCCTCGTCAAGCTGCACAAAGGCGCCGTACGAAACGATGTTGACCACTTTGCCGTGGATGCGCGCCCCGACCGGGAACTTGTCTTCGATTTCTTCCCACGGGCTCGCCTCTTTTTGCTTGAGGCCGAGCGCGATCTTTTCCTTCTCCGAGTCGATGTTGAGGACCATGACTTCGATCTCTTGGCCGTAGCGGACAAGCTCGGAGGGATGGTTGATTCGGCTCCACGACATGTCGGTGATGTGGAGCAAACCGTCGATTCCGCCCAGATCAACAAACGCGCCGAAGTCGGCGATGTTCTTGACAACACCCTTGACGATGTCGCCCTTCTTGATCGTTGCGAGCAGGCGGGTCTTGGCTTCCTCGCGCTCCATCTCGATGAGCTTGCGACGGGAGACGACGATGTTGCGACGCTCTTCGTCAATCTTGAGGATTTCAGCGCGGACGCTTCGCCCGATGAACTCGCCGATGTCGTGCGGCCGACGGATGTCCACCTGCGACGCGGGGAGGAACGCGGGGACGCCGATGTCCACGAGCAGCCCGCCTTTGATTTTGCGGAGCACCTTGCCCTCGATGATGTCGCCTTCCTTGTGCGTTTCAAGGATTCGGCGCCAGTTGAGGATGCGGTCGGCCTTGCGTTTGGAAAGCGAGACGCTTCCATCTTCGCCGATGTTTTCGAGGAGGACGGTGATCTTGTCGCCGGGCTTGACCGCAGCGAGGTCGTCGAACTCTTCTTTGGGAATCAACCCTTCGGACTTGAGACCCGCTTCGACCACGACGTCGTCGCCGGCGCGACCAATGATGACGCCTTCCAGGAGGGAGCCTGGCGCGAAATCTTGAATGGTGTTTTCGAGAAGCGTGTCCATATCGCCCGCAGCGACGTCGGAGCCGAACGCATCGCGAAGCAGCGCGTCAGCTTCGGTGTCCGTCCCGCCGAGCGAGGCGATAAGTGTTTCATCGATCATGTTGTGTTGAGCCTTTCCGAGTGAACGCAGTGGGCGTTCGCTCTGACGACGCGTGCAGCGGCAGGCGCCGGCCCCCATGGGGCGGTTTGGTGTCATCGCGATTCGGTGATCGGGCACGGTGCCTGATACGTTGAAAGCCGAACCGTTTCATGTCCCCGGCGAATCCATCAAAGTGGAAGCTCCGTCGGATCAGCAAGTGTAGCATCGACGCGGTGGGGGGCAACGCTGAGTGAGCCGTCCCGGATATCACATTTCCAGCAAGATTCTGCGGTGCGGGTTGGAAAGGGCGAGGTTCGCGATCTGGCCGGGCGTGCGCCATGAGCCTTCCAGACACGGGGATTCGGTTTCTGTGGAGCGCCAGACGCTGAATCGCACGAGGCGATGGGAGGTCACATGGTCGAAATGGGCGATTCGCTCGACCGAGGCGCCGACCCAATCTTCGATATCTCGCCGGGTCAGTTGCCGTTTGGACGATTCGAGCGTGGGGGGCTGCCACATCTTCGCCCAGAGGCCGTCTTCGCTGCGCCGAGTCACGAGCCGACGCCCCAATTTGTTTTCGAGGAGAACGCAGGCGTGATGAACCGTCTGCCTGCGGGCGGCTGCTTTGGGTTTGGGGATTACGTCGGTCAAGCTGAGCCTGCGCGATCGGCATAGGGAGGAGAGCGGGCATTCGCTGCACGTCGGCCCGGCGGGCTTGCACACCAGCGCGCCAAGCTCCATCAATCCTTCGTTGAATCTGCTGACTGGCTCGCCGGGCGCAACAGCGGCACGCTTGACGAGCGAACTGGCGCGACTCCAGAGCCAGTCGTCGCCCGCGCGCGTCGATGGGTCGATCGTCTCGCCTTCCAGACGCAAGAGCACGCGCGCGACATTGCCATCCACAATCGG
>CAYMQF010000099.1:2667-5449 GCA_964392425.1 uncultured Phycisphaeraceae bacterium
TTGTCGAACGACTCCAACACGCGCGAAACCTGTGTTTGCTGGAGCATCGCCTCGCTGACCAGCGCGTGGTACGCATCGCGCCGGGTCGGATTCCGCCAAGGCAGCGCCCGGCTGTTGCGGTCAAACCACAGCACGAGCCGATCGACGATCTTTCTATCACGCTCTGCGGCAGACATCGCCGCTGAGTGTAGGAGAAGCGTCATCACAGAGTCGGCGTCAGCGCCCAGCGTTCAATCGTAAAGGCGAGCAGCGTGATAAGCCCCACGCCGATGAGGTTCAGCCAGACACCGGCGAACATCATCTGCCCGATCCGCACGCGTCCCGATCCAAAGACAATCGCATTGGGAGGCGTCGCAACAGGCATCATAAATGCACAGCTCGCTGCGATCGCCGCAGGAATAACGAGCACGGTTGGCGTCTGACCAATGCCGATCGCCACGCCGCCCAGTATCGGCAGGAACGTGGTCGCCGTCGCGGTGTTGCTCGTCAGTTCGGTCAGGAAAATGATGACCGTCACGACCGCCAAAACCATCGCAATGGTTGGCAGCGTGCCCAAGCTGTGCGCAGAGAGCCCGATCCACGAATCAAGCCCCGTCGCAGTCACCGCTTTTGCCAGGCTCAACCCGCCGCCAAACAAAATCAATACGCCCCAAGGCAGACGCACCGCAGTCTCCCAGTCCAGCAGGAACGTTCGCTTCTTCAGATCAACCGGGATGGCGAAGAGCAGAACCGCAGCCATCATCGCAATGCCGGGATCGGTCAGGCGCGAAAAGAGTGGCGCGCGATCGACGAGCCAACTCCACTGCGCAATCGGCTGGCGGAACATCCACAAGAGCGCCGTCATTACAAAGACGAGGGCGACCAGCTTTTCGCCTCGGGAAGTCGGGCCGAGCTTGCGCATCTCTTCGCCGATCAGATCGCGCTGGCCGGGCAGTTGTTTCATCGTGACCGGGTGGAGCACGCGCGTGAGCAAAAGCCATGTAATCACGAGAAATACAGTCGAAAACGGCACGCCGATGAGCATCCACCGCCCAAAGCCGATCTCGATATTGAATGTTTCTTTGAGATATCCGATCAGGAACAAGTTGGGAGGCGTCCCGATGATGGTCGCCACGCCTCCGATGCTCGCAGCATACGCCAGCCCCAGCATCATGCAGATGGCGAAGTTGTCAATGTCACGCTGCACATTTTTCTTATCTTCTGTTGTGTTGCGCAGTCGCCCGTCCACGAGCGCGATCAGACTGATTCCAATCGGCAGCATCATCAGTGTCGTCGCGGTGTTGCTGATCCACATCGAGAGGAACGCAGCAGCGAGCATGAACCCGCCGATGAGTCGCCGCGGGCGTGTGCCGACCTTTGAGACGATCTGTAGCGCGATGCGCTTGTGCAGCCCCCAACGCTCCATCGCCAATGCGAGCATGAACCCACCCATAAAGAGAAAGATCAACTCGTTTGCGTAAGGCGCCGTGGCAAAGCGAATGAGTTGTGATGAACGGACTGCGCCGCCGTTTTCTGTAATGGGGTGCACCGCGAACAGCGGAAAGAGCACGATGGGGAGCAGCGATGTGACAGGCAGCGGCAGAGCTTCGGTCATCCAGAAGATCGCCATGAGCGTGCCGATCGCTGCGGTCGCGCGTGCGGGGTCGCTCAGAGTCGAGTGGCCCAGCGCGAGATACACCACGACCGCTGCGACGGGGGCGCCGATCAAGCCGACCCACCGCACGATGTGTTCAACAGGCAATCTATTGTTCGTGGGCTCGGACATTGGGAGTCAGTGTAGAGCAGACCGCCCGAAGAGCTAGTTATTGAGAAGTCCAACACATGCTCTTGTGTCTAATCAATCGGTAGCCGAGACGCCGCCGTATTTCACGAGCAAGGCACGAACCTCGGGCGTGCTCGCCATGTCGAGTGGTGTGAGGACGCCTTCGAAGTATTTTTCACCGGTCTTTGCGTTGACCTTTGCTCCGCTCTCAAGCAGCAAGCTGACGACATCACTGTGACCGCCTTTTGCAGCGCCGTGGAGCGGTGTATATCCGACGAACATGCCTGTGGGTGATGCCGCATTGATGTTCGCGCCGTGCTCGATCAGGACTCTGGCGATGCCTTCCTGTCCACTTTCCGCGGCCCCGTGAAGGGGGGTATATCCATCGAAGAACCCGATATTAGCCAAAGCATTTACGTTGGCGCCTTTCGCGATGAGCATTCTTGCGATCTTCAGACGTGCTTTGGGGGTGACGAAGTCTGGGCATCCCATATCTGCAATGCCGGCCCGAGCGACGACGAGTAAAGCAGATTCGGCGAACAAGTCGCCTGCTTGTTCTGTCTTTGCCCCGTTATTGAGCAAGGTTGTCACAACGTCAACATGACCTAGAAACGATGCCCAAACCAGCATGCCAGGACCATCCTGTTCCTCCATGGACGCCCCGTGAGCGACCAACACACTCACGACATCTTCGAGACCGTTGGAAACCGCGATGAAAATCGGTGAGCCAGGTGAATCATCTGTTGCAGGCGGAGTCACTTGGGCTCCCGCTGCGATGAGCAGTTCCGCAACTGCTCCGTTTGCCGCGATATGGAGAGGCGTCCTGCTCGCCATGTCCTGAGCGTTGACCTGGGCTTTAGCCTGAATCAGTGCTTCGAGAATATCGGCGTGTCCCCTCTCGCTGGCTAGGTGCGCAGCCGTCATTCGGAGAGGTCCACGTTCATTCACGTCAACGCCCTTAGCGATAAGGGCTCGCACACGGTCAAGGTCTCCAACCTTTATTGCACGTTGAAGCTCTGT
>CAYMQF010000099.1:5549-7688 GCA_964392425.1 uncultured Phycisphaeraceae bacterium
TCTGCACCAGCCGCAATGAGCAGTTTCAACACCTCCAACCGAGAATGCTCCGCAGCAGCGTGGAGCGCAGTTCCTGCATATTTGGCGCTCGCGTTGACATCCACACCTGCAGCGAGCGCCGCTTTGACCGCTTCGATGTCTCCATCGGCCGCCGCCTGGAGGAATTCTTTCTCTTGGTCTGTGGGAGCGATGGCTGCGTGCGCCGATGTCGTCACTACGAACACCACTGCGCAAAGAATCATTCCAAAACGAAGTCGAGTCTTTCGCATCGAGAAATCCTCCGATGCTTCGATTATACATCGATTATACGAAGCACCGAGTTGTTGTCTCAGTTGCGGTCCATTGAGAAATATCGCCTTGCACACAGATCGGTTCCCCCGCTGAGGCGTTCCCGGCTCCCTATTGAACTGCTCTTGCTAGGCTGGGCGCATGGAAGAGTCGAACAATTCGGGATCCAGTGGAGCGTCGTCAACCCCTGAGCCGATGCGGTGTGGCGTGGTCGGTGTCGGGCGGATGGGGCGCCATCATGCGCGGGTGTATACGGAGCTGCCCGGCGCCTCGCTCGTTGGCGTGGTCGATCAGGATGAAGATCGCCGATCGTCGGTCGCTGCCAGACACGAATGCCCAGCGTTTGCGTCGGTCGAGGCGCTTCTCGCAGCAGGCGTGGACGCGGTCAGCGTCGCGGTGCCGACGGCTCATCATCTTGAAACGGTGGCGCCGTTGCTTGAAGCGGGCGTTGCGTGTCTGGTTGAAAAACCCTTGGCGCCGAGCGTTGATGAAGCTCAGCAGATTGTTGATCTTGCGGCGCGCACCGGGTCGGTCCTGCAGGTCGGGCACATCGAGCGTTTCAACCCCGTGGTGCGCGCGCTCAACTCTCTCCGCGATGGCGCTGGCGAACTGACCATTTCGCCTCGCTTTCTTGAGGTGCATCGCGTCAGTCCGATGTCGTTTCGCAGCGTTGACGTGAGCGTCGTGTTCGACATGATGATCCACGATCTCGATCTCGTGTTGATGTTGATGGGGGGCGTCGAGCCGACCGAGATTCAGGCGGCGGGCGTGCCCGTCATCACTGAGCACGCCGACGTGTGCAACGCTCGGCTCACGTTTGACACGCCGCGCGGCCCGTGCGTCGCGAACATCACCGCGTCCCGCCTTGCGCTCAAAAGCGAGCGGAAGATTCGCATCATCGCGGAGGACGCGTACATCAGCATTGACTACGCGAAGAAGGCGGGCGTCGTCATCCGCCGAACGGCCAACGAGCCGCAACTGCAGGTGCTTCGTCAGGCGCTGCGGGAAGGGAAGGACCTGAGCGATCTGGATTTCCAATCGCTCGTCGCGGTGGAAAATCTTGAGATAGATGATGCGGAGCCGTTGCGACTGCAATTGCAGTCCTTTTTGGGCGCGGTGCAGGGCTTGCATCGGCCTGATGTGGACGCCGAAGCTGGGTTTTCCGCGGTGCGGACGGCTGAGCGGATCGACCACGAGGCTCGGTCGGTGCTGACGGGCGCGTGAGCGCGTTGTTGTAGCCAGCGGAAACCGCAGGGGGCGGTGGTGCGTATCGTTCCCCGGCACGAACGTTCCGGAGCGGATCAGCATGGCATACTCAGCGACCGACGCAGCTCTCAAAAGCAATCAACCCGAGCGAATGCTGGGCGCGATGATCGACAGCGATCGCGCGTGCCCCAAGTGCGGGTTCAATGTCGTCGGCAGGCAGATCGGCGAGAAGTGCCCTGAATGTGGCCGACCGATTTTTTTTGGTTTGCCGGTGCAGGAACAAAGCCAACTCGCTGAGGCGCCCTTCTGGTACATCCGTATTACGCAGTTAGCGCTGTGGTTTGTGCTGTTCGCTGTGGTTGGCGCGTGCGCGGTGACGCCGGTGTCGAGCATGCTCGGCTCGTCGACGGTATTCATCTATGGAGGCGTGTCGCTGGTATGGCTCGCCGGGCTTGTGTTGCTTGCTGTGCCTCGTCCGCGCGATCGGGATGAGGGTTTGCCGATGAGGCAGATCAACTCGACGCTCAAAGAGGCAGCGGTGTTTTCGCAGGCGATGTGGCCGATTGCCGCGGGGATCCTTGCGTCGGGCGCAACCGCTTCGTGGTTGGGAGCCGTGACTATCGCGCTGCTGATCTTCGCTGGGCT
>CAYMQF010000100.1:0-7590 GCA_964392425.1 uncultured Phycisphaeraceae bacterium
GGCAAAGCCACGGCGTCATCGCCCGCCACGACAAGCCCGACGCGGTCACCCTGTCGGCTTGCGATCATCGCCAGTCCGGCAGCCATTTCTTTCGCAGCAGCCAGCTTCGTTGGCGCCTTCTTCTGTGTCAACGATCGGAACCCCATCGACGCGGACGCATCGACAACGATCGTGACGGTGAGTTGCGCTTCGCTGCGCCGGCGTTTGACGTACAACGAATCCCGCCTCGCTGCAGCTCGCCAGTCGATATTGTGCGCGGATTCACCCGGCGAATAGGGGCGGTAATCGTAGAATTCGTCAGCATGCCCTCGGCGAAGAGACAAGTGCCGGCCGTGCCATAACCCTTCAACCAATGATTGCGCGGTAAGCGCCAACTCGCAGGGAGGCTCAAAGATCGGCGCAGACGATGTTTGGCCGGGAGACAACATGCTGTTCACTCAACGATGCGCCAGTCGGCGCCCGATCGTTCGACTCGCCGATAGAGCGTATCGCGCTCGACGGGAGTGAACCCAGCCTGGCGAATGGATCGCTTCAGATCGTCGACGGTTGTCTCCTGATGCGTCGTCGCTCCGCCAACTTTGGTGATGTCGTACCACACCACGGTGCCGTCCACATCGTCGGCGCCCGCCAACAGATGCAACTGCGACATCGCCAGCGTCTGCATGATCCAAAATGTTTTGACATGCGGAAAATTGTCGAGCATCAGTCTTGCGACAGCGATAGTGCGCAGGTTTTCCAATCCCCCTGGCCCGGGCAACCGCTCCAGTGATGATCCATCGGGAATAAACGGCAGCGGAATAACCGTTTGAAAACAGCCGGTTTGGCGCAGAGGCGGCGCCGATTGCGATGAAGCCGAGCCGGTGATGGTGATGACGCCTGCCTTGTCCGGTTCATAGCCGAGCCGGACGAGCGCTTCATCTTGAACTTTGCGCAGCAGGTCCATATGAACCAGTCGATCATCGATGCTTTCGATGTGCCCATAGAGCATGGTAGCGTTGGTGTTGAGCCCGAGTTCGTGCGCGACGCGGTGGACATCGAGCCAGACATCGGAGCGAATCTTCCCCTTGAACGCTTCGTCGTGGACTCGGTCGTCGAAGACTTCGGCGCCGCCACCGGGCAGCGAGCCGAGCCCTGCGTCGATCAATTGTTCGAGCACCCAACGGATCCCGCTCTGTCGATCGTTGTTGCGGAACTTCTTTGCGATGCGCGCGAGGTGAACGATTTCGACGGCGGTGAACGCTTTGAGATGCAGCTCGGGGGCTTCGTCACGCAGAGCGGAGAGCATGTCCGTGTAATACGAAAAGGGGAGCGTTGGATGGAGCCCGCCGACGATGTGCATCTCGGTGGCGCCCGCATCGCGCGCTGAGATCGCCTCAGCTCGAACATCCTGAATCGACCGCTGGTAGGCGCCGTCCTCCCCGTCTTTGCGGAAAAACTCGCAGAACGCGCATGACAGCGCGCACACATTGGAGTAGTTCAGATGTCGATTGATGTTGTAGTAGGTGGTGTCGCCGTGCAGCCGACGACGTACACGATCAGCCAACGCGCACACGCCCCACAAGTCCGGCGATTCGTACAGCGCCTTGCCGTCGGCGAGCGTCAGCCGATCACCCGCGTCGATCTTCGCTGCGATTGCGAGGAGTTGATCATCGCGCGGGGCGAACGCTGCCGGGCCGATCGCGGGCGATGCAGTCTGAACGGATTGAGTCTGGGCAATGGTCACGGCGTGTCTTTCATGGGTTTGCGACCGTGGATCGTAGCGTCCCCGCCTGTTCTGGGCCTCCTACGAAGAGTGGACGATTCCGAGGCGATTCAGACCGACTTTGGGGTGTCTCAAGGGCGTCGATCCGGTTCAGCAGACCCGCCCAAAGGCCGATAGTTCGATGTCCACATTCTGGAGGCGGCGCCCCCACTCGCAGCCCCGCCAGCCATTCAAAGAGCGACAAGGTGAATGCCGTGCCCGATCAGTTTCAACCCGCGGAAGAGCAATCAACAGTTGGCGCCAACCAGAGCGAATCGTCCGCCCCCAACACCGACGTGATGAACATCATCACCGGTTTGCAGACGGAGCTTGATCGGCTCAAAAACGCAGAGACGCAGCAGGCCTCCCAGCGCGCTGCAAATGAAGAAAATCAGCGCGAAGAGATCCATGCAGCCGCTGCTGCACTCAGTGAGGAATCGGCGGCGCTCGCTCAGCGACAGACGCGACTGCAGGAACGGGAACATGCATTCGAGGAAACGCTTGCCAGCCGACAGCAGGAGCTTGATGATCGGGAGCGCGAGCTTGCTGCCCAGCAAACGGGCGTCGAGCAGGCGGACCGCGATGCGCAACGCCTGAAGGAAGAACTCGAACATCGGCTGGAGAAACTGAAAACCGATCAAGAGGAAGTCGAGAGCGAGCTGGATCGCCTGCAGACGCAGCGCCATGTTCTCGTCGACACGCAGACCCGGCTCGACGGCGCCGTGATGAATGCTGAAGAGCATCTCAAGCAATTGGCTGAGCTGGAGTCCCATGTTGATACGCTCAAGAGCCAGCTCGAAGAGTCAGCATCCGAACAGGAACAACTCGGCGTCAAACTCGAAGTGGCCCGCCAAGAGTCGATCGCTCTTGAACAACAACTCGAAGAGCAAGGCGCCGCCGCCATCGCTCCCGAAGCGATCACCTCCCTTGAGGAAACCATTGCTGGACACGAACAAACGATCACTGCATTCGAAAAGAAAACCGATTCGCACAGCAGCACGATCACCGGTCTTCAAGCGGAGCTCGCAGAGAGCAAAAAGACAAACGAAACCTTCGCTGAAAAGAATGCGGACGCCGATCAACAACTGGAATCTCTCCAAGCTGAACTTGCACAGGCTCGCGCGGAGCTTGAATCTCAGGCGAATCGCTCCGCTTCGCCCGCAGGTGATCTGCGTCGCGCCAGGCTCGGGCAGATTCGTCAGGAGCTGCACCGACGCTCATCCATGATCTCTCAGGCGAAGGATGCTCTTGTCGCTAAATCGCAGGAAGCTGATCGCATTCTTGAACAGCGTAAAGCGCTCGCGCAAGCACAGATCGAGCTTGACCGCCGGGCGAAGAAAGTGGAAACGCGCGCGGAGCGATCGCGCGGGATGTCCGTCTTGTTCCTCGGCGTGATCGCCATTGTCGGGTTGGGCGTCGCAAGCTGGACGATCGTCAGCCGGGTCGTTCCCGCGACGTACATCGCCTCAGCGACGCTCGCTGCGGACGACACTTCAGGCGCCTTATCCGCTGAGCAACTCACCGCGTGGCGGGAGTATTGCTCGAAGCTCGCGACCGACCCGCGGCTCATGGAGATTGCGACAGACCGGATGAGCCGACGAGGCATCCTTGAGTTCGCCAATGCTGCGACTCTCGCGAGCAAAATGAGCAAAGACCTTGATCTTGCCTCTCCCGCGCCGGGTCAACTGACATTTTCGTTGACCGGGCTTGGCGCCGACCGTACGGAGCGAGTTCTGGACACATTCGTTGCGTCGCTGGTGAGTGCGGCAAACGACGCGCAACAGCGCCGGCTCGACGACGCCTCGACCGTGGTCGCGGCCAAATCAACCGTTGACCGCCAACCCATCGACGATCCCAGGCTCCTGAAAACAGCGATCGTCTGGGGCGTCTCGGTCGGCGTGGTGTTGCTTTTGGCGCTGGGGCTCTGGGCGAAGCTGTCCGTCGCGCTGCGAAAGTTTGATCAGGAAAATCAGGAGATGCTGGCTGTGGGCGGTCGACCGTTCTGACCTCCGCACTCGACGTATCCACTTGGCTCCACGACGGGCGAGACGCCCGTCCCACCGATCCATCAAACACAAACAATGCTGCGCGCCTTTCACACCAACTTTCACACCAAAAAAAAGACCCGACTCTTGGCCGGGTCGAGGGTCACTGTATTTTTTGATCGGCTGCTTTACAGGCTGTAAAGAACAGGCTCCGAATTGCCCTTGTCCTTCGCCCAACCAGCAGGCGGCATGATCGCCAATGCGTCGCCGATCTCGATGGCATGATCGACAGGCGTGCCATGAATCTGGCCGTCCGATGCGAATATGGCGAGCGTCTGCTGGATGGAGCCGGCGTCGTCGACGATCACGAGTCGATATTCGCCGTTGACCGTTGGCAGATTCCGCGTGACGAGGAAAGCGGTTTTGCTTTCGGGATCGATCAAGACCACGGCGCGGGCGTTGAGCTCATCGCTGGTGGGCTCAAACGAAACGCGGCGCGTATTGGGATTGAAGAACGGATCGACGAATGAGGCGCCCAACTCCTGCGAGATCAGTTGGGTGATGTCGCGGTCGCGGAAAGCCTCCATCGCGCCGTCGTACTGCGTTCGCATGTGGAATCCCACAGCGATGAGAACAACCGTTGCGGTGGCAAAGCCGAGGCACGCGGCACGCCAGATCGGCGAAACGTTGCGCCGAATGCTCCATTCGCCGGCGCCGATTTTGGCCAGCACATCGCCGGTGGATCGAGGCGCCATCGCCGCCATCGCATCACAGACCGCAGCGATCACTCGGCCGCGCAGGCTCGCCGACGGCTCCACCTGGGGGAGCAGATCTTCGAGATCTGTCAGGCGCCGCTGCTGCCGACACACTTCCTCCTTGATCGAGGGGGACACCGAACGCAATGCGTCTTCGAAGGCGCGGCGCTCCTCTGTGTCCAGAAGGCCCAGCGCGTCAAGGGACGCCATTTCAAAGAGATCTGAAGTATTCATCATATTGACTCCTCGCCAACTCTTTCACGCAATCGGACCAGCGCTCGACTCAGTGTTGACTTGATCGTCCCAAGTGGGCGATCCAGTTCAATACCGATTTGCCGGAGTGTCTGGCCACCGAGATAAGCTCGTTTGACCACGGTTTGCTGCAAGTCCGGCAGCTGGTCGATCTTCTCCATCAATGACTCGTAATGCTCTTCGGTCACAACTTCATCCGTTGGAGCCAACTCGTCTTTGGTTGACATCCATTTTTCCTCAAACATGACTTTCGATTTCACACGCGTCTTGGCGCGTCGCAGTCGATCAACCAGATACCGTCGCGAAAGAAGAACGATCCAGGTTGAAAGTGCGGCTCTTTCCACATCGTATTTCCCTGCGGTGCGCCAGAGACGAACAAAGATGTCCTGCACCGCGTCTTCTGCATCTGCGCGAGTCGGCGTCATCTGAAACGCCAGTCGATAAACCAGTCTGCCAAAGCGGTCGTATAGCTCAGCGATGGCCGCCTCGTCGTTTTCGGCGACGCGTCGCATGAGATCTTCGTCGGACTCGAATTGGTTTTCAGGCAAAGTTCTTCTCTCGCGTTGTCCAAAGCCTCCAAGACGTTTTCAAGTTGGCGATCCGTCGCCACTACTGAAGTATTCCTGACAGCTACTCGCTGTGCTCACATTGTACGCGAAGGCACAGTGTTCGGATCCGCCATCTTAGCTATTTTCTGCAGACATTTTTTCATATTTCGCACCAAAACAGGGAGTTCGACCCCTTTTTTTGATTTCATCTTGGTCTGCCCCTCTATTTCCGACCAATACCCTTGCGTTTTCCTCCCCCACTCTGCTACACTCTATAGATTGATGATCCTCCGTTTTCGGAGATGCAGGTGGAAGCAAAGCGCGGTTATGCCATTGTGATTGGATCCACGCCGGCTCATTCGAGCGGCGGGGTATCACTTCGGCGACACGCTGGTTTCACTCTCATCGATCTCATGGTTTCAATGGCGGTGATGGCGGTGCTGATCGGGCTTACAGCGCCAAGCATTGGTCTCATCAGTGAAGCTGCACGCCGGGTCAAATGCCAGAAGAAGCTCGCGGACATCGGCCTGGCCATGACGATGTGGGTTGATGATCACCGAGGCGTTCTGCCACTCAGTGAAGTCGCAGACAATGTCTTCAACGATGGGGCAGAGTCAAGCTCCGGCGACGAAATCATTCAAAGCTCCGCGCTCATGGAGATCGCGCATCTCGCGGGCGGCGACCCCAACCAATACGACGGGCTCGGCCGGTTGCTTGAGTATGACTACATCAACGACCCAAGCAGCTTCTACTGCCCGAGTCACGACGGGGAACACCCCTTCGAGCAATACGCGCAATCGTGGATCGCCCCGGGCGAAGAAATCGTCATCAACTTCCACTATCGCCTTTTCGAAAACGCTGCAGATTCCAGGCTCTCCAATCTTGATCCAAAGACAGTGCTCGTCACCGATGGAATGCGATCCATCGTCGATTACAACCACGGCTCGGGGAACAATCTCCTCCGAGCGGACATGAGCGTCTCGTGGTACGCCGACGATCAGAACTACATCATTTCGCTGCTCCCCAAATCGGAGTCGGAGCCGAACGCGGGCGTGCCGTTGGCTTCGTCATGGGCCGCTCTGGACACGGGCAACGTCCCCGATACCCAGACCCCCGATTTCAACCCGAACACCAACGCAATAATCTCGTTCGACTGATTAGCTGCGTTTCATGTTCTCCCGAACATTTCCTGATTCTCAAATGCTGCCCGGCAGGCCGATCTGACTGCTTCGGCGAGGACTGCTGCATCATGCATCGCCCTTCAAGCGTATATTCATCGAGCCAACTGTTTTATTTTGGGAGTACGCCGTCATCATGAACGCTCTGAAACTCACCCCTTTCCGCCTGGCGACGCTGAGCGTCGTGCTGGCCGCCCTGCCAACCGCCATGACTCAAGCCCAACTCACACCCGCCCGAACCTACTTCGGGATCAACCGCCCGATCCCGATGAACGTCACAGCCCACGACGCTGCAGAGCTGATTTCGATCCACCTGCTCGAGCCCGGGCCCAACGGCAGCGCCGACGCCAAGATCGTCGAACAAGTTGAAGTCGATGCGGGAGGCGTGGATCTGGCCGGCCTGTTCCCCATCCTTTGGACATCCGACAAACCTCGCGTCCTCTACGCACAGCTCGTCGTCGACCACAAAGGTGTCGGCCCCGCCGTCGTCCTCCAGCCAATGCTCAGCCCGCGCCGTGCCCATGCGTCCGGACGCAGCGTCAACTTCGACCCCGACTCCGCGCAGCGTGTCTACTCAGGCATCCGCGCCTACACCGATCGCCACGTCATCTTCGACACCACCGAAGGCGAAGTCGAAGTCGCACTCCGCCCCGACCAGGCGCCCAACACCTCGTACAACCTCATCACACTCGCAGAAGGCGGCTACTACACCGACATCATCGTCCACCGTGTCGTGCCCAAACTTCCCGATGGCTCGCAGTTTGTCGTTCAGTTCGGCGACCCCACCGGAACAGGCAGCGGCGGCCCCGGCTACTTCTTCGACCTCGAACCCAGCACGCTCCCCCACGACTTCGGCGTCATCTCCATGGCCCGCTCCAGCAACCCCGACACCAACGGCTCGCAGGTCTTCCTCTGCCTGAGCCGAAAGGGAACCGCCTTCCTCGACAACAACTACTGCGCCTTCGGGCAGGCAGTGCGAGGCGCCGACACGATCATCCGCATCGAACAAACGCCGTTGGAAAGTTCAACGAGCCAGAAACCAATGAAACCGCCCGTCATCCGATCCGCCCACACCGTCCCGGCGCCCCCCTATGGCACGGGGCCCATGCCCGTCACGCGACCGCCATCCAG
>CAYMQF010000101.1:0-1311 GCA_964392425.1 uncultured Phycisphaeraceae bacterium
GGGTCAGCCGAGGTTCATGGTCATCAGGAACTCAGCGTTGGTTTTCGTTTTCTTGAGACGAGCTTTGATGAGCTCCATCGCTTCGACGACGTTCATGTCGCTGAGCACTTTGCGCAGGCGGTAGACGAGATCAAGCTCTTTGGGATCGAGCAGGAGCTCTTCACGGCGGGTGCCTGACGCAGCGATGTCGATGGCGGGATAGATCCGCTTTTCGACGAGTCGGCGGTCGAGGTGGAGCTCGCTGTTGCCGGTGCCTTTGAACTCTTCGAAGATGACTTCGTCGGCCTTGGAGCCGGTGTCGACGAGTGCGGTGGCGAGGATGGTGAGCGAGCCGCCATCTTCGATCGCGCGGGCGGCGCCAAAGAACTTCTTGGGTTTTTGCAGGGCGCCCGAGTCGATGCCACCCGACATGATCTTGCCTGAGTGGGGCATTTCGTTGTTGTACGCTCGCGCCAGTCGCGTGATTGAATCGAGCAGGATCACGACGTCGCCGCCGAATTCAACGATTCGGCGAGCCTTCTCGATGACCATCTCCGTCACCTGCACATGGCGGGAAGAGCGCTCGTCAAACGTGCTGGCGACAACCTCGACTTCGGGGGGTGTATTTCGGCGGAAGTCCGTCACTTCCTCGGGGCGCTCGTCAATAAGAAGCACGATGACCATCGCATCGGGCTGGTTGGCGACGATGGCGCGCGTCATTTTTTGCAGGAGCACCGTCTTGCCCGTGCGAGGCGGCGCCACGATGAGCCCTCGCTGCCCTTTACCGATGGGAGCGACGAGATCGACGATGCGCATCTCGATTTCATCGGGCGAAGTTTCGAGCACGAGGCGATGATCGGGGTGCAGCGGCGTGAGATCTTCAAAGATGGGGAGATGCTCGACGGCTGCGGGGTCGTGGTTGTTCACCTTTTCGACTTCAACCATCGAGAAAAACTTCTGCTGCTCTTTGGGGGCGCAGACGGGGCCTCGCAGGACCATGCCTTTGCGCAGGCTGAGCTTTCGGATGATCGACGGGCAGATGTAGATGTCGTCGGGGCCAGCCAGGTAGCTGCATGTTGCGTTGCGGAGGAAGCCGGAACGATCGGGGAGGAGTTCGAGCGTGCCTTCGCCGAGGACGATCTCGCCTGCTTCTGCCCGGGCGCGGGAGATGAGGAAGACCAGTTCCGCTTTGTGAAGCTGGTGGTAGTTCTCCAGTTCGAGCGATTCGGCGAGCTTGTGGAGATCAGCGAGGGAGCTGGACTGAAGCTCAGCGATGTCGAGCGCTTTTTCGCGTGCTGTTTGGCCTTTCTTCGTGGAGAGGACCTGCCGAAG
>CAYMQF010000101.1:1411-7558 GCA_964392425.1 uncultured Phycisphaeraceae bacterium
TGGAGCTTGGGGGCGGTGCTCCACCTTCGCTGCTTGGCGCGGGTGATTCGGGAGCGCTCGCTGGGGCGGATTTTTTAGGAGCGGGCTTGTCTGATGGAGGGGGGCCTGCTGAGTCTGCGCGGTCAGCGGCGGGGGCTGCTGCTTTGGATGAGCGAGTCTTTTTCTTGCGGGCAGGTTTGGGAGCATCGTTGGGGGAGTTTTGCTCAGCAACTGCTGTTGAGGTCTTAGCCATGAGTGATCTCGTGTCGGAAGTGGGACAGGGCAGCTCATCGTTTCCCACTGCGGGAAGAGAGCCAAATTTCGCTGAAAGGCGATCCTCGCGAACTCGACGCCAGCCCCATTTCGGAGCCAACTTCGATTGAGCGATGGAACTCGAACGCACATCCGGAGCGGGCGCCCCGTGGAAAATGCTGACGATCGAGAAATCGGGAAGTCGAGCTTGGACCCGACAGGCCCGCCCGACTGAAGTGACTTATTCTAGCGACTCGGACGACTCTTGACAAATGATTTCGTCGAGGATTCGTCGCGTCGCGTTGGAGAGATCATCGGGCGTTGAGGTGTTGGTGATGATGTATTGGGACATTTTTCGCTTCTTTTGGAGCGGCGTCTGGGCCTTTTCCCGCCGATCCATCTCTTCCTCAGGCCAGCCCCGGGACTCCTGAACCTGCCGTAAACGCCTGTCACGCGGGGTGTTGATGTAGATCACCGCATCACACATCTGGTCCAGACCGGCCTCATAGAGCAGCGGGGCGTCGATCACGACGGCGGTGGCGCCTGATCGGCCAGCCTCTTCGATGATGTCCATCCGCGTTGACGCCAGGATCGGGTGGATGAGGTTTTCGAGTCGGCGGCGCTGGACCGTGTCATTGAAAATGATGGACGCGATCGCAGCACGATTGATGTTGCCATTCTCGTCGAGGACGCTGTCGCCCCACCACGAGAGCAGGCGGTCGCGCACATCGGAGCACTCGAGAGTTGCTTTGGCCCGCTGATCCGAGTCGATCACCACGCATCCGAGCTCAGCGAGAATCGAGGCGACGGCGGATTTCCCGGAGCCGACACCGCCAGCCAAACCAATCACGATCGGCTTGCGGGGAGCGGTGTTCGTTTCAGAGACATCCTGCATAGTTGAACACGAGCGTATCGACAATCAAAAAAGAGTAGGCGTCGCGTCAAGGCTGCCAGCGGAACACAAGAGTGATGAATCGGAACGTTTGGAGTGATGTCGCCATGAGGGCAACCTGGCGGATTTGACCAGAGTAGACGTCAACCGTGGGCGGTCTCGACAATGATCTCGCCTGACATGCCAGTCGTTTCGTGTGGCTTGCAGAAATAGCGATACCGCCCCGGCACGTTGAAGGCTCTGCGGTAGATCTCGTCGGGGAGCAAACGGTCGGAGTCAAACGGATTGGCGCGAGCCGGGAGATGCACATCTTTTTGGTAGAGCGCCTGCGCAGGGTCCGCTGTCACCGTGTGAACAACGAACGATGCGTTTTTCCATTCGACGATCTGCCCAACTTGAATCGTGACCAGAGCAGGCTCAAAGACGAGCAGGTCGGTCATCTGAATATTCGCAGAAGCTTCCCCGGTGGGCATGGCGGGCTTGACCATCGCGGTCGGTCGATTGGTCAGGAGTTTTTCCCGCTCCTGAGTAGGCACTTCATCAATCGAACCCTTCACAGACTCTTGTAGAGCACGAAAGTAGAGCACGATCGCCCATGCGTCGCGAGCGTTGATCTGGCCGGAGTAGGAAGGCATCCTCAGGGCTGGCTCGGCACCCGGCTGATTGGGCACACCATTGCGAATCACATGGAAAAGGTAGCCATCCTGCCCTTTTGCTTCGCCCGGCTGATACGCGGGATCGTGAAAATTTGGCAAGGGATAGGACCATTGCACGCCGACCATGCCTTTTCCATCGCCGAGCTTGCCATGGCAAACCATGCAGAAGATGTTGAATTGCTCTTGGCCTCGCAGAACAAGTTGGCTCACCACTGCGGAATCAAGTTGATCCCCGGCGCTGAGCCCCTCCAACTCACGAATCGGAGCGGTCAACAGATACGAGCCATCTGGGTTGACACCTTTGTAGACGCGATCATCGTCGCGCAACAGATCCTGCCGATCCAGCGTCACCGTAAGCGCAGATGTACTCAAAGCCTCAGCCGAGTTGCCATACGCCATCGCCGCCTGCCGGCCGAACGGGACGGTCCCAGTGACCGGCTCGCGCATGGATCGCCCATCGGCGAAGAACTTCGATTGCGCCTGTGGCTTGTACTTGGGTTGATCGTCCATGCCCGGGAAGAACTGCCGGGGACGCTTGGTGGAGCGTTCGTTTCGGCATCCAACGTTGGCAGAAATCACGATCGTTCCAAGCGAGACGCCGAGAACGATTCGAGACAGTTTCCGAAGTGAGTTGTGCAGTGTCATTTGGGGTGAAATCCTACACCAAGGCGTCGACCAGAGCGACCCCACAACTGGCGGAATATCAGGCGGGGTGATCCCCGCTGTCGCCATGGGCTCGCACCGAATCAGAGATTGGATGACAACTGTGTCGGGAATACCGGGGCAAAGGGTGCAAAAATACGCCCGGGACGCCACGCAGGGCGCCTCGAGCGCATAAAAAGGAGGGCTCAGATTGTGTTGAAACTCGAATCCGAACGGATCAGCTTCGGCTGGCGTCCTCATCGACGCTCTCGAACATCACATGCCAGAAGGGGAGCTCCATCTCCATCCCGTTGGGCATCTTCATGTTCATCCCGGTTTTGACGGGGACGTGCTTGAAATGACCCGTCTCCATGTCAGGCATGAATGGGGTCACCATCAGGTGGAACTGCTTGCGGATCGGGTTGACCTCGCTATCGAAGGCGAGCTTGTATTTGTCCGCTCGGACATACTCGGTGAGCATGCCGTGGATCAGGCGAGGCTTGTCCAGAACCACGCCGTTCTTCATGACGGCGCCCATGCCCCAGAATCCGAAGTAGGTGAACTCGGTTGGCATCAACGGCGTGCCAAGACCGGTGAAGCCGTGCAGCATGTGGTTGGTGACGACGCCTCCAAACGTGGGGAACTCGAGCCCGTGGGCGAGCACTTTGTTGCAGACCACCGTGTAGGTGTTGCCGTCGTGGTCCTTCCAGCTTGCTTTGAGTTTGATGGAGTCCTCGGTGGTCGCAGCGTCGGTGGCCGTCGCGTCAACCGCGTCGATCTCCAGGTCCGCGCCTCCCATCACCATGAACTTGTCGCCGAAAGGCGTCATCTTTTGGAGTTGGTCGTATTTCCCATCTTTGACACCGCGGAACATGGGTGAGGGTGGGACACCGGTGATGCCGGGCGTGCCGCCGTACATCATGGGCATGTCGGGTGTGCCGAAGACGCGCGAGTCGAGTCGGCGTTTGGCGGGCAGAGCGACGAAGACGCCCCCCTGCTTCTGGCTGAGATGGATATGGATGGGTCCACCGAGTAGGCCTTGCGGGTTGGACACATCCTTATGCGCTTTGAGGTAGCCCAGGGCCGGCGCCTTGGCTTGGAGCATGCTCATCATTTTGGCCATGTCCTTGTCCATGCCGGCCATATCCCCGCCACCCATCTTGCCGTGCATCTGGCTTTTCATCTGATGCTTGTCAGCTCTTTTGTTTTTCTTGGGTTTGATCGCCCCCGCACCGAGCGCGATGCTGACCAGCGCCAAAGCGCCAAGGGATGGAGCCACGACATGCGTGACCAATCGACGAGTTTTATTTGCGTTCATCGCTATCTCCGTTGTGTTGTGGCCTGTTTGAAGAGGCAGTGTGAATCCGGCCGGCCGTATCGAAAGACCGATAACATTCTGGCTAGCCCCTCTGAAACAACGATTAGCACCGGTGCATATATCACAGAATATGGGCCGAACGATTCGTTAGAGGAGGAACCTAGGACGAGGCGACTGGGGAGACGCCGTCTGCACAACTACCGCAAAGGGCGATTTATTCCGGACGATTCCCAGAAAGCCAACTTTCTTTTTGCTGTCGGTTCCGATCCGTTCTACAGCCGCCCCGTCATGCCTGCGATTCGATTTTCAGCAACAAGAGAGCATCGCGCCACTCCATCGCACGGCTCCCTTCAGTCAGGCTCGATCTCGGGAAACGCTGGCGGCGCGTCTGTGAAAATATCTGATTTTTTTTCTCCAGATGCGCGAACACGCTCCCTATAAACCGTCGTAGAAGAGAGTGCAAACAAGACTGAACTTCTCTTCTTCTCCTTGTTGACCGATTCCCACACACATGGTTTTGTCCTGACGCCGGGCGCTGGTTGATCCTCCTGCCAACGCCCGGCGCCTCGACACCACAGGAGACATCCCAATGCAGCATGCAAACCCGATCAAGCGATCACGTTTTGGTTTCTGGACACTGTGCGCCGGCGCCGTTCTCGTTGTGGCACTTGCCTACGCGCCGTCGGTTCTTTCTCCGAGGTCGAGCTATGCCGACGCCTCTTCACCGCCCACAAATACGGTCGAAGATCTCGACTCTCTCGCCGTCGCTGAAAAGCTATCCACCGCTTTTGAAAATGTCGCCGCCGTAGTGTCGCCGTCCGTCGTCAGCATCCGCACTTCGCGCGAAGTGAATGTGTCACAAACGCAGATGCAGATTCCCGAACAGTTTCGGCGATTCTTTCAAGACCCCTTTGGTGGCAACGGGCGCCAACCCTCCCAGCCTCAACACCGCTTGCAGCGAGCGCAAGGCTCCGGTTTCGTCATCAGTGAGGACGGCTACATCGTCACCAACAACCATGTCATCGACAAAGCCGATGACATCACCGTCTACTTTTCCGACGGCCGAAAGTATCACGCTGAACTAGCCGGGACGGATCCGCAGACCGACATTGCCATTCTCAAAGTCGATGCAGGCGACCTCCCCGCACTGAAACTGGGTGATTCCGATTCGCTCCGCGTCGGGCAGTTCGTCATCGCCATCGGCACACCGTTCGGCCTGACCTCGACACTCACCACCGGCGTTGTCAGCGCCAAAGGACGATCCAGCGTCGGGCTCAACGACTACGAAAACTTCATCCAGACAGACGCCGCCGTCAATCCCGGCAACAGCGGCGGCCCGCTCGTCAACCTCAAAGGTGAAGTGGTCGGCGTCAACAGCGCGATCGTCAGCCGAAGTGGCGGCAACAACGGAATCAGCTTCGCCATTCCCATCAATATGGTCAAAGCTGTCCAAAGCGAACTCATTGATGTCGGGCATGTCACGCGCGGATTCCTCGGCGTGTTGATCCAGGATGTCACGCCCGAGCTTGCCAAGTCGTTTGATTTCACAGGAACGGCAGGCGCCGTGATCTCTGAAGTGAAGCCCGACACCCCCGCTGCGGAGGCCGGCCTCAAGCAAGGCGACATCATCACCGCCATCGACGACCGACCTGTCTCGAGCGCCACCCAACTCCGCCTACGAGTCGCGGGGATCAAGCCCGGCTCGCGCGTCGATGTGGATGTCTACCGCGATGGTCGATCGCGCACACTCGTCGTCAAGATCGGGCGAATCGAAGTTGCGGACTCTGGCAATACCCCGAAAGCCCACGACTCCGGATTGTCCGATCAAATCGGCGCCAAGCTTCGCACACTCACGCCCGAAATCGCGGGGCAGATGGGGCTCAGCGATTCCGCCACCGGCGTGCTGGTTGACAGTGTTGAACCGATCGGCGCCGCGGCGAAGTCCGGGCTCCAAAGAGGCGATGTGATCGTCGCAGTGAAGAGCACCCCTGTGGAGTCTTTGTCACAGCTGCGGAAGATACTGGACAAAGTTGATCTGAAGGATGGCGTCCGCCTGACCGTCCGCACCCGCTCGGGCTTGCGATTCGTCTATCTCACGACCGGCCAATGACGCCGACGCTGAAATCAGCGTGAAACCCCGTCGCGATAGCTCCGTTCTGTTTTTCTCCTATGTGACGGCGAGTCCTCACCGGCTCGTCGTTTTTTCATCGACGCCCTTGTATCAATCTGGAGTGTCCTGATGCGCCGCTGCGCGAGTCGAGCGATCCGGGGTATAATCGATCTCGCTGCGGGTGTAGTTCAGCGGTAGAACGTCAGCTTCCCAAGCTGAATGTCGAGGGTTCGATTCCCTTCACCCGCTTTCGCCTAAACTTTTCTGCTGAACGCATTTGCGTGCCTGCCTGCGTCGG
>CAYMQF010000102.1:0-2924 GCA_964392425.1 uncultured Phycisphaeraceae bacterium
ACATGTTGGTCGTTGAGCGTGTGTGACTCGAAACAAACTCAGAACCCCTCTCCCCGGCCCTCTCCCAGCGGGAGAGGAGGTCAGAACAGAGAAGTAGGAACCCCTCACTCCAGTCCCGGCTAGCGGGAGAGGGAGTCAGAGGAATCACTCCCAATAGGTAGAAGAGGTAGAAAAATCGCATTATTCACTCATCTTTGGCGGGCAGGCGAACCGCTCGGGGCCGGGGTGCGAATCTGTCCCGCTGGACAGCAGCTCTCAGGAGTCGACAATCGAACCATGCGGACCGGACGAACCTTCACTGCGATCCTTTTCCTGCTGGCGATCGCCAGTCTGGCCCTGACATGGGCGGACCCTCCCGCGAGCCCCGCTGAGGCTGAGCCAGCCAAAGAGCCAGCCAGCGAGACTGATTCCAGTTCGCAACCCGCCGACGAATCCTCTGCTCAGCCTGAGGAAATGCGCCCCAGCCTGAAGCCCGGCACGGACGTCATCATCAGCCTGCTCAACAGGCAACGGTTCACCGGCGTCTTCATTTCTCGCGACGCCCGCTATCTCACCGTTCGCATCGGCTCCATCGAGACGCGCATCCCCATCGACGAGATCGATCAGGTGACGCCTCAACGGCCAGCGGTCGAGCGATATCAATCGATGCGGTCGGTCATTGACGATGCGGATGTCGAACGGCTCCTCATGCTGATCGAATGGCTCCGCGCCAACAAGCTCTTGGATGAAGCGCTGGACGAGTTGTCGCAGGTGCTGGTGCTGGAGCCGAACAATCCCAACGCGATCCGCCTGAATCGGTTGGTCGAGGAGGAGCGTCGGCTCCGCGATCGCCAGCGCAGCGACAACGCCCGGCGGCCGTCCAAAAACAAGGCTGACCCGGTTCGTCCGCGTCGACCTTTGCCAGGCGAGTTTCCGATGCTCACCGATGCGCAGATCAATCTTCTCAAGGTGTGGGAGATCGATCTTGAAAACCCGCCCAAAGTCATCATTGAACGCAAGACCATCAATGCGCTCCTCGATCAATACGGCGATGATCCCTCCATCCCGACGACCAAAGAAGGGCGAGAAGCGTTTCACCATCGCGATCCGATCGACATCCTCGAGACGATGTTTCGGCTGCGGGCGCGCGACCTCTACGGGCAGGTCAAGGTGCTCGGCATACCCAAGGCGCTTCGGCTGTTCCGCGACAACGTCAACGCAACTTGGCTCGTCAACAACTGCTCCACAACGCGATGTCATGGCGGGAAAAACGCGGTCGGGATCAAGCTCTACAACCGACAGCCTCGCACCGAGCGCAGCTCCATGACCAACTTTCTGATCGTCGAGCGGTCGACGCTGCACGACGGTCGCCCGTTGATTGACTATGAGAATCCCAATCGTTCGCCGTTGCTCCAGCTTGGGCTGCCGGGGCATATGTCCGCATTCCCACATCCAGGGGTCCGGGGGTGGAAGCCGATTTTCCGGGCGATGGACAGCCGTCGGTACAGGCAGGCGGTGGAGTGGATCAATGCGATGCGCACGCCTCGCGTCGAGATTCCCATTGCCTACCAGCCGCCCGCTGCGGGGTCAGGCGATTTCACGAAAACCGACGAATCCAGCCCGTCGAAGGAACCGCAGCCCCGCTGAATGCGGATGACTCTGCGTCAAACCGCTAAGGGCTGCTACACTCACCTCCCGCCAGTTCCAGAGGGTGAACGGGGCGACCCTTTGTGTTCAGGGATTGTGTTCAGGAATCCATCATGCGACCGTCAGCAGGCTCCAATACGATGAAGATTATGGTGAAGAAAACTATCTTGGCTTTGGTGTGTGTCGCGGCTTTTTCGATGATCAGTTGCGATGATCAGGATTCTGCGTCGGCGGATCTCGCTGCGGTGGAGCGTGAACTTGCTGCGATCCATCCGGGAGGGTCCGCCTCGGCTCCTCCTCAAAGACGCGCGGAGATCTACACGAAGTCGGTTCCGCGTCTGCAAACCGTCGCTCGGTCGGGCACGCCCGCTCAGCAATCGGCAGCGCAACTGCTCATCTCCCGGGTTGAGAGTGGATTGGCGCAGATCGCAGCGACGAATGCAAGCGAGATGGAACGACGACTTCTTGATGATGCGACACGCCTGCGAGCTTCGTTCGATTTGGCGCAGGCAAGCAGTTCATTTGCCGAGGCGCTTTCCATGATCGACACGGCGCCTGAGCTTGCGCAGCTCGACCAGACTCTTGCTGAACTCGACGCTCGTGTCGCGGATACCCAAACCGCCCGGGCGACACTCCAAAAAGAAAATGGTCGTCTCGAAGCTCTGGCGGCCTCGCATCTAAAAGAGGCGGACGTCTTCCGCATCAAAGCGGGCGAGCTTCGCACCCAGGCGCTCGACGCGTCGGCAGCTGAGGCTGCAGAACTCTCCAAAAAAGCCTACGCCCTGCAGCGAGAAGGCGGCGGGCATGAAGTTGAATCCGCGGAGTATCTGGCTCAAACAGAAAAGGTCAAGCCTCTTATCGCTGAGCAGGACCTCATCTTGAAAAGTTTGCAGGAAGAGCGTTCGCATCTTGTTGACACTCGCTCGCGAATCGAACAGCGAGGCGCCGACGCCCAACAGTCCGAGCTGTCAGCGCGGGCGGACGCGCGAACCGCCACCAAGCAAGCTGGGGAGATTCTCGACAACATCGAGACCATCCGCAGTGGTGATCTTGCCGCAGCGTGGGCCAGCGCCGTCCAGCACGCTTCCAATGCGAGTGCTGCCATCGCCAAAGCCCGGTCGCTCGAGCGATCTGCTGCAGCTATTTCCAAGGGAGATGCGCAGCAACGGCTCGGCGAGATTCACCTTGCCATGGCCCACTCCATGGAGCGATATCTGGACCTGATCCAGGCGCTGCAGGACGCTGATCCATCATCGACTTTGGCCAGTCAATTCGCATCGATTCAGTCGCGCGTCCAG
>CAYMQF010000102.1:3024-7503 GCA_964392425.1 uncultured Phycisphaeraceae bacterium
TGATCCATCATCGACTTTGGCCAGTCAATTCGCATCGATTCAGTCGCGCGTCCAGACTGAGCTCGGTCAAACACAGGGTCAGGTTCGCGACGCCTTCGGGCAGGCGGTCAGTGCCTATCAGAGCGCGTCTGTCAGCGATCAGAACGTCCGCGATCGGCTGGGCCGGATCTCGCAGACTCTCGCAGCGCTGGCTGGTGAGCCGATCGAAAACGATAGCCCGGCGCCAGTTGCAAACTGAACAGGCATTGCAGCCCGGGATCGGTGTGTCACTCCATCCTGCTGGACAGCCGGGCGACCTGCAGCTCCAGGCGTTTGACCTCGCGCAGCACGACGTACTTGTCCATCTGCATCCAGAACCACATTTTCAGCATCCCCACGGCCATACCGCAGGTGAGAAAACCGGTCGCCCAGGCGATCATGTGCTGGATTTCCGTTGCATGGAAGAACCGGATTGCGGTCCAAATCTGCAAGAGGAAGAACACAAACGAGAACGTGAATACGAATATTTTGGACCAACGCGGGCCACGACGCAGAGTCGTCATCGCTTGGGAGAAGATCCCCGGCTCGTCGAAATCTTTGAGCAAATCTTCATTGTCATCTCGCAACGCTGCTTTGATCGTGTCGTCAAACTTATTCATGATTCATCCTTTCCATTGTTGTTTTCAGTATTTGCCGTGCGTGATGCAGGCGTGATTTGACGGTGCCTTTGGGAATGTTCATCGCGCTGGCGATCTCTTTGACACTCAATCCATCGAGATAATGCAGTGACAAAGCGGCGTAATGCTCGCCGCCGAGTTGACGCATTGCATGCCTGAGCAATTCAACAGCATCATTTGATTGGCTTGGTTCATCTGCCCGGTTGTCGAGATCGCGTTGTCTTTGGACATCATGGTCGTGGTGGGCTCGGTCGCGCGATCGCCGGCGTGTCCAGTCGGCGCATTTGAATGTGGTGATGCGGTAGGCCCATGCGGGAAAACGCGCCGGATCGTTCAGGCGGGCGAGCCCTCGCATGATGGCGACCCACGCTTCCTGCGCGGTGTCAGCAGCGGCGTCTCGATCGCCGGTGAGTCGGTAGGCGTGACGGAGCAGCCGGGGGCTCCAGCGATGGATCAGTTTCTCCACCGCATCGACGTCTCCATCCTGACTTCGCAGGACGAGCAGTTCGTTGTAGATGTCATCGGCGGTGCGTCGCATAGGTTGCTCCGCACATAGAGTCGTCGATGGAGGGGGTTGGGTTCAAGCCGCCTTTGAAGCGGATCGACCGGCGGTCAGCGCCGCCTCCGCCCGACCGCAAATCAGGAGCAGGCTCAGGAGCTGAGTTTTCGACTCCTCAATGGAGCAGGACGCGTCCAGCTCGGTCATGGCGCTTCGAGCGGATTTGGACAGTCCCGCGAACCCGAAGACGCCTGCGGTTTCGTAGAGTCGTCGGCACAACGCCCGAACACCCGCGAGGTCGTCATTCTCCATGCCTTTGGTCAGTTCGCTGGAGATTTCTATTACCATCAACACAAACTTGTCGAGCAGGGGCTGAACACCATCGCGGACGGCGTATTCGGTCGACGCATCAGCCTGGGTCGAATCCGAGTTGGACATGGTGAGCCATTCAAGGAGGACCGCAAAAAGCGGCATCGGGCGAAACGGTTTGCGAAGCACGCCGTCGGCGCCCGCTGCCCGGATCGGTTGAAGACGCTGCGAACTTGGCTCGCCGGTCGCGATCAGAAGAGTGCCGAAATACGACTTTTCACGAATCTGTTTCATCGTTGCAATCGCGTCAGTTTTGTCCAGATCGAGATCGCAAATGATGAGGTCAATCGATTTTGAGCCGATTGATTCGAGCAGATCCTCCAGCTTGGAATAGACATTCACTTCAAGTTGAGTCTCTCTGAGTTCGTGCTGATACGCTTCGCACATCAACTCAAGATCAGAGAAGATGGCTATTTTGCCCTCAAGTTCTGATGGGTCGATCCTGCTGGTCGCGTCGACCGCAGCTTCGGCGCCTTCCACAAAACGCCAGAGATCAATCGGCTGTTCAAAGCGAAATCCGATTTCATGGATATGGTCCCGCACATGTCGGCACCACAGAACCGACGCGCGGATGCTCGCCGATCCGCCAACCGCCAGGGGCAGCTTGATCCGGCATTTGGCCCCAGCGTGGAGGTATCCGCCGTGGAGAGACGCAAACCCTCTGGGAGTAAGGTTTCGACCGACCACATAAAAGCGTGAAATCCCGCCACCCGGATGCTCAACGACCAACTCGACATCGCTCTTTCGGTACGGCAGGCGGATGTCCAGCCCTTGGCGCCGATCGTTTCCACTCTCCGCGTCGTCGATTGAAGAGGTCAGATCGAGCGAATCGAGGATGTCGCTTCTTTGGGCGATGGTCAGCCGGAGAGCATCATGAAAAATGTGTTCATCCACGATTCTTCTTCTCGGTGAGACTCACGCGAAACCGACGGGTGCGAGTTGCTCCCGCCCGATAAAACAATCTGCGTCCAACGAGTCAGGTTGGGCTATGTATCCGGGGACCTCCCCTGACATGGGGATATCGACCTGCCCGGGGGAGCGAATCAACGCAAAGCGCGATCCTCACCAATGATGGGGGGTTCTCAGCGTGCACAGTCCGCATGGTTTACTCACGACCTGCGCGTGGGAAAACAACCGGGCTGCGATACCCGTCCGCGTCGTAGGCTCGCACGCCGAAAAAGTTGTTGTCCTTGCTCAGCTTGAGCGTGTATTCCTGGACGTTTCCGACATCGATCGAGTGCGTCCAGACGGGGCTCGTCGTCGCACGCCAGACGACCTCATACCCCGCGACGTCAGGCTCCCGAGATCGCTCCCACCGCAGCGTCGTGTCAGGCGTCAGCTTGGCGACAATGAGCCTGACACGACCGGGCGATGAAGGCGCGTTGGCCAGTCGTGCGATGGCGTCCGCGTTGAGCCGAGCGACTCCAGCGAGATACTCACCATCGACGTACTCGGGGAGATCACCATATTGGACGCCGTTTTCGATGCGGATGTCTTGATGCTGCCTGTCGTAGTTCTCTTCGACCACCGTAAAGCGAACCGCCGCGATGCCCAGCTTGTTGAACGGCGTGTGGTCGCCGCCTCGCAAAAACCGATCAGGACGATTGACAAGCATCGCCTGCACCGACAGGCGATCGCTCACTCCAACCTCTGCGATGTACCGCGCGAGTTGCCGGGATGGCGAATCACTTTCAGAAGAAAGACCTTGCAATCGCCGAAGATCGCCCTCTTCCATTTTCCTAGGCACGCCCTCCGAAAAAACACGGACCTGTTTGTCATACCGCCCGCCGAAGGGGCTTGATGGATCACCCACGATGTCGTTGGACAACACCGCTCGAATATCCTTGCCTTGTTCAGCAGCAGCATTGGCATGGAACGTGGCGCCGATAAGCCCTTCCTCCTCCGCAGCAGTCGCCATGCAAACAATCGTTGCATCGAAGCGATGTTTGGAGAGCACGCGCGCAAGTTCGAGTACAACCGCGGTTCCCGAAGCGTCATCGTTCGCGCCTGGCGCATCGCCGACGCGGTCCATCGTCGTGCTGTTGCGCGAGTCGTAATGCCCGATGACGTAGTAGAGCCGATCGCGCGCTTCAGGCATCGCGCCCGGGATCACGCACACCACGTTGACAATGTCAACGGGCACATCAACGCGATTTCCATCAGGCCCCATATGGTGCGAATCGAAAGAGATTTGCAGTGCGAGGTCGCCCGTTCTGCCTGACTCCGCGCTGAAGCGCTCAAACTCAGACTTGATCCACCGGCGGGCGGCGCCGATGCCTCGCGTGTCACTGACCGTGTCGCTCAGCGCATGGCGAGTGCCAAAGGAAACGAGCGTGTCAACGTATTGCTTCATTGCAGTAGGGGAGATGTCATCAAGCATCGCGCGGACGTCGGCGCCCGGTGGATTGGGCGGCAGGAGCATGTGCCCGTGGCGGCCTAGCCCATGAGCAGCACAGCCGAGGGATGTCAGCGCGAAACTGGTCGACAAAAGCAGGACGGCGAGCAGTGCATGTTTCATAATGCGCAGCGTACCGTCCGACGAATCATGACGCAGCAAAACGCGCCGTCTTGGGAAGCAAAATAGTGGAACGGGCGTCTCGCCCGTTGAAGGTGGTTCATTGACGGGCGAGACGCCCGTCCCACTGGTCACTCAAACTCAACGTAGAGTGTGTTCATGCAGCGTGAACTGGAGGGCAGGCGAGTGGTGGTGATGGGGCTGGGTCGCTTTGGCGGGGGCGCCGGGGCGGTGCGGTGGCTCGCAGGGCAAAGGGCCAAGCTTGTGCTGACCGATCTCGCCTCAAAGGAGAGTCTGGCTCAACCATTATTGGCTATTGAAGATTTGGTTGAAACTGGCGCCGTCGAACTTCGATTGGGCGGCCACGGCGAACAGGATTTCAGGAACGCCGATCTTGTTGTGGTCAGCCCGGCTGTCCCCAAGCCTTGGAAAAACAGGTT
>CAYMQF010000103.1:0-7494 GCA_964392425.1 uncultured Phycisphaeraceae bacterium
CGGTCGCCTCCAAGCCTGCGCCCAAACCGACTGAGACGATCGCTGCGACGCCCGACAAGAAGCCTGTCACACTAAGTTTGCCCAAGCTGTCAACGCCCGCGCATACTGAGCCAGCGCCTCGTGAGACAACACCAATCCAGACCGCACTACAAACGCCCGCTCCGCAAACTCAAAGAATAGTTCCACCATCGCAAACGGCGCCATTGAACAAGAGCGCCACGCTGGCTGATGCTTCTCAGCCGCACTCGATGCAGAACCCGCTCCACGACACCGAGCCCGCTCGCCCCATGAATCGTGGCGATGCGAGAGACTCGATGGTCACGCTCGGCAGTCTCGATAAAGCGTACAAGGCGCTCATCCTCGAACCGATCGCTGAAGAAGAGATCCAGCCTTTGATCGCGGAATATCTCCGCTTTGCCGGCGAACTGACGCACGGCGACTCCGATCTCCCCGTCCTCAAAGCGGTGTCAACACGAATCGCGCTATTGGAAGTTCGCCTGCAGCTTCAGCAGAATCTCGACGAGCTCGACAAAGCGAGCGCCGCTGCTGACGCGGACGCTGAAGCCATCGGCACGAAGCTGGCGCTCCTCGACCGCACCCGCCCGTACAAACTCGTCGGGCGCCTGACCGCCAGCGCCCTGTACAACGGCCGAACGCTCCCCCTGATGTATCGCTTGCAAAGCGTAGAAGGCGGCAGCGGCAGAACGCTCGCCTACCTCGTTCCCAACGAAGGCATCGACCTCAACGGTCGGCTCGGCCAGATCATTGGAGTGACGGGTGATTCGCGCATCGACCCAGCGTTGAAACTCCGCATCGTCCATCCGACGCGCATCGACACACTCACCCCGAGACAGACGAACGTCCCGACTTCCGATCAAAACTGAGTTGAATCTCTGCGTAATCCTCGAGCGCTTCGAGCATCGGCTCCGACTCGCCTTCAAAGATCAGGCTCATGCAGGTGAGCCCCGCTTCCGCTTTCATCAGTTCGCCAACGTCAGCGGTGATCGTTGTCACGCCGATGGATTCGAGCAGTTCGCGCGTCCGGGGAAAGCAGTCGCACATCAATGTCGCCCCACCCATCGGCAGCGCGTTGGCCGCCCAAGGCTCCGCCGGGTCAACCGCGACCACCTCGACATCGACAAACGCGTTCGCATCAACCCACTGCGGGTTGGCAAGAACGATCCCCTCTGCAGCGCACATCGCGCCAGTCGTCAAATGCAGGCAGCCCGTGACCGCGACGGTGCGAACGCGATAGCCAATCGGCTCGACATACGACGCAAGCTGTTTGGCGCCCGCCTCATTGGTCCGCGTGGAAAGACCAACATAAATCGTGTGCCCGATGACGAAGACATCCCCGCCTTCCAGCGTGCCGGGCGGATTGATCCACGCGATCTCCCGCTGTGTCGCGAGCAACTGGCCTACCAGCGTCGTCTCCGCTTGGCGCGAGTCGCGCGCCATCTCAGCGAGAATCGCCACTTCGTCCAGCACCACCGCGTTGTCCTCGACAAACACACAGTCCGGCTGGCCGACCCCCGCGGGAAGGTTCACCACCTCAGCGCCCATCGACTGCAACGCCTTTCGATACCCCGCGTGCTGCTCCATGGCGCGAGGCACATCAATCGGGTCGCGATCCATGAACGTGAGCTGGCAATCAGCAATGGACGGGTCCAGCGATCGGGTCAGTGCGATGAGCATGGTTGAACCAGACGAGCGATACGCCCGCTCCTTCTTCTAATGACTGCGCAGATCACACACCGATGCGTTGACGAGCTCCAGCAATCGCATCGATGCACGTTTGAATATGTTCGGTCAGGTCGACTCCGAGCTCTTCGACGCCGACACGGATGTCCTCCCGGCTGACGGCTGCAGCAAAGGACTTGTCCTTCAATTTCTTCTTCACACTCTTAGGCGCCATTCCTTCAACACCAGTCGGGCGCACCTTCGCGCACGCAACGATAAACCCAGCAAGCTCATCAACCGCAAAGAGCGTCTGCGCCATCGGCGTGACGCGAGGCGTGTTCGTGTAGTCCGCATGGCCGAGAATCGCTGTGCAGATTTCCTCATCGACATCCAACCCCTGAAGATGCTTGACGCCGACGTACGGGTGTTCTTCTGCAGAAGGATGCTTTTCGTAATCGAAATCGTGGAGCAGCCCCGCGACAACCCAGCGGTCAGCATCATCGGGGGCGACCTTCTGAGCGTATGCATGCATGCACGCAGAGACGGACTCCATGTGCCCGCGCAGCGATTTGCTCGGCGTCCACTCCTCCATCAGTTGTCGAGCTTCTTCGATCGTCATGCATCCAGAATAACAGCGGAGAGATCATTAGGCAGTTCGCCGGCATCTGAGCGGAACCGGTGAGCGCCCCGGTGCGAATGGAGGGGAGCCGTCCGCCGAGTTGGCGACCGGGCAGATAAACGAAGGGGGAACGACGATGCGCATCGGTGTTCTTGTCGCGATGGCTATGACGACCTCATCGTCGGCGCCTGGCAACACCGCTCCGGCGCTGTGCAAAAATAATCGACGATCCACGGTTCTTACAATCGGCTTCAATCGCCGCTCGAGGCGCTCAGTCGACTGACCACGCGCGCCAGCTTCTCGACATCGCGCGACGCAAGGACCTCCCGAACTTCCGGATCTCTTGGCAACGCTTTGACAAGCGCCGCCTCCGCTCGTTTCCAGAGTTGATCCGCCTTCTTGGGCGAGTCCGCCAGGTACAGGTCCGACACCATCTCGCTCAGCCGTTGGAGCTGGATCGTGTCCATATGCTCGTAGTAGCGGTTGACGATGCCTTTCTGGTGTCGGCTGAGGTATTCCCCTTTGGCCATCGCGATCAATCCCTTCTCTATATGGATGGTTGGTATAGATGGTCGGCAGCGAGCCAAGATATCGGACGCAGCGTGACCCGCGAACTCCCAAAAATGACATTCTGGCGTTTTTTGACGCTTCGTGCAGACGCCGTGCAGGTATAACGGCGCTCGAGGAGCGCGCACCTTTTGGATGGGGCGTTGCGCGAAGACCTATTTGAACTTCCCGAGGAGTATTGAAGATGCTTTCCAAAGCGCTCGTGATTCGTCTAGCCACCGTGGCCATGTCCGCAACCCTGGCGATGACGCTCGTCTCCCCCGCAACCGCGCAGGATAAGAATGGCGACAAGCCCGACAAAAAGAAAAAAAGCTCGATCAAGCCTTATGACGACGTCGTCACCGAAAAGTTTGAGACGACCAAGGGGCTCTTCATCGTCCACAACGATGGCGAAAAAATTCTCTACGAGATTCCCCCTGCAACGCTCGACACCGACATGCTCTGGGTGACACAGATCGAAGAAACGCAGGCGGGCTACGCATGGGCTGGCATGCCCGTGCAAGACCGCGTCGTCCGCTGGGAGCTGCGAGGCGAAAAGGTCCTCCTCCGCGATGTGAAATATTCGATCCGCGCCGACGTGGACGACCCGATCAAAATCGCTGTTCAGGCGACCAGCTTGGCGCCCATCATCAAAGTCCTCCCCATCAAAGCGTGGGGCAAGGATCAGGCGCCCGTCGTCGATGTCACCGGCCTGTTCACCAGCGATGTCTCCGAGTTCAGCGCAGCTGACTCACTCGGTGTCGGCGGTATGGACACCAAGCGAAGCATGATCGAGCACATCAAAGCGTTCCCCCGCAACATCGAAACCAAAGTGCTCGCGACGTACAAATCCAAGAAAGCCAAGAGCGGCGGACGAGGTCGCGGCTTCCCCGGCAGCGTTCGCAAAGACCCCTCCCAGAGCGGCATGACCGCCCTCATCCATCACAGCATGGTCAAGCTCCCTGATAAACCAATGAAGCCTCGCCTGTGGGACAGCCGGGTCGGATTCTTCTCCATTGGCTTTGCCGACTACGGCGACGACTCCGAACATGAAGTCAAGCGAAAGCAGTTCATCTCGCGATGGAGACTCGAAAAGAAAAATCCCAAAGCAGAGATGTCCGATCCCAAGAAGCCAATCACCTGGTACGTCGGGCGAGGCGTGCCCGCCAAATGGCGCCCGTTTGTCAAGGCCGGCATCGAAGATTGGCAAACCGCGTTTGAAGCGGCCGGCTTCTCCAACGCCATCATCGCCAAAGACGCGCCGACCGTGCGAGAAGACCCCGACTGGGATGCAGAAGATGCGCGCTACAGCGTCATTCGCTGGCTCCCCTCCGCTGTCCCCAACGCCTTTGGCCCCCATGTGAGCGACCCACGCACCGGCGAGATTCTCGAAGCTGATGTCCGCATGTTCCACAACGTCATGAAGCTCGCCCGCGACTGGTACTTCGTCCAGGCGTCGCCCAACGACGAGCGCGCCCAAAAACTCCCCATGCCTGACGACCTGATGGGCGAGTTGATCCAGTTCGTCGTCTCCCACGAGGTCGGCCATTCGCTCGGCTTCCCGCACAACATGAAAGCGTCGAGCAGCTATTCGATCGAACAACTGCGCAGTGCTGAGTGGACCAAAGAGAACGGCACCGCGCCCTCCATCATGGACTACGCCCGCTTCAACTACGTTGCGCAGCCCGGCGATGGCGCCGCGTTGCTCCCCGGCATCGGGCCGTACGATCGCTTCGCCACCGAGTGGGGCTATCGGCAGTTCGATAAGGGCGCCGACGAAAAGGCGGAGCTTCAGAAGATCATCGATCGCCAACTCGACGAGCCGATGTTCCTCTTTGGCAATCCCAATCCGGGCGAAGACCCGACACAGCAAACCGAAGACCTCGGCGCCAACACCGTTGAAGCGACCCGGCTCGGCCTTGCCAATCTCAAACGAGTCGCGGGTTATATCGTCGATGCAACGAGTGACGAAGACACCGATTACTCCATCCTCGACGATGTGTATGGAGCCTTGCTCGGCCAGTGGACACGCGAAATGGTGCACGTCTCCAACGTGGTGGGCGGCGTCAAACTCGTCAACTTCTACTTCGGCGATGCGGACCGCCGCTACTTCCCCATCGACGCAGATCGGCAACGCGAAGCGGTCGAGTTCCTGATCGACAACGCCCTTGCCACACCGGACGAAGAGTTCATCTCCGAAGACATCCTCGGCCGACTCGAAGCCAACGGCTCGACCGACCGCATGCTCCGCGCCCAAACGCGCGTCCTCGGCTCACTCCTGAGAGAGAGTCGTCTCAAACGAATGGGCGAAATCGCGGATCGTGATGGGGATTCGTATTCCCCCGCAGCGCTCTTTGAGGATGTTCGCGACGGCCTATGGTCGGAGCTCGATCAGCGAGCCATTACGATCGACGTCTATCGCCGAAACCTTCAGCGCGCGTACATCGACCTGCTCACTTCATTCGTGGAGAAAGGCAAGAGCGATTCAGATTCAAGGGCGCTGGCTCGAGCGGAACTGTCCTCGCTCAGCGAAACCATCACGAGCCGACTCGCCCGAGCGACCGACGTAACCACCAACGCGCACCTCAGCGACATCGTGGCACGGATCGAAGAAGCCCTCGATGTGGATTGAACGCATCTGCTTGAACATATGATTTACCATGACACGCACGTCGTTTGCTCGGCGTGCGTTTTTTATTGACAAACAAACCTCCCACCGGAGCCTGCAACATGCGCATCCGAACTCTTGGCCTACTCCTGGCATTGATCCTTCCGACTATCGTTCGCGCGGACTTCCCCAAGATTCTTCCGCTGCGCGATCGAGCCGAGCTGCGCGACGCCTGGCTGAAGCATCGCCTTGACACGGTCGTTCCCATGTTGATGCAGCGGGAGGGGATCGACATGTGGATCCTCATTGCGCGCGAATACAACGAAGACCCCGTCCTTGCGACGATGCTCCCCGCCGATTGGCTCTCCGCCCGTCGGCGAACCATCCTCGTCTTCCACGATCCCGGTGGCGGCCAACCGATCAAACGATTGGCCGTCGCGCGCTACAAAATAGGCGATTTCTTTGAGTCTGCATGGGACAAAGACAAACAGCCCGACCAATGGCGCCAGCTCGTCGAGATAATCCGCCAGCGAAACCCTGAAAAGATCGCGCTCAATATTTCGCCGACCTTTGCGCTCGCTGCGGGGCTCTCCGCTGCTGAGTTCAATACATTTCAATCGGTCTTGAAGTTTGATCTGCGCGCCAAGATCGTCTCCGCTGAGCCGCTCGCCATTGGTTGGCTCGAAACTCGCACCGACCCTGAGATGGTGGTGTACCCACACATTGTCCGCATGGCGCACGAGATCATCGCTCAAGCGTTATCCAATCAAGTGATCCAGCCAGGCGCCACAACGACCAAAGATGTCGAGTGGTGGTGCCGTGAGCGCATCGCAGAGCTCAAGTTGCAGACGTGGTTCCATCCCAGCGTGTCGGTGCAACGGCAGGAGGAACAGGCGAGCTTCGTTGACCTCTTCGAAAACCAGAACGACGTGATCCAGCCCGGTGATCTCGTGCACATCGACTTCGGCATCACCTACCTCGGTCTGTCCACCGACACCCAGCAGATGGCGTACGTCCTCAAGCCGGGTGAAACCGAACCGCCCGCCGGGTTGGTCAAAGCGTTTAGCACAGGCAACGAGTTGCAAAATATTCTCACAGGTCAATTCGTCACCGGCAGAACCGGCAACGAGATTCTTCTTGCTGCGCTCAAGAAAGCTCGCAAGAAAAGAATCGACGCAACCATCTACACCCATCCCATCGGACACCACGGGCATGGCGCCGGTCCGACCATCGGCATGTGGGATCAACAGCAGGGCGTGCCGGGCGCCGGCGACTACCCACTTTTCGCCAACACCGCCTACTCGATCGAACTCAATGCGCGGGTTGCCATTCCCGAGTGGGGAGGGCAGAAAGTGCGGATCATGCTTGAGGAAGACGCCTTCTTTGACGGCGTGCGCGTCCGCTACATCGATGGGCGACAGACATCGCTGAAGACCATCCCGTGATCGCGCCAATGGCGCTCAGCCGATCGGTACACTGGTCGGGCAGTGGTCTGACGCGACTCTCTCTCCGCCGGGCCGACACACTGGAACGATTGTTCGAGTTTGAAATCGACCGGCTTCAGCGTTCACCGCTGACGCTGAAACGAAACTGGAGCAGGGATGCGCTGGACATCCATTGTTTGTTTTCTCATTGCTTGCGTGGTCACAACATCAGTGCGCGCCCAGAGCGCGGACAAAGATTCTCAACCTGGCAAAACGCCTCAAGAAAAAGCGGCTGCTGAGATTTGGCGCATCGATGCGGTCACCACCGACATTCCGCCCGTCATCGACGGCAAGCTCGACGACGAAGTGTGGAAAAACGCCAAGCCGATCGAAAATTTTACGCAGACCGACCCCGTAGAAGGCGCCTCCCCTTCCCAGCGCACCGTTGTCCGCGTGCTCGTCGACAAAGACAACCTCTACATCGCGGTGCGGTGCTACGACGATCACCCCGAACTCCTCATCGGCAAGGAGCTGGGGCGCGACGCCTCCTATCGCTCCGACGATCGAATCACCGTCACACTCGACCCCTTCGGCACGCTGCGCGACGGCTTCATCTT
>CAYMQF010000104.1:0-2174 GCA_964392425.1 uncultured Phycisphaeraceae bacterium
CGGACCTTCGCGGCTCAGGTCCGGCGTCTGGGAGTGGGAGCGGTTTGCGGAATGTGGGAAATCCAATCTCAACTCAGAACCCCTCACCCCAGCCCTCTCCCGAAGGGGAGAGGGTGTCAGAGCTGAGCAGTCACGGGGCGGGTTCGCGTGAGAGCAGCTTTGCCAGTGCGGCGCCGGGGTCGGGTTCACGCATGAGTGATTCGCCGACGAGGACACTTCGCACGCCTGCCGTTCGCAGCCGATCGATGTCGGATTTGTCGCGGATGCCTGATTCGCTGACGAGAATGTGTTTGTCCTCAGCGAGGCCGGCCAGTCGCAAGGTGTGAGCGAGATCGACTTTCATGGTGGAGAGGTCGCGGTTGTTGATGCCGAGCAGCATGTAGCTGCGCGCGGGGAAGCTGACGTGCGGGCGGACGCGCAGGAGGTTGTCCGCCGAGTGCACTTCGACGAGCGTGGTGAGTTTGAGTTCGTGGGCGAGGATCATCAGGTCGACGAGTTCGCCTTCGGTCAGGCATTCAGCGATGAGGAGGATCGCGTCGGCTCCATACGCGCGCGACTGCCAGACCTGCCACGGGTCGATGATGAAATCCTTGCGGAGGACGGGCAGCGGGATCGCGTCGCGGATGCGGTGGATGTATTCGAGCGACCCGCCGAAGTAGGTCTGATCGGTCAGGCAGGAGATCGCGGCTGCCCCGTTGGCGTGATACCGTTTGGCAATGTCGCCGGGGTCGAACGAATCTGCTGCGTACTCGGGCCTGATGAGCCCGGCGCTTGGGCTGCGCCGTTTGATCTCCGCGATGACGGCGGTTCGCCCGGATCGGCCTGGCGTGGTCACCGCGCTGAAAAAGTTTCGCGGTCGGCCTAGCTCGGCGATCATCTCTTTGAAATGTTCGACATCGGTTTCACGTTTGGCGGCTTCGACCTCACGCCGGGTGTTTTCGACGATCGATTCGAGCGTGATGGGGGGTCGAGGGGCGTCGCCGGTCATGTGTGGGTCTCGCGTGTTCTGGAAACTGGTGATGATCGGTATAGGCGTGCTATTCGCGTCACAGAGTAGCCTTGCTGGTTCACTATCGGTAGAGGCGGCGGCGGGTTCAACCCCGGCAGCTTCAGCAGCTCCATCATCGGCTCAGTCGGGGGCGTCGCCTTGGACGACGGCGATTGTTTTTGCAGTGATTGCAGCGGTCACGTTGAGCGTCCTGATTCGGCGAGGCGTGTTTTCACCGTCGCGCCTGAAAAATCTGAAAGCACGCGACTCTGGGAAGATTCCGGCGCTGGGCTGGCTGACGATGTTCGTGGGCGGATATTTGCTGTGGCAGATCGGCGCCGGCTCGGGGATGGCGCTCGCGATGTTCAGAGGGTCGACCGGGGACTCCATCGCGACACAATCCATGGGGTTGTGGGCTGGGTTCGTCGTCGTCGCAGCTGCGTTTGCGGTGATATTCACAATCAATAAAGCAGAGTTGGTCAGTGCTGGTTTTCGATGGACTCGTCTCGATGGAGCGATCGGGCTCGGAGTTTTCGCGCTGTCGGCGCCGAGCGTGCTGCTGGTGATGCTTGTCTCCAGTCAGGTCGGTTCGATGGTGCGAGGCGAGCCGGTCGTGGAGATTCAACATGGGTTGCTTGCGACGATTGCGTATTCGCCGCACACGTTTGGGTGGTGGACACTCGTTGGAGCGGTGACCCTCGCGGCGCCAATCATCGAAGAAATCCTCTATCGAGGATGCCTGCAGTCAGCGATTGTGGGGGCGACGAAATCGCCGATGATTGCGATCCTTGTTTCGAGTGCGATTTTTGCATCGGCGCATATCGGAACGGTGTCGCCCGAAGCGCTGCCGGGGCTTTTTGTGCTGGGCATCGCGTTTGGGATGGGGTTCGAGCAGACGGGTCGGATCAGCGTGCCGATCGTGATGCACGCGGTGTTCAATGGGACGAATGTGTATCAGGCGGTGGCCATCGGGTGACGATGGGCCGATGAGCCGATAGCCTGTTGCTTCGCTGCGATATCAGCGCGATGTGTCGTTTCAAACTTTTTGGTTGATTTATTCTTTTCTTATGAAACAAGACAAACCACGCGTACTCACCGGCGACACGCCGACCGGCCGCCTGCATCTGGGGCACTACGTCGGCTCGATCGAAAATCGGCTTCGGCTGCAGGAGGAGTACGACTGCTA
>CAYMQF010000104.1:2274-5740 GCA_964392425.1 uncultured Phycisphaeraceae bacterium
TTTGGTTTCCCGATGTACGCGGTCGGGCAGTGCGCTGACATTCTTGTGTTTCGTCCGGTCTATATCCCGGTGGGGGAGGATCAGGCGCCACACATCGAGATGTGCCGGGAGGTCGCGCGTCGATTTGACCAGCTCTATTGCGGCGTTGACTCGCACGCTGACGACAAAGACTTTGTCTCGCAGGGCGGGCTGTTTCCGATTCCCCAAGCGATGATCGGTCGAATCGGTCGGCTCGTCGGTTCGGATGGCAAACAGAAAATGTCCAAGAGTTTGAACAACGCGATCTATCTTTCCGATACGCCTAAGCAGGTGAAGAAGAAGGTTGGCGCGATGTACCCGGGGCAGAGTCGAAACCCGGACGAGCCAGGCGATCCCGACATCAATCCGGTGTTTGAGTATGCGTCGATTTTTATGAAGGATGCTGACGCAGTTGAGGAGTTGAAAGCCCGTTACCGGGCGGGGGACAATCTGGGTGACGGCGAAGTGAAGATGCGCGTCGTCGATGCGATCAACGAACTGCTCGATCCGATCCGGGAAAAGCGGGTTCAATATGAAGGCGCCTCGGGCGATGATCTCGTGATTGACATTATTCGGGAGGGGACTCGGCGGGCTAATGAGGTCGCAGAGGAGACACTGTGGATGGCGAAGGAGGCAATGAGCCTGGGATTTTTCAAGCGGGCAATCTCGTTTGAGTGAGGACGGCTGGCCTCTCATCAGAAGTGTCACGCGGCGATGTATTGACGGTTGAAGGCTGTCGAGATAATCTGACTCTCTCGGTCGAGGGTCGACTGACCCGCAACGATCGCGGGCCTGTAGCTCAGCTGGTTAGAGCGCACCCCTGATAAGGGTGAGGTCGAAGGTTCAAATCCTTCCAGGCCCATTTCACGCAAACTCCCCAAGTTCACACATTGCAAACAAAGAACCCCTGCAAACTCTGACGGCTCGTGATGAGTCATGCATCGCGGCGGCGATCGGTGATGATTCATCAACGAATCTTTGGAGTTTTTGTACGAAAACGGGCGATAATTTCGTACAATACATGCTTGGGCCACTGGTTGGCAGTTGGCCAAGTTCGTTTGTATGGATGGGCAGAGCCGTACTACGCCAGCATCGTCGTTGGCATGGGTTCGGGCGCCATCACAACACTAGAGGGGAACACATCATGAGAAACGTACGCGCACTTTTCGGAGCCAATTCGGCTGCACTTCTGGCTATCACTCTGTTCGCAGGGACCGCTGTCGCGGCGCCAATTACGGGTTCGGGATCCAACCTGCCAATCCCCGGCCCCAATCCCGGCGCTCCACCGTCACAGGTTCGCGCAGTGACAACATTTACCGGTGGTTTTACAGGCACATGGACCTCGCCGGTCCTGCCCGGTTGGCTCGGATCGTACACCGCAAATGGGCCGATTCCTGCAGGATCAACGAATCCAACTGGTCTGACTCGGTACGATTTTTCCGGCTTGCCCAACGGCTACCTGCCAAGCAGCACCTATTTTTGGTTGGGCGATCTTGATGGTGGCTCGACCACCGGTGAACAGTTCATCTTGGAGGCGTTCGATGCTGCGGGAAGCGCCATCCTTACGCCTTGGCTGGACAACCCGATCGGCGTCGTTGGCGCTGGAACCGGCTCCGGCGGCACCATCCTCGGGTCAGATATGCCGGGCTGGGCGTTCAACTCGACATCAGGCGTCTACACATTCATTGGGTCAACCGTCGGGCCGGGCAACCCGAGTATTGGCGTTTTTCTGCCGAGCAATGTGAACATTACGTCACTCAACGTGACGCGGCCCTTCGCGTTTGCAAACTTCGCGTTGTACGCGCCGATTCCGACGCCTGGCACGGCAGCGATTCTGGGCATGGGCGGGATGGTCCTGCTCCGCCGACGTCGCTAAGCCCTCGTAGAGCACTTCCCGCTCCATGATTCAAGGTATTTCGATGGCCAACCCCTCAAATAGGGGTTGGTTGTCATTTAATAATCGATCTTTTGGACGTTCTGGAGCAATTTTTCAGAATAGTGCGCAGATTCCGCTTGTGCTGAATGGGAAAATAGTGTAGGGTTGGTTTGAGAATATGGCTTCTGAATCAAGAGGTTGAGGTACAAGAACCGCCTTTTTTTCGGACGTCGAAGTTGCTGATTGAGCTGAGTGAGAGTGATGCTGAAGCACAGCACCGGGAAGCTGGAGGAGCCATGAAAAATATGGAGCGAGTCATGAGCATCGGAAACGCGATGAAGAATGTGTCAGTGATTGCAGCAGCATTGGCTGTCATCACGATTGGGTCTCAAGTGAGCACCGCTCGCGCGGACTCTCTTTCTGATGAAAAGATCGATCTGGGTGGCGTTGTCGATTTGAATGCGTCGGCTCCCGGCTTTGGCGACTCATTGGGATTCGGAGCTTCAGCGTTGACCGATGCCGACGATCCTCTGATGACACCTCACATCATTCCTTCGGATTCAAGCAGCGGCCAAAATCCCAATCCAGTTCCGCTGCCGATGAGTGGTGGCTTGGGAGCTGTCGGGCTAGCGACACTTGCGATGCGCCGCCGTCGCCGCAGCAAGCTGGCGTAATCTCGTAATCTCCGGCGCCTTTGAGAACTCATAGTTGAACCCAAAACACGCCCGCCTGTCGGGCTGTTTATGCGCGCGCCGCGTGACGTGTTTGTTGTGTGTATGCATGCGACTGAGCAACACATACAAAACCCGACGCGGTGTCTGCGCGATCACACTCTGATAGAGATGATCGAAGAGACGCGCGCGTCTGCGATGATGATTCAATTGTGCCTGCATGGAATCAGTTTGATTACAGGCAGGGGCCCCAGTTGGCAAGCAGTTGTGCAAGGTCCGCAGCATTGACCACGCCATCAAGAGTCAGATCCGATGAGCACGCGCCAGCCGGACAAGCTCCCCAATTGGCCAGAAGCTGCGCAAGATCAGCGGCATTGACGACGGAGTCGAGAGTCAGGTCGGATGGGCAAGCAACTGGAGCGCAGTTGACCTGTCGATAGGTGACCGAGACGACCCAATCTCCTGAGACGCCGAGCGTACATGCATCAAACCATCCGCCCGGTACAGTGCGGATCGCGTTCTTACCCGCTTGGCATCCATTGCCGTCGTGGATTGGCGCGGGGCTGGTAAGGGTTTGTGTATTGGCCATTCTCAAGCTGACGAGGAAGGGGCCGGAGTTGAAGATTCGACTGCCGACTCCGCCGGCTGCGGTGGTCAGATCAAACTCGTTGATCGCGCCGTCGACGAGGACCGGGCCGCCGATTGAGTATTGGACAGTGCCGGGAGTCGGGAGAGCAGCAGGGTAGATTCGGATCGAGTCTTCCAGTGAATCAGCTTGGCCACCATTCGCGGAGCCCCATCCGATTCGTACTCGCATGATTTCGATCGGATAGTGCGCAGCGGGGGCGTTGAGAACAACACCCATTTCTTCGCCACTTACAAAGCCGGGGACGGAGACGAA
>CAYMQF010000104.1:5840-7482 GCA_964392425.1 uncultured Phycisphaeraceae bacterium
CGTTGAGAACAACACCCATTTCTTCGCCACTTACAAAGCCGGGGACGGAGACGAAGGAGCCCGTCTGGACGAAGTTCTCCAGCGGTGGTTCTTCGGGGCAGATCCCAAGAGCTGCTGGGGTAAAAACGCCAGTCTTCGTCTCGATGGGGGAGTTCCATTCGACTCCGCTGCTGGACAAAGCAAAAGTTGGTTCAGTTGTCGCGACCGTCGGCTTGGTCGAAGTTTGCGCTGAGGCGAGTGACGCCAGCGATAGTGTGGCTACGAGCGAAGCTCCTTGAAGGAGTTCGTGGCGGCTGCGATATGTGACTGCTTTCATACTTCAGTTCTCTCCTGGCGCCGAGATTCGGCGGGTGGTACGAGGAAACGGATTTTTCAAAACAAGTTGTTCAGCTTGTTCCAGGAACGATGACAATCCTGCAAGGCTGGTCCCTGACAGCTCTATTGGAGTCTCAACGCCTCTCCATTGAGGCTCGGCGCGTCCATTTTACACTGGGGGGCGAGAATACGGAAGAACAATCTCAGAATAATCAATAATGAGTATCGAAAAGGCATCATTTGCAAAAATACTCCGGTGTTCGGCTGGGACCACTATGCGCCGGGGCCTCGATCGTGTATCATCCATGCGAGAGTGGTTGAGCCTCAACGAGAGGCGCCGCTTGTCGCACCGATATGGATTCAGGCCTGAGAAGGTCCATGTCTGGTTGTTGGTCACCGTCTCGGGCAGAATCTGGATCGCTTGTAATGCGCATTTATGTAGGAAACCTTGCTTTCAGTGTGAACGATCACGAGTTGAACTCAATCTTTGGTGAGTTCGGTGAGGTCAAGTCCGCTCAGGTCATCATTGATCGTGACACTGGTCGCTCGAGAGGCTTCGGCTTTGTTGAGATGGATGACGACAACGGTCGCAAGTCCATCGATGAGCTCAATGGTCGTGAAGTCGGCGGCCGAGCACTTGTTGTCAACGAAGCCCGTGAGCGTCAGGCTCGTGGCGGCGCTGGTGGTGGTGGTGGCGGCGGTGGCAGCCGAGGCGGCGGCGGCGGACGCTGGTAAGTCCCCCGCGCAGCTTTAGACGCTGACGCACCAAATCTCTAACGCCCTTTCTCGCGGCGTTCAATAACGATGCTTCTGCATGGTCATTGAATGTCGCGTTTTTTATGCGCGCTGCTCGTTCGCGCGCAGCGTCTACTCCTCACCATCACAGATCAAACTCAAACTTGGCTCAACGGGATTTCGATCAGTCCACGCCGATCATTTTTCGGACGGTGGCGGGGGACTCGGGCTGCCCCGTTCGCGCGCTCAGGAGCGCCGCTTCTGCAAGGGCGTATGAATCCGCAATTCGATCGGGTGGCTGTGTCGGCGCCCGGCGATCCAGCGCCGCTTCGATCTGGTCTGCGATCAAATCCGCAACATCGACCAGTTTTGTCTCTTCTGCAGGCGATTCGTCGAGCACTTCCCCATTCGTGTCGATCCATTGGAAGCTGCGATCGTCAAACCGCAGGCACCCGCCGACGCCGAGCAGTGTGGCGCCTCGGAACCATGCCCCCGCCTGATCCGAAAGCGAAATCGCAGCAGCTCGCCCGTCGCTGTACCGCAGATGCGCATTGAGATCCCCCGCAATTTCGATCAACGAATCGCCCGCAGC
>CAYMQF010000105.1:0-5293 GCA_964392425.1 uncultured Phycisphaeraceae bacterium
TTAGATGAACCCCATCGCGCGGGCCATCGCGGCGCCCATATCCGCAGGAGTCTCGGCGATCTCGAAACCGGCCTTGCGCAGCGCGGTGATCTTGGACTCCGCATCGCCTTGCCCACCTGAAATGATCGCCCCCGCATGACCCATGCGCCGGCCCGGAGGCGCCGTTCGCCCAGCGATAAACGCTGCGAGCGGTTTAGAAAATTTGTCCTTCGCCCATGCAGCGGCGTCTTCTTCGTCGGACCCGCCGATCTCGCCGATCATCAGGACGCCATGCGTTAGGTCGTCCGCTTCGAATCGTTCGAGACAGTCGATGAAGCCGACGCCTCGCACCGGGTCGCCGCCGATGCCGATGCATGTTGACTGCGCGAGTCCTTCGTTGGAAGTTTGCCAGACGGCTTCATACGTCAGCGTGCCCGAGCGCGAGATGATGCCGACCGCTTTGCCGGTCTTCGCTTCGGACAGATGCGTGTTGATGTAGCCGGGCATGATGCCGATCTTGCAGCCCGCGTTGGTGTAAGGCGAGCCCGCCGACTCGCCCGAGCCGGTGTGGGGGCCAGGCGTGATGACGCCCGGACAGTTGGGGCCGATAAGAATGATCTCCTCGTCGAGGGATCGACCGGCGTTCATCTCATCGAGGACCGCTCGCGTTTTGATCATGTCCGCAACAGGCACGCCTTCCGTGATGCAGCAGATCACGCGCACGCCCGCGTCGGCAGCTTCGAGCACCGCGTCGCCCGCAAAGGGTGGCGGGACAAAGATCATCGTCGCGTCGGCGCCGGTGGATTCGACCGCGCCTGCAACCGTGTTGAAGATCGGCAAGTCGTTGTCGTCGCGTTTGCCTCCTTTGCCGGGCGTCACACCGCCGACGATTTTGGCGCCGTACTGCAGGCAACCCTTGGTGTGCAAGGCGCCGAACGAGCCGGTGATGCCCTGACAGATGACTTTCGTTTCCGCATCGATGAATATGGCCATGCCGATAGGATACCAGCGATCGGGACGGGAGATTGGGCCGATGGCGATTCCAGCTCCTACCATTGTGCTCCCACACTGCAAGGAACCACACCGGCGCCGAGTGCGAAGAACAGGTGTGCCCGCAAACATCCCCTTCCTTGAAGGAGGGCCTTGACGCCATGAAAAATCCATTCACTCATCATCGTCGGCTGGTGTTGTTGCTCAGCGTGCTGATCTTCCTCATCGCTGGAGGTCGATGGATCGGGCAGTCAATCGACCGTGGGCTGCAGCCGAAAAAAGTGCATCGTCTGGGGGGCGGAATAAAGAAGTATGTCCGGCTGCCCAACGTGTCCGACGAGTACAACGACTATAAGGAATGGCTCATCAACGGGCTCATTCTTTCAGCCCGGCCGTGGTCCATGGAGGATGCCGAGCGTCTCATCGCTGTTCTCAACGACCCACCGACGGAGGAACTCCTGCAGCGTTTCGTGCGAGACGAAACGACGCAAAAAGAGAATGAGCGGTATATGAAATATACGCTGGTGATGTTGACCATCAGTGATCGCATCCGCTACAACGATCCGATGGTGCACGGCGTCAAAAAAGTTCTTTCGCAGGCGCTGGTGGGTCGACTCGACAGCCCGAGAGAGGACATACAATGGGAGGCATTGCGCGCGTTGTTCGACGCGCATCTGAAGGTTGGCCCCGCCCTCCGCACCAAGTTGGTGGCTATGAAGCTCGCCACCGACGATCCCGAGTTCGCCAGAACGATCCAAGGCTATCTGGATTACTTTGACAGAACGCAATAGCTTCGCGGAGACATGACCTGCGCCAAGGGTGAGTAGCCTTCGGATCAAGGCAAAGTGTGACTCATTGAAAAACCCACGGACGTGAATCCGTGGGTTAGGAGTTCTGTCTCTTTTCAGCGTGCTGGCAAGGCACACTCAATAAAGCGGCGGATCAGCCTTCGCTCATGCGGTCGGCCTTGGCGCGGGCATCATCAATATTGCCGACGTACATGAAGGCGCCTTCCGGCAGGTCGTCGCACTTGCCGTCACACAGTTGCTCGAACGAATCGATCGTCTCTTCCAGCGGCGTGTAGATGCCGGTCAGTCCCGTGAACTGTTCCGCGACGAAGAACGGCTGGCTGAGGAAGCGTTCGATCTTGCGTGCCCGGTTGACGGCGAGCTTGTCTTCTTCGGAAAGCTCGTCGACGCCGAGGATCGCGATGATGTCTTGCAGCCCCTTGTACTTCTGGAGGATCTGCTGGACGCGCCGACTGACGTCGTAGTGTCGCTCGCCGATCACGCCCGGATCGAGGATTCGGCTCGTCGAGGCGAGCGGATCCACCGCTGGGTAAATGCCCTTCTCAGTGATGGCTCGGGAGAGAACCACGAACGCATCGAGGTGGGCAAAAGTCGTGGCGGGAGCCGGGTCGGTCAGGTCGTCCGCGGGGACGTAGACCGCCTGCACACTGGTGACGGCGCCTTGATTCGTCGAAGTGATCCGCTCTTGCATATCGCCCATCTCAGTCGAGAGCGTCGGCTGATAGCCCACGGCGGACGGCATGCGCCCGAGCAGTGCAGACACTTCCGAACCAGCCTGTGTAAAGCGGAAAACGTTGTCGATGAAGATCAGCGTTTCTTTACCGGAAGAGTCGCGGAAGTCCTCCGCCATGGTGAGCGCTGACAGGGCGACACGCAGGCGGGCGCCGGGCGGCTCATTCATCTGGCCGAACACCATGGCGACCTTGTCGATGACGTGGCCGACCTTTCCATCCTGATCGGTGTACTCAGCCTCTTGCATTTCGAGCCAGAGGTCGTTGCCCTCGCGTGTTCGCTCGCCGACACCGGCAAAGACGGAGTACCCGCCGAACTCTCGCGCGACACGGGCGATCATCTCCTGAATGATGACGGTCTTGCCGACACCGGCGCCGCCGAACAGGCCGATCTTGCCGCCTCGCACGAACGGGCAGAGCAAGTCGATGACTTTGATGCCGGTCGGGAGGATTTCGGTGTGCGGGTTGAGCGTGTCAAACTCGGGAGGCTTGCGATGAATCGGCATGCGCTTTTTCGCATTGACCGGCCCACGTTTGTCGACCGGCTCGCCGAGCAGATTGAAGACTCGGCCCAGCACCTCTTCACCCACGGGAACCGTCACGGGCGATCCCGTGTCAACGCATGGCGCGCCTCGCATGAGCCCGTCGGTCGAACCCAGCGCCACGGCGCGGACTCGGCCGCCTCCCGTGTGCTGCTGCACTTCGCCGACGAGATGGAGCGGACCTGCTTTGGTCTCCGCGTCGATGGTCAACGCATTGTAAATATCGGGCATGTCATCTTCGGGGAACTGCGCGTCGAAGGTTGAGCCGATGATCTGTGTGACAACACCTGTGGTGGCCATGAATAAACTACTCCTGAAAGGGGGGAGACAGAATAGCGACCACCTGCCCGCTGGGCCAGCCAAGGCGAACATCTTCATCCCAACCAGCGAAAATATCGGCCAAAGCCCCCTCCCAAACCCCGCTGGACGACCTACAGTTCTCCCCACACTGATTTGCCCCTTTTTCGGAGTTTGACCCGTGCCCGCGCCCACCCCCTGCTGCATCACTGACTTCATGACCGACGGGTCGCTCATCCGCCTGTGCGAGGCGGCCCAGCGATTGATCGGTTCGCCTGTCATGCTCCGCAATCCCGATGGACGGGTGATCGTGCAAAGCGATGGCGATCGTGTGTATGCCTTCCAAGGCGTCGACGAACTGGCGATCAGCTTGGAGGGCGCCATCACGATGCCTGTCACACTCTCGGTCGGCGTGATCGGGTCCATCAGTGTCGCCATCGCCGACGACCATGCTGAAGATGCTGAAGCTCGCGCCTCCGCCCAGGAGTTTGTCGGGCTTCTCGCAGCAACGGTCGCAGAGACGTGCGAAGACCAACTGCAGCTTCGCCGGCGCGTCGATGAGCTGGGCGTGCTGTACAAACTCAGCTCGATGCTGGTTGGCGCCAACACCGTTGACGCCGTGCTCAAGGCGGCGATCGAATCAGCAGCGTCGATGCTCGGCGCCGATGCGGGCGCGATTCGCATCTTCGACAGTGAACGACGGGTGTTGCAACTGCGCGCCAGTGTAGGGCTCTCCGATGCGTACCTCGCTGCAGCGGGTTCGCTGCCGACCGATCGTGTGTGCGACTGTGAAGCGCTCGTCGGCACGGTCGTCGTCATCCCCGACATCCATGAACGTACCGACCTGCTGCACCTTGACGCATTGGACGCGGAGCACATTTGCGGCATGGCGAGCGCCGGACTCGTCTTCCGCGGCGAAACGCTCGGCCTGCTCCGCCTGTACAGCAAGGAAAAAATGTCGCTCTCGCCTGACGAATGCGATGTGCTGCAATCCATCGCGCAGCAGATCGCCGCCGCCGTCGCAAACGCTAGATTGCTGCAGAGCCAGTCCCATTCACGCCGAGTCGACCGGCAGCTTCAACTCGCCTCCGACGTGCAGCACCGTATGTTGCCGTCCACGCTGCCTGACACGCCTCGTCTGGACATCGCGACGCGCTATGAAAGTTGCTTCGAGCTGGGCGGCGATTTTTATGACGTGTTCGACCATGCTGATGGGATCGCGCTGACGCTCGGTGATGTCGTCGGCAAAGGCGTCGCTGCAGCTCTCTTGATGAGCTCGGTTCGGTCGGCGATCCGCGCCTATGCACACACTGTCCCCGATGTGGATGAAGTGATGGCGCTGACCAATCAATCGCTGAGCCGGGACACGCTGGTCAATGAGTTTGCCACGGTGTTTTTCGGCGTGATTGAGCCAAATACGCTTCGGCTCTCCTATTCCAACGCGGGGCATGATCCGCCCATCGTGGTGCGCGTCCCTTCCCATCGGGCGCCGACACGGGCAGACATGGATGAACTGCCCATCGGGGGCATGGTGCTCGGCGTCGATCCGTCCCAGCGATATCAGCAGGGGATTTACGATCTTCAGCCCAACGATGTGCTGCTGGTCTATTCAGACGGCTTGCCCGACGCGATGAACTTTGATGGCGAGCGATTCAATAAACGCCGGGTGCGCAAAGCGCTGCTCAGCATTCTTGAGCTTGATCCGTCGGCGCCTGCTGAACGCATCGCCAACCATCTGTTGTGGGAGATGCGCCGCTTCGTCGGTTTGAACAAACAAACTGACGATGTGACGATCCTTGTGGTGCGCATCGAGCCGAACGAAGATTGAGCGTGCTGCCCGCGCGTCCACACAACGCACCACTCAGACCCCTCTCCCCAACCCTCTCCCGATGGGAGAGGGGGCCAGAAGTGTCACAAGCTCATCAAACAAGCCCAACATGGCGCA
>CAYMQF010000105.1:5393-7451 GCA_964392425.1 uncultured Phycisphaeraceae bacterium
AGCAGCATGAGCGATCCCGTGTGGAGGTCCATCGCGCTGAGGATGAACTCCTTCGTGCCGCACACCGCGCCTGCAATGATGTCCGAACAACCGCTGACAAACTTGGTCAGGCTATGCGTGACAAGGTCGGCGCCGAGCATGCCGGGCGTGACGAGCATGGGGCAAAACGTGTTGTCGATGACGAGTTTGGCGTTGTGCGCGTGCGCCAAGTCGGCGAGCGCGGGGATGTCCGCGACTTCGAGCGTCGGGTTTGCGACCGTTTCTGCGTAGAGCAGCTTGGTGCCCGGCTCCATCGCGCGCTCGACCGCTTCAAGATCCGTCACATCGACAAACGTAGTGCGTAGCCCAGCCTTGGCGGGGAGATAGTCTTTGAAGAGCGCGAATGTTCCGCCGTAGAGCGTGTCGGATGCGACAATGTGGTCGCCCACGCCGCACTCCTGCATAACGGCGCAGGCGATCGCAGCCATCCCGCTCGACGTGCAATAGGCTGACTCGGTCGCGCTGATCGCAGCGAGCTGTTTGCCCAGCGCGAAGACGGTTGGGTTGAAGTGGCGGCCGTAGAGATAGCAGCCGCCCTGCTCGGGACCTAACTGGCCGGCGAAAATCTCGGGCATTGTTTCTGCGTCCATGACTGTGAATGTCGTCGACGCTTCGATGGACATGTTGACGCCGCCATGCTCGCCGAACTCGTGACGAGCGCTGGCCAGCGCCTGCGATGGGTCAAATGGCTGCATCCCGTGCCTCCTTATTAGTGCGATCTCAGAGTCGTTGGCCATTCTATGCGCCGCGCGAAAGGCGGCGCGGTGAAGATGGCAAGTCGTTTTGTAAAACTACCCGGACCTTCGCAGCTCAGGCCCGGCGTCCATGTATCGCATTCACACGAACCCACGGATTCAAATCCGTGGACTTTCAGAGTATGAATGTTGTTCTGAGTCGCGCCTGAAGAAACGAGACATCCGCGCGCCCTGTACAAACTCGCGCGTTATTCGGTGATCGCGGAAAGGTCTTCGCCCGCTTCGATCGCCATGATTTTGTTGACGCGCCGAGCGTGGCGCCCCCCTTCAAATGGCGAGGTCAGCCAGATCTGAACGATTCGTTCGATCAGCTTGGCGCCGACCAGGTCTGCGGACAGGCACAGCACATTGGCGTCGTTGTGTCGTCGGCTGAGTTCCGCGGAGAGTTCGTCATGGACGAGCGCCGCGCGGATGCCTTTGACTTTGTTCGCCGCCATGCACATCCCGATGCCGGTGCCGCAGATGAGGACGCCTCGCTCAGCCTGCCCGGAGGCAACGGCGTGTCCAACGGCGCTCGCGGAGTCCGGGTAATCCAAGCATGGCGCCTGGAGGTCGTTCATCGTCTCGACTTCGTGCCCGAGCGATTCCAAATGCATGACGAGCCGGGCGGTTGCGTCTGAGCCGCGATGGTCGGCGCCTACTGCGAGCTTCATGAGTCAATCTCCTTGAGCCGATCGGCGATCAGATCCGCCAGTCGTCGGCAGACCTCATCATAAACAGCCTGCGAGCCGCCGATGGGATCGGGCACACCGAAACCGCCGGGATCGAGCATCGAAATCTTATCGCGCTGCTCCGGTGCGAGAGCCGACGCGACGGCGACGTGCGAAGAAGTCATCGCGTAGACATGGTCAGCCCACTCGATCAACTCTTTGGTGAGCGGTTTGGAGCGGTGTTCGCCGGGGTCGATGCCCAGCCCAGCGAGTGCGGAAACGGCTTCCTGAGTCGCTTTGTGCCCAGCGAGCGCCCCGGTTCCTGCAGAATCCGCCTCGATCTGGAGGGAGTCAGACGGGCGGGCGGCGGCGAAGTGCCGAGCGATCGCCACAGCCATCGGGCTTCGGCAGGTGTTGCCGGAACAAAGAAAAAGCAATCTGATCGCGCGGTGACCCATTCATTGCATCGGCATTGCATCAGCGGCGCCGACCCTCCTGACGGGCAGCGTAGCGGTGCTCGCCTGTGCGAACCAGTGAGGCGCCTGACAACCTATTCCTCCCGAACCAATGCCATATGGAATCTCTGAACAAAGGCGCGGGCGTCGGGACGACCA
>CAYMQF010000106.1:0-3448 GCA_964392425.1 uncultured Phycisphaeraceae bacterium
GCAGGCTCACAGCACAATAAGAGAGTCTTTGAACGCAGCGAAAAAAAACCCATGGATTCCAATCCATGGGCTTGAAAATGAGTTGATTTTGAATGATCGATCAGGGCGTGATTTCGACTTCGCTGACGCCGCTGACGAGCATTTCGTAGATGATTTCAACGTCGCTGGGGAGCATGCGGACGCAGCCCATCGAGGCTTCGGAGCCGATGGAGCTGGGATCGATTGTGCCGTGGATTCCGTACCCTTCGAGGAGGGATGTTTCGTCGTCGGTCCCAGCGATGCCGATCCACCGCTCGCCGATGGGATTGTTGGGGTTGTCAGCACTGAACTGCTCGCCCGTCTTGGGGTTGGTCCAAGGCGGATTGATGAGTTTGGAGTTGGTCCGGACGATCCATTTTCCGGTGGGGGTGGAGTTGTATTGGCCGAGCCCTACGGAGAAAGAGCGGATGAAGAGGCGCGAGTCGTCGCCCGATTCGGTCGAACCGGTCGAGGCGTAGAGGTCGAGTCGGAACTGACTCTTGCTGATGACGGCGCTGAACGGACCTTTGACGAGTTTGAGTGTTTGGCCCGCGCGGATTCGGCGGGGGTCGGAGATGCGGTTGATCCGTTGAATCAATCGCCAATCAACATTGAGATTTTGTTTGGCGACGATCTTCGCCAGGCTGTCGCCGGGCTTGACGACATAGCGCGAGGTGAGCGGGTCGCCCGGCGCGATGCGGGGTGAGAACAGGAGTTCTTCATTGATCGCAGCAAGGCGATTGCGGATGGATTCACGCTGAGATTCCGCAGCCCGTGAATCGGTCAGGGCGCGGTTGAGAAGCACACGCGCGATGAGCAGTTCGTTGGCTGCAGCGGCGTCGTCCGCGTCTTCGATCAGACCTTGAACCCCAGTGGAGGGTGAGGCGTTTGATGCTTTGTATGAAGCGGTTTTTGTTGGCGCGCGGGGTGGTGGGGATGATCCGCCCGAGGGGATCCGTTCACCCATGGTCAGCGCTTTGACGAGCGGCGACTCTTTGGGTGCTGCTGTTGCGGTGCTCTTGGGTCGGGATGTTGATGGCCGTGCAGTGCGCGTCGGCGTATTGGTCAGGCCGAACTTGGTGTTGGCGGTTTGGCTGGGAGTTTGTTCGGCGCCCTTGTTGGCGGTCAACTGCGTATCTGGATCGATCGCGGGAGTCGAGTCGCCGGAGAGCCACCACCAGCCGCCGAAGAGGACAGCGATGAATCCGATGAGGATCGTGATATTTCGGCGCGTGTGGGTCCGCCGACGATAGTGGGAGCCGGCCCGGCGGGAGGTGTAGACGTGGCCGGACTGGCCTTTGCGTGAGGTTTGAGATGCGAGCGCCACGGGCGGATCCTTCCTTCAATCAATGGCAATCAATGGATCACGGAAGCAAGATGCTGCCTATTTCGAGCGTCCCCAGACGCTCTGTGAGTCTCAATCGGCAAACAAGTCTACTCTTGGTCACTCTGGAAATCCGGTTTTTGCCCAGCGGGGACCCATCGCGTTGGAGTGGCGACGGCGTGGACCGGCTGGTCGTGGGGATCCGTCGGGATTTGTTCGACGATCTGCATCTCAAAGGCGATCCCGAGCAGGAACGGGCGTTTTTGATGGGACATCGGCTTGAGGAAGCGGTCGTAGAAGCCAGCCCCTCGGCCGAGCCTGCTGCAATCGGTGTCGAAAGCGAGTGCGGGAATCAAAAGGAGGTCGAGGCTGGCTGGAGTGATTTGGACTGTTCCCGTCGGCTCGGGGACGCGGTGCTTGCCGATGCGGACTTCTTTTTGGAGATCGTGAATCTGAACGGGAGAGAGCAAGCGGCTGTCCCAGTCGATCGCTGGCACGGAGAGAAGTTTTCCTGTGGATAGGCAGTCTTCGAGAATCGGCGTGATGTCCACTTCGTCGGCGAGCGGGAGATAGCCCATCACGCTCGTCGCGCTCTTGTAGACATCGCTGGCGAGGACTGCATCGCAGACACGGTGAGACTCAGCCGTGCGCGCTTGTTTGGACATGGCGCCGAGCTGGCGGCGCATCTCGTTTCGCAATATTTCTTTGTGCTGGGCGAGGTCCATTTGGTTTCGAGTGTCTCCGATTCTTTATTGCTGCGCGGGGCGGGCGAGCGAGGCGAAGTCGGTCGCGTCGATCGCATCTTGAAGTTCAGGGGGAATAGCCAACGGTGAAAACTCGAGGCTTCCCGGGCGGGGGAGCACGCCATCCATCGTCGATCGGCCCGGCAAGGTTGCGAGGATGCGCGTGTGATTTTGCCTGGCGAGCCAATCGCGATTGGACTGCATCGCGCGGTCGGGGGAGTCAGGCTCGTACCCATTGATGATGAGCCCGGCGAGGGGGAGCCCTGCTTGGCGGATGAGGGCGCATGTCATCGCGGTGTGGTTGAGCGTTCCAAGTGTTGCTCGGCAGACGACGACGACTGGATAGCCGATGGCGCGGGCAAGGTCGAGGACGGTGATCGCGCGGGCTTGCCTGTTTTTCTGCTCGATTGGAGCGAAAATCCCGCCTAGCCCTTCGATGATGATCCGGTCGCACCGTTCGTCGAGTCGGCGAAGGGAGCGGTCGATGAGTTCCCAGTCGATGCCGTCGTGTGAGGAAGCCAACTCCATCGCAGCAGCGGGCGCTAGCGGCTCGCGAAAACGGACGGGCGAGATAAAATCGAGATCGCCGATGTCCGGATCGAAGTTCGCTGCGTGGGCGAGTTGTTCGGTGTCGTCAGCGACGAGCCCTTCCCGCTCACGCCGACAGCCGGTGACGATCGGCTTGAAGACACCCACACGGGAGGGTGCGTGCGATCCACTCTGACGGCGAACCCATTGGTCCGCGATGAGACAACACGCGACTGTTTTGCCAACGCCTGTGTCCGTGCCGGTGACGAACAGGCCCGGTGTGTGAATCTGATGCAATGGCTCAATGGCGGACATGCCAACAGCGTATGCTGGAGGCTGTGTCGACGCCGATGTTCCATGTTGTGCTGCACGAGCCTGTGATCCCCAACAACACGGGCAACATCGGGCGGACGTGCGTCGCGACCGGGTGTGCGCTGCATCTGGTTCATCCGCTGGGGTTTGAGGTGTCGGAGAAGGCGTGCCGCCGGGCGGGGCTGGACTATTGGCCTCGGCTCGATGTGAGCGAACACGATTCATGGCAGGCGTTTCTGGATTGGCACGAGGGAGGCGGCGAGACGACATCGGCGGATTCGCAGGCTGGTTCGCGCCAGCCGACCCTTTGGCTGTTCACGACCAAAGGCGGGCGAGCTCATTGGGAGGCGGATATCCGCCCTGGGGATCGACTCGTCTTCGGGAAAGAAACTCGTGGGCTGCCCGATGACATTCTTGCCCGAAATGACGGCGGGAACGCGCTTTGCATGCCTATGGCGCCTGGCGAACGATCACTGAACCTTGCTGCAGCAGCGTGCGCAGCGATTTACGAGGGGATGAGGCA
>CAYMQF010000106.1:3548-7350 GCA_964392425.1 uncultured Phycisphaeraceae bacterium
TTTGGCGGCCGAGTCTTCGCGGTTGCGGATCTTCCCGAATCAGTTGAATCGCTGGATGTTGACGGTGATGGGCATCTCGACCTCGTGGTCGTCGGGAGTGTGACTCTCACGGTTCTCAAGGGTGACGGATTGGGCGGCTTTTCCATCCTTCAGCAGTTGCCCGGTGGCGATACCGGGCTTGCAGTCGCCGATGTCACCGGGGACGGCATCGCTGATCTCATCGTGGGCTCATCCACCGCAGACTCGATCATGCTTTTTGTTGGCAGTGCATCGGGCACCTACGCGCGGGGTGCGGCAATGTTGACGGGGAGCGGGCCGGCGAGTGTTCTCGTTGCGGACCTCAACGGTGACGGCGTGCCCGACATTGCGACGGGCAATGCGCTGAGCCAATCGATCACACTCTTGATGGGGCTTGGCGCCGGGACGTTTGCGCGCGCGGATATCCCAACTGCGATAAGCGATGGGATTGACTCCATCGGTGCGGGGGACATCGACAACGACGGCGATCTCGATCTGGTGTCGCTCGGCGGCGGGCTGATGACGATCCATTTCAACACCGGCGCTGCGGTGTTCGATACAACGCAATCCCTGTTCGCCAGCGTCAACCCGCGTTCGCTGCAGCTTGGTGATTTCAATGGAGATGGGCTTCTCGACGCGCTCTTTTTGAATCCGACGCTTGATCGAATCTCGCTGGTGCAGCAGTTTCTACCCGGCGTGTTTTTGCCGATTCGCGCGATCACGGTGGGGATGAACCCCGGGCGCGTTCGTGCGATTGATCTGGACCACGATGGAGACCTTGATCTGACGGTCGCCCAGCCATTCGCGACGTTCACGATCGACACTCCCAACGTTGCTCAGCCGCAGGCTGCGGCGCTGCCTTTGACGGGTGGTGAAGTTCGGGTGCTTCTCAACAACGGCGAAAGCTTTGTCTTGTCGAACAAATATTACGCTGGCGCCTATCCTCGTTCTTTCGCTGCGGGAGATTTCAACGAAGATGGAGTCATGGATTTGGTGACGACGAGTCGAGCGTTCGCCACTCCTCAGTCGCCGTTCATTACAGAAAAAGGAAAGGGTCGCGCGCAAGTCGCCACGACGGTTGGTTATGTTTCTGTGGTGTTGGGCAAGCGCGGGATCAATCTGCCCGGCGCCGAGCGCGTGTTGTCCGGCGGGGCGATGAATGTGGTGCTCGGCGATGTCGACAACGATGGTGATCTTGATCTTGTGGAAGGGCGAAGCTTTGGTTTTCAGGTTCGCCAGAACAATGGCGCGGGGGTGTTTGACAAGAGTCTCAGCGGCGTCAATACATCAGGACTGATCCCGGCGAACTCGTCCTTCCAGGTCGCGCGGATCGATGACGATCAGACGTTGGATCTTGTGACGGCAACGACGGAGGGGGTCAAGGTCGCCTTTGGAGATGGGCTCGGTTCTTTCTCGTTTCTGTCGGTCGCAGCTCCCGGCGCGTTTCAATCGGTCGTCGTCTGCGATGTCAACGGCGATGGACGCAACGACATCATCGCGGGCGAACTCATCGCCAACTCGCCTGACCAATGTGTCATTCTTATCAACGGCGGGCCAGCCGGGTTTTTGCGCGTGGGTAATATTTCGATCGGCGCACAGCCGGTGGACATCGAAATTGCGGATTTCAATATGGATGGCGCGATCGATGTGGCGTTTGCCAATCGCAGCGGGATGAATGTCTCGATCGTTTTTCTCAACTCCTCAGGCAACATCGTTTCGACACAAACCATCGATGTTCCGGGGGCAGCAGTGGGGATTCGCACTGCGGACTTTGACCGCGATGGAGATGTTGATCTTGCCGTGGCGATCTCTTCGCCAGTAGGGAAAGCGGTCATTGTGCGCAACGACGGCGACGGGCAGTTTTCGATCGCTCAACAGCTTGGGTCATTTACATCAACGCGCGATCTTGCTGTTGGGGATGTCAATCTGGACGGCTGGCCTGACGTGTTGGTCGCGGACTCCGACCAGGATCGTGTTCACATTTTCCTCAACGATCAAGCGAGTGGCTTCATTGACGCGGGCGCCATCATCACGGGTGATGATCCGCGTTCGTTTGCGCTGGCTGATGTGGACGGCGACGACCGCCCCGATCTTGTTGTTTCGGGGCAGAAGTCTTTTGCTCCCGGGCCTGGCATCAGCTCGTTCAACTTCGTCATGGTTCACCGCAACACGGCGAAGGGTTTGGCGATCATCGGCGACTTGACCGGCGAGGGCGTGGTGGGCGCCGCTGATCTTGGTGTGCTGATTTCGATGTGGGGATCATGCTCGGTGGGGGTTCCCTGTCCTGCCGACCTCAACGCGGACGGCGTCGTCGACAGCCTTGATCTTTCCCGGCTGCTTGCCAACTGGAGTTGACTTAGACCGCAGCGTGAGAGGCGGGAAAGGCGTGGGCGCCCGGCATTGGGAACGCGCTGCACAACGTTCCGACCTCGGTGCGGACGGCGAGCGTTGTCGCTTCATCGCCTTGCGAAGTGAGCACGCGATCAATCCAGCCAGCGATTTTGTGCATTTCGTCAGTGCCAAAGCCTCGCGTTGTCGTGGCGGGTGTGCCCAGGCGCAGGCCGCTGGTGGTGCGAGGGGGGCGGGTGTCATTGGGCACGCCGTTTTTGTTAGTGATGAGCCCCGCCGCTTCGAGCCATTGCTCAGCGTCAGCGCCCGTGAGGTCAGCATTTTTCGCGGCTAGGTCGACGAGCATCAGATGGTTGTCGGTGCCTCCTGACGTGATGCGGTAGCCGAGCTCGGTCAAGGCGCCAGCGAGTGTTTGTGCATTTTCAACGACGTGTTTGCTGTACGTCGTGAACTCGGGTCGGAGCGCCTCGGCAAATGCGATCGCTTTGGCGCCGATGATGTGCATGAGCGGGCCGCCCTGGATTCCGGGGAAGAGGGCGCGGTTGATTTTTTTGGAGAGTTCTTCGTCGTTGGTCATGACGAGGCCGCCGCGCGGGCCTCGCAGTGTTTTGTGCGTGGTGGTGGTGACGACGTGCGCATGGGGGAATGGGTTTGGATGGACACCGGTGGCGCACAGCCCGGCGATGTGGGCGATGTCCGCCATGAGGAGGGCGCCGACTTCGTCTGCGATGGCGCGGAAGCGGGCAAAGTCGATGATGCGGGGATAGGCGGAGTATCCACAGAGGATGAGCTTGGGTTGATGTTCGAGGCACACCTCGCGCACGGCGTCGTAGTCGATGCGCTCGTAGTCGGCGTGATCGGGATCGCTTTGCAGCGGGTAAAAAACGGGGTTGTAGAAGACGCCCGAGAAGTTGATCTTCATGCCATGGCTGAGGTGCCCGCCATCCTTGAGAACGAGGGCGGCGAACGTGTCGCCGGGGTTCAACAGCGCCATCATTGCTGCTGCGTTTGCTTGCGCACCGGAGTGGGGCTGGACGTTGGCGAAGTTGCAGCCGAAGAGTTGCTTGGCGCGGTTCTGGGCGAGTGTTTCGATCTGATCGTGAAACTCGCATCCGCCGTAGTACCGCTTGCCGGGGTACCCCTCGGCGTATTTGTTGGTCAGGCAGGTGCCCATCGCGTGCATGACGGCGGGGCTGACGTGGTTTTCGCTGGCGATGAGTTCGATGGTTGACGCTTGCCTGCGCTGTTCAGCGGCGATGCACGCAGCGGCGTCGGGGTCTTGCGATCGGATCAACTCGAGAACGCTCTGGGATATGGTGTCGTCTGGCATGGCGGCATTGTAGAGACCGGGAAGGCACGGCGATGGATCAAGCTGATGTTTCGACTTCAGTGACGGGCGAGACGCCCGTCCTACTATCAATCGAACACTGCCTAG
>CAYMQF010000107.1:0-7295 GCA_964392425.1 uncultured Phycisphaeraceae bacterium
TGAGCAATGCCGGGACCATGTGCCCATTGGGAAGATGCGCCGGAAAGTTGAACGGCCCCAGCACCGCCATCACACCATGAGGGCGAAATCGACACACCCCCTGCCGAGTGTCAGTGAGCGCAAACTCAAAGTCACGCACCCGGCGGAGTCCACCCGTCGCTGCGTCATCAAGAGTGATGTCTACTTTGCCGGCAAGGGCGCCCGCTTCGAGCTTCGCCTCCCAGTTTGCTTTACCGACTTCATCCTGAATGAGCGCCGTGATTTCATCAACGCGCGATCGGCACACCTCCTGATACGCGCGCAGCGCTTCGACCCGCTTGTCCATCGACAGACGCGACCAGATCGGCAGCGCCTTTCTCGCAGCAGCAACCGCGCGATCAACATGGTCAATCTTCGGCGATCCGGCCCACACGATCTCAGCCGGTCGAGCCGGGTTGTGCGAGCGCAGTTCCTCGCCAGCGAGAGAAATATATTCCCCATTGATGAGGTCGCACGGATCGTGTCGTAACGATGGATGGCGCACTGATGCGTTCATAGTATTGCCCGTTCTCTTGGTCTATTCGATTCGTAATCAGGTTGACGCGGACTCATGCTCAGCCTGTTTGGAAGTATCTTCGCGCTTCGATTTCGGCGTCGGAGTAAAGCCAACCTTCGCGCCCACCGAGACGCCCAGCGCCGACATCGCTTCATCTGAGATGGACAGCGCGCCGTCCTTCAGTGCATATTCCGTCCAGACACAGTGGAACTGCTCGGCCCCCACAGAAGGCTCATCCGCGCTGACAAACCCCATCCCGTCGCCCGCGCCATCCTTCATCGCCTCGCCCAGATCAACAAAACGCGTCTCTTTGACCAACGAAATGTCATCGGTCTGCGCTTCCAGATGTGGGCCAGCGTCGAACGGATCAATCATGTTTTGGTAGGTAAAACCGAGATTTTCGAGCATCCGCCGGGCAGGGATGGTGTCCTTGCCAACCTCACCAACCAACGCCCTCGCAGCAGGCGGCAAAAGCGTCAGATAAATCTCTTCGCGAGGCAAAAGCGAGGTCATAAACTCGCGCGACTTCTGGCAAAACCGATCCGCCTCATCGTACGTCAGGTTGATGAACCGCCTGCCGAAATATTCCCAGAACGTGTTGCGCGCGTCGGGAGTCAACGGCGCCATCATCTCCGCAAGCACGCGATCTTGAAATCGCTCCCGGTGCAAACCAAGATAGTGAAACCGCACCAAGCTCAACTGTCGCCCGACCTTGAGCGGATGGCGCCGAAAGCTTGGGCCGACGATCAGTCCGCCGATCTCCGTCGGTCCTGACTCGTCAAGGACGAGCTGCGCCGTGATGTGCGACGTCCCGCTTTGCAGATCAGAACTGAAAAACTCCCGCTTGCGCAGCTTCATTGCGATATTGGGTTCGCCCGGCCCACCCATGCGCGAAACAAGCGTCGACGTGCCCACGATGTTCGTTGTGCTGAGGTCCTCAGCGATGAACATGAAGAGCGGAGATGCCCCCCCCGCGCCGCCCAGCGACTGCACCGCAGGCATCGCGCTGGCGCTGAGAGAAGGTTCCCCATGCCGAACCGATCGAAACGACGCGGCGCTCAAGCGCAGCTTGTCCGCAATGACATCCTGATCCGCGGGAAGATTGATGAAATGCACCATCTTCGCCAGCTTCAGAAGGATTTCAAGATCGCTTTGTTTTCCCTGCCTGATGAGGAACATTCAGAGGCGCTCCATTCTCGCTCAACACTCGTTCACAATCAATATCAATATCAATATCACTCAAGCTGAGGCAGCTTGCTTCGCCATCGCACGCTCGACGATCTCAAAGACCGGCGTCCAGTCCGCATCCCGCATCACACCCAACGGCGGGAGCATTCGCACATGGAACGGACCATGCCCGCAATAAAACGTAATGACGCCCTCATCATAGAGCGTTTTGCACAGCGCGATGACCGCCTCGCGATTCCCGCCAAACGGCGTAAACCGCATCATGCCGCCCATTCCCGACACGATGTCAGTCACCTTGGAGCACTCGGGGAACCACTCAGGGTGTTTCGCTGCGATCGCGCGAACACCCTGACAGAACAAGTTGAAATGCTTGGCATTGGAACCGCTCTCGCCGTAATATTCGCCATCGCGCAGCCGTTCGATGATTCGTCGGCCTACACGCAGCGCAACGGTCGACCCCAGGAACGTCCCCGACAGCAGCCCCGGCTTGGGGTTGTACTCCGCTGTGTACATCGCCGCACACACCTGCGTCATCTTGCCGATGGTGCACACGTCAATGTATTTTCCAAGATCGAGCGACTCGAAGCAGAACATCTGCTCCGTCCGCCCGAACGTCTGCACTTCGTCAGCCCAGACGGCAATATCGTTCGCTTTGCAAACCTCCATCAGCGCCACATGAAACTCGCGAGGCGCCCGGCGGAAACCGCCCTCCCCCTGAATCAACTCAAAGGCAAAGCACGCATGTTGCTTGGGATACCGCGCGATGTATTTTTCGAGTCGGCTCACAGCCATGTCAATGAACCGCGTCTGGCCGGACACATCGCCCGCGTTCATATCACGCGCCACTGCGTCATCGTAAAACGGCATGTAGTCCACCAGCACATTCAACGGCAACCCCGCTCGCGCCGCTGCATTGTCGCCAAGCTGGGACATCGTCCACGACCGCCCCATGAAGCAGTCTTCAAACGCGATCACCCTGCACGCCGGAGCATGCTTCTGGAAACACACTTTGAGCGCGCTCTCGTTGGACATCGCCCCCGAGTTGCACAGGAACGCGTGCGCCAGATTGCTGTGCCGACCCGCCTGCTCCAGCAGCGTTTTTGAAAAACGAATCGCCTCGCCATTCATCTGGAGGTTGCCCTGCATAACCACGTCAGCGGTCACCGCACCCAGCGCCGTCCGCACCAAGTCCGGCTCGGAATGGCCGAAGAAGTTGACGCCGATCCCGCAGATCATGTCGTACTTGACCGATCCATCAGAAAGCTCCACCAACGGCCCATTGCCAACGCCTGACCCGATGTACGGGTAGTACAGACCTCGCCCTCGAGTCTGCGCAGCGTCAGCGAGCAACTGGTCGTTCTCGACCTTTGCATCAGCGTTGGGCCCGCGCACACCCGTCAGTTGAGATCGCGCTTCGCAAAGCTCCTCGACCACCGCATCAAGCGACGACTGCACCGTCGCGTTCGCGTCAAAGGATTTGCGAACAGTCGTGTCGGTCGCCTGGGTCGTATCGGTCGGCATAAGAAATCCTTTCAACTCCGTTCCCCGCCGCTGCGGAGAATGCTTCATCTAATATCAATCGTCAACATCAACCATCAACGCTCAACTCATTGAGCTTCGTACTCACCCACAGCAAATCGGCTCAACGTCAACGCCAGGAGCTGGCATCGCTCCGTCAAACTCGACAACTCGATCCATTCATCGGGAGTGTGCAGCCCGCCGCCGCGAACACCAAGTGTATCGATCGTAGGCAGTCCGGCCTGCTGAAGAATGTTGCCATCGCAGACCCCCCCCGTCCGCGCCGTCGGCAAGCTCTGCCCCAGTGCTGCAGCACAACTTTGGGCAAGCCCCGCCAGCCTTTTCACACCGGGAGTCAGTGGTTTGGCAGGACGATTGAAACTGCGAAAAACCTTCACACTCGGCAGCGCCCCCTCATCGGTCGCCAACTCATCGAGCAATGCGCCCAGTTCCTCGCCCATCTCCTCGGTGACGTATCGGACATTGCCCCACGCCCGCGCGAGATCAGGCACCGCGTTGGTGACAACCCCTCCTTGCAACGGCCCGACCGAAACAACTCTTCCAGTAGCTGCATCAGGCAAGTCGGCGATTTCAACCAACACCTTTGCAAGAGCTGTCACCGCGGAGACGCCATCGCCAAACGCCCTGCCGACGTGCGCTGACTTTCCCGTGCATTCGATCATGAACTGCCCGCTGCCCCCTCGTTCGATCGCCAGCTCTCCGCCGGGCAGGGCAGGCTCCGTGCATAGGCCGATCGTATGTTTGACCGCCTCCGCCGATAGAGCAGCAGCACTGTGGTACGAGCCCGTCTCCTCATCGCTATTGAAGAGGTACGACCACGAAACCGGGATGCCAACTTCTTCGAGCGATTCGAGCGCAGCAAGCGCAATGACAATGCCGCCCTTCATGTCGACCACGCCGGGACCGACGGCGGTCTTTCCATCAGGCGAGACTTCCAGCTTCACAAACGAACCCTTCGGATCAAATACGGTGTCGAGGTGCGACGCAATGAGCGCGCTGCATCCGCCCGACCCCGTCCGATCGCACACCACAATAGGAGCAATCGGTTGGCTCTCTGTAGCGTCAGCGTCACTGTTATTTTTGGAGCCTCCCCACAACCAGCTAGGCGCCGACTCACCTTGGGTCGACCGCACACTTGCCCCAAGCGCTTCGAGCCGACCGACCACCAGCCCGCGCAGCTCCTCCAGGCCCGGCTGATAGCTCCATCCCGTCGGGATCGAGACGTATCGCTCAAGATCCTGCGCCAGCGACTCGCTTTTCGCTGAGATCGCTTCGCACAGCCTGGCTTCCGATTCGGTCAAGTTGAAACTCTTCGTGGTCATAGGAGCGCCACTGTAGCGACCCTACACAGCAGGCTTGCCGCCCGCCCGCCTCCACGCGGAAAGCTGCCCGAGATGCGTCGCCTCGTGCGTCGTCATCAGATACACGCACGCATGGGCGATCGTCGGAAATCGCTCCGTCCATCGCGTTATCGCAATCGGCTCATCGAGAACCGCAGGATCAGCACTGCGCAGCGCGCCGTCCAGCTCATCGTGCAAGCGAAAAAAAGCTTCCAAATGTTCGCAGCGAAGCGGATACGCCGACCGGTCGTTGATCGGCCTGGACCCCTTGCCATACGGATGATCCATTGGATCAGTAGGCGTCTGCCCACGCACCATCGCAGTCAAGGCAGGCGGATACGCGGACAAATGCCCGACGATCCACGCGGGGTGGTTCATCGACGTGCCCGCTATAGGCTGGGCGACCATGTCATCGTTGGACAAATCCGCGACCAGCCGAGCCGCATACTCACGCTGCTGAGACCACGACCGAAGCAAGAGCGAAACGAGTGGCGCCGACATCGCCGATCACTCTCCCGCATGTGGAGCAGCAGCAGCCGTCTTGCGCACGAGTTCGACGAGCGAATCCCGCGTCATGCCCGCTGCTTTGCCCCGCGCAATCGCTTCCTCAAGACTCAGCCCGCGATAGCGGTGGAGATAGTTCGCCCACAAGACGCCGACGCGGTTGGACGATCCACAGTGCAGCAACACTTTCCCTTGCGCATGTTCAAGCGCTTCATCCAGCGCATCGACGTTCTCCATGGAGTACGTCCCCGTGCTCATGGGCAGGCTGACATACTTCATGCCGAGTTCCTTGGCCATAGCTGGCTCATCAAAGTTCACACGTTCGGACATTTCCTTATCCAAACGAAGATTGATGACCGTTGTCACGCCTTTCTCAGCCATCATCCTCAGCCCGGCGGGGGTCGGCTGACCAGCAAAGAAAAAGTCACCATCGTGATACAGATTCTTGAACTCAGGTTGTGCCGGGTCCAACTGCACGCGCTGAGCCGTTCCGATCGGCGCCTTATCGAGAGTCGCAGCACACCCAACAAAGCTGGACGCCGCCACCACCACAAACGCCAAAGTCAGTGTTCGTTTCATCATCTCATTGCTCCTGTATCTTTGTATTTTTCAGACATCGCCGGGCAGAGTCGCCCGCACTTCACGCGGTCATCAGTGTAAACAGTTCGTCGAGATTGTCCGCCTTGTCGATCCCCATCACGCACTCACGGATCTTCTCACAGCGGTCGGCGCCAACCACCTCCCCGCCCAGCGCGTTGAACTTCACCGCGATCTCATCTTCCGTCATCGGATCGCGAGGATCGCCCTTGGGAACATCGACACGCTTGGAATACGACGCCCCATCCCCAGTCGTGATCGTCACCCGGCTCGGCTGAAACTCCGGGAACAACTTCTCAAACTCATCGTTGGCGACCACCTTGATCTTGTCCATCACCGGAATCAGCGCCGGATCGTCAATGCGAGACTGCTTGAACTGTTGTGGAGTCACCATGCCGTCGATCAACCCCACCGCAAGCGAGTAAGGCAGCGAATGATCCGCCGTCTCCTTACTCGTCGGTCGATACTTGGCGGGATCCCCAAGAATGTCCGCAGCACGTGCGATCACTTCGACTTTGATCGCCGTGACATTGTCCGCAGCAATGTTGTTCTCCTCGACACACTTGAGCATCGCGGTCAAAGGCGCATGGCTCAGCGCCTCGATCGGGAAACTCTTCATGCCGCACTCGAGAATCTTCCACGGGCAGCGCGGGCAGGTCGGCAGCCCGTCGACGAGCTTTGACTCATCCCACTCGTGGCCGAAGACATGAAAAAGCCCTTCTTTCCCGTCGAAAATATGCTCCGGGCCGGTGTAGCCAAGCTGTGCGAGCAGCGCCGCCTCGACGCCCGACCGCACCGCCATCGGGTCCACCGTGTTCTTCATATTGGTCAGCTTGCCCGCAGTGACGGCGCCCAGCGAACACGAATGGCTCGCGCTGATCCCGATCGCGTGTTGAATCTGCTCAGCGGGAAGCCCCAACATTCGCCCCGCAACCACAGGCGAAGCAAACGCAGTCAGCGTCGCGTGATGCCAACCATATTCGCGCACGCCCGGCAAGCCCGCCTCGCACAAACGCATCTCAAGCTCATACGCGATCGCAATGCCGAGCAGCAGATCCCGCCCAGCGAGCCCCTTCATCTGACAGATGGACAGAGCTGCGGGAATGAGATCCGACGGGTGGGACGGATCCTGCTTCCAGTAGATGTCGTTGTAATCCATCGCGCGCATCATCAAGCTGTTGAGGAACGCCGCCTGGATCGGATCGGTTTGCAAGCCGGTGACCAATGTCGTGCACCGCTGACTCCCTCTCCCCCCGGGAGAGGGCTGGGGAGAGGGGCTCTGACTCTGACTCCCTCTCCCACCGGGAGAGGGCTGGGGAGAGGGGCTCCCTCCCATTGCCTCCGCCAACTCAATCGCAATCCGCAGGTCCTCCTGCTGACTCCCCCCCAGCGCACAGCCCAGCGAGTCAAAAAGAAACAACTTGGCCGAGTGCACCGCCTCATCGGAGAGATGCCCGGGGAACAGCTCGCTTGCCCATGCAGCGATCGTCTCCGAAATAAATCCGTCTGTCTTAAACTTGTGTGTCATAGGATTCGTGCCACTTCTTCGGCGACTTCCATCGTGGAGTTCGCCGCGGGGTCGCCTGCTCGAA
>CAYMQF010000108.1:0-2579 GCA_964392425.1 uncultured Phycisphaeraceae bacterium
TGGTGACGATCGCGGTCGCAGCGGATCGCGCCATCTCGCTGCGCAAGAGCGCCGTCATCCCGCCGACATTTCTTCTGGGATTGACCAAGCAACTGGAAACATCTGCGGACGACCCTGCCGCCTCGCTCGCCTATTGCAAACAAAACGACAGCCCCGTCGCTCGTGTGTTCGCCGCAGGCGTCAAGCGATTGGGCCTGCCACTGGAAATACTCGAAAGGCACATCGCAGAAGCAGGGGAGCGCGAATTGTTCAAGCTTCGCAAAAACATGCGGGCGCTGTCGATCATCGCCGCCATCTCGCCCCTGCTCGGTCTGCTCGGCACGATCTTCGGCATGATCGCAGCGTTCCAGACTGTCGCAGTTTCGGGCGACGCGCTGGGCCGAACCGAACTTCTGGCCAGCGGTATTTACGAAGCGCTCATCACCACCGCTGCTGGGCTGATCGTCGCACTTCCCGCGCTCATTCTGTACCACTGGCTCAGCGCCAAGATTGACAAACTCGTCAACGAGATCGACCTGCTGACGCTCGACTTTATTGAATCTTATGCACTGCCGACAGCACGACAGGGTCGCGGCGTCACACCGATAGACAACGGTGCGCCCGCAAATGTCAGCATTGAGACGGTCTCGGTTTGATTGCATTGCAATGAATGGAAGGAGACCGCGCGATGATTCGATCACGTTCAGCGACGACCGAGCCGGCCATCGAGATCACACCGATGATCGATATGGTTTTTCTGTTATTGATTTTCTTTCTGGTCGCCACCACGTTCAACGAGACGGAGCGGGAGATGCTGATCGCGCTGCCTCACGCTGCCGCTGCGACGCCGATCAGTGTGGCGCTGCGCGAAATCGTCATCAATGTCGGGCCGGACGGGGAGATCCAAGTCAGCGGCGAAACCATGGAGGCTGATGGTCTGCTGCAGATGATCGCTGAAGCCGTCACGAACAATCCCGATCAAAAGGTATCGGTTCGCGGCGACCGCACAACGCCCTATGCCAACGTGGTGCGCGTCCTCGATATCTGCAAAGCAGCAGGCGTCCAGCAGCCCTACCTCGACACCGTGCCGACGCGATAGCAAGGTCGGTCGACCATTCTGCTCGGCGGCGTGAAAACACTACCTAAATAGGAAGAAACCGACGAATCGAATCAAATGGCCAAGCATCTTCGCCCAGTTCTGCTCATCATTCTCAGCATGGCGATCATTGCCTCAGCCGGCGTGATGGTGTGGCTGAAGTTCGATGCTCGTGTGCCTGTTTACACCGATGCGGAGACCATCCGTGATCCGGTCCGGTCGGCGCCGGTGCGAGATATTCTCTGGACGCCATCTCGCTCGCTTTCCTCGGTCATCAACAGCGCTGGTGACGACTACGAGCCTCGTGTCAGTGCCGACGGCTTGACGCTCTTCTTTGTTCGCGGTCGACCTGGCGAAAACGCCGACATCTTCACTTCAACGAAGACACCAGCGGGTTGGGGCGAGCCTACCTCGCTTGTCGCGATCAACTCTGGCGCCGACGATCTCGGCCCCGAGCTTGCGCCCGATGGGCAGTCGCTCTACTTCTATTCCAATCGCGCGGGCGGCTTTGGTGGGTACGACCTCTGGGTCGCGCACCGCAGCAGCAATGGCGGCTGGTTGGCGCCGATCAATCTCGGGCCGGGCGTCAACACCCCTTTCAATGAATACGGCGTGGCGCTCGCATCGAAAACGAACACGCTGTATTTCGCCTCCAATCGACCTCGCGAAAATGATATCGATTCGCGCGATCCAGACGCGTGGCCGGCGACTATCCGCGAAGACATCTATCAGCGCGATTATGACCTTTATCAAGCACAAATCACCGATGCTGGTGTGTTGGCGCCAATCTCGCTCGACGCGCTCAACACGCGGTGGAACGAAGGCTCGCCCGCGGTCAGTCCGTTCAACGATTATCTGTATTTCGCCTCCGATCGGGACGGCGGCGAGGGTGGGTTTGACCTCTACCGGACGCGCCAACTGCGCGGGGGTCACGAACCGCCGACCAACTTGGGGCGAGCGGTCAACACACCTGCCAATGAGCTCGATCCGGCGCTTTCGATGGGGGGCTACGAGCTGCACTTCGCGTCGGATCGGTCGACTGCGCAAAGCTCGGCGTCGCCGACCGATTCACTTGCAACAGATTCTGCTTCCGCAGGGGCGCCACAACAAACGAATGATGATGACTACAACCTCTACCGCACGACCTCGCGCGAGGTCTTCATCGAAACGGACATCGCCAAGGCAAGCATCGACTGGTCGGCCCTGGCGCCTTGGCTCTTGTTGCCGCTTCTGTTGCTATTGCTGCTCCTGCTTACATTGTCCGCCCGGCGTTTGGCCAACAGTGATCGGCTGCGAAAGCTGAGCCTGCTCGCCAAGTGCATTCTTGCGTCGTTGTTGATTCACATGCTCCTGCTGCTCGCGTTCACCGCGTGGCAAGTGACAACGAACTTCGGCGACATCATCAAACGATCGGGCGGCACGCGAGTCACGCTTTCCTCCGTAGGAACGAGCAACGATGTTGCATCGCAGATTCGTGCAAGTGCGATTGATGGTGCGATTCTGG
>CAYMQF010000108.1:2679-7255 GCA_964392425.1 uncultured Phycisphaeraceae bacterium
GTCGTCTGATGGGATCACGCTGCCCAGCGAATCCATCGCAAAAATCGACATGAGCGATGCGGCGACGACCGTTGATCCCGCTGCGCCTGTCGCGCTGTCGGATTCTTCGCTGCCTTCGATCCCGCCGATGGCGAGCGTCGAGGCGCCCGTGCCCGCGTCAGCAGCGCGTATGACTGAATCTGAAGCCACGTTGACGATTGCACCGCCTCAGTCTGCCGCTCTCACTGAGCGCGCGAATATTGGGCTAAACAGCAATGACACGCTGATCTCTGCGCTTTCACCGATCTTGATCGATGTCGATTCGGCGTCGCTCGAAGTGCCGACGGTGGACCTGGCGGCGCCGATCACGTCGATGGTTGATTCGCCTGCCCGGACTTCCATCTTGCAGCCGCAACTTCCCGCGCCTGCTCACATTGCTGTTGCGATGCCGAGCGATGCGCTATCTGACGTTGATCGACTGCCTCAAAGCGCAGATGTCAACAGAGTCGATGAGGAAGCAAATCATATTGACGCAACGCTGTCTGCGGTGAAGTCCGTTCCGTCGGCATCCCACGCCAACATTGAGAACACCCCTCAACTCCCATTGGATTCTGCATCAGCGACTGAGGCGCCACATATCGCAACGGATCGTGCAACAAGCGAATCCATCGCAAGTGTAATGCGACCTAAACCCAGTGAATCTTCTATCACTGCAGCGAAATCTACTCAAGAGCATCCAGTGTTATCGGTCGATATTCCGAGCGTATCTTTGGCGTTGTTGCCTGATCTACGCTTGCCCAGCGAGATTGCCCCGGCGCCTGATGTGTACCCGCAGCGCGATCCAGCACAGCGACAGGAGCTTGTCGAGGAGCACGGCGGGAGCAGAGAAACCGAAAAAGCTGTCGCGGTTGCGCTCGATTGGTTGGCGCGCCATCAAAGTGCTGATGGGCGATGGAGCAGCCGCGAGTTTGACGATGACTGCGGGCAGTGCCGGGGGAAAGCGAGCACCGATGTCGATGTTGCGCTGACTGGGTTGGCTACGCTCTGCTTTCTTGGAGCTGACTACACGCATGCCAAAGAGAGCGAGCATCGGCTCGTTGTTCAGCGAGCGGTCGATTATCTGCTATCGGTCCAGAGCAAGACGGGCGATCTTCGCGCCGGCGAGACGATGTACAGCCATGGCATCGCATCGATTGTGCTGTGCGAAGCGTATGGAATGACGGGCGACGCCAGTCTGCGCGAGCCAGCCCAGCGCGCTATTGATTTCATCTCGCGGTCGCGCCATCGTGCACAGGGCGGCTGGCGCTACGAGCCTGGCATGGCGGGCGACACCTCGGTTCTCGGATGGCAGGTGATGGCGCTTGCGAGCGCCAAACGTGTCGGCTTGATCGTCGATGATGAAGTTTTCGCCACTGCAAAGGCATGGTTGGACCGCGCGAGTCGACGACAGGCGCCGGGCCTGTACAGCTATCAGCCGGGCATGCCTCACACTCGTTCGATGACTGCGGAGGGCATGTTTGTCCAGCAGTTGTTGGGGCGAGCGCGCGATGAGCCGAGGATGGCGCAGTCCGCTGCGTTTCTTGTGCGCAAACTTCCCGATTGGAGCCAAGGCGCCAACACCTATCTGTGGTACTACGCAACGCTCGCCCTATTCCAACATCAGGGTGACGCATGGCGCCAGTGGAATGAGGCGTTGACGGTCGAGTTGCTCGGTCGCCAGCGAGACGATGGGTTGGCTTCGGGGAGTTGGGATCCCGCGGACCGCTGGTCGCACATCGGCGGGCGCGTCTACCAGACGGCCCTGTGCACACTCAGTCTCGAGGTGTACTACCGCTATTTGCCTCTGTATATGAAGCCCAAGCGGGCGCCCGCGCCTGATGGTGTGACCGGCGTTGAGTAATCAGTCAGTGCACGTCCCGCAGCTGATCACCGCTCAGGGTCGGCAGTGATGGGGCCTACTCCATTATCGGGGCGAACGACGGACGTTGGGGAGGTTGTTGAGTGGAGCGAGCGCAGCAATCGCAGCGCGGTTTCAGCATCAGGCAAGTTTATCGTCCGTTTTTCATAAATCAGCGCGCTGAAAAACGAAGTGTGTCGATATACTGAGACTTCGATGGAGTGTGAAACTGGGGGGTATGCGAAAGACGCCTTCGGCGCGACGAGCGCTGTGGGATGGGTCAATATCGATATTGCATCACCGTGGCACAATTGCCGAGCGGCACGCTGTATCGAGCCGGCGTCATGGCTCGTCGATCGCGCGCTCCCAGTTTATGAACAGTACGAAATAGGTTGAGAAAGGAGATTTGAACAATGGATGAAACACCACGGAACAACAAGAGAGGTCGGCTGCTTCCAGCGGCTTCCCTGTGTGCTGCAGCATTATTGATCGCATCAGCGGGGAACGCTGTGGCCCAAGTCGCGCAGGTTGTGGTTCTCGCGCCCGATCAGCCGGTCAGCGCCAAGTCGCTCTACTTGCGCGCGGGCATTGTGGACACTGCTGCGGTCAGTCCGCGGAGCGCTGCGGAGCTTGCTGGGCCTGCGGCAAAGAACAAACGGTTTGTCATTCAGCTTGACGGGCCGATGACGCCTGCCCGCCGGGCTCAGCTTGCTGACGCTGGTGTGAAGCTCGGCGACTATCTGCCCTCCAACGCGTACATCGCCAAGCTCGACACCGCTGACCCGAAAAAACTGGCTGCTCTCCCCTACGTCCGGTGGAGTTCCGAGTTTCGTTCGCCTTGGAAGATTGCTCCTGAAATCGGGCAGATGAAACACTCCACGGTCGAGCGACAAGCGATGGCCAAGGCTGGCGAAGTGGCGCTGGTCATCACGTTCTTTGCCGACGCGACGCCCGCTGAAACGCAAAACACTGTGGCTCTTGTTCGAGGGTTGAACCAGGGTCATGTGTACAGTCAGGCAAAGATGGGCGGCAACACGCTTGTCACCGTGCGGGTCAAGCTGCATGACGTGCCGATGCTTGCAGCCAATCCCGGTGTTCAGTTCATCGAAGAAGCCCCCGAGATCACACTCCGTAACGACACCAACCGCTGGATCGTGCAGAGCAACGTGGTCAATGTCACGCCGTTGTATGACAACGGAATCCGCGGCGAAGGGCAGGTCGTCGGCATCCTCGACGGACGGATTGACTCTACTCACTGTTCGTTCATTGACGCGGTCAATCCGATCGGCCCGCTGCATCGGAAGATCCTTGCGTACAACGGACCGCTCGGCTCCGATCTTCACGGCACGCACGTCGCAGGAACTGCAGTGGGGGATTCAGGAGACAACACTGCACGCCGGGGCGTCGCGTATCTCGGCAAGTTGGTGTATGGGCCGATTCCCGGTTTCAGCGAAGCTGGCGTTGTCAATGCTCTCACCCAGCAACACAACCAAGGCGCCCGCCTTCACACCAACAGTTGGGGCAACGACGGGACGACGGCGTACGACAGTTTGGCCCGCGGGTTTGATGTCTTTGCTCGCACCTTTGAGGATGATCTTGTGATGCTCGCTGTGACGAATACGGGATCGCTGAAAAATCCTGAGAATGCGAAGAACCTGCTCGCAGTTGGCGCTTCTCAAGACACGCCGAGCCAGAACAACTTCTGTTCGGGAGGCGCCGGGCCCACGGCGGACGGCCGTCGTAAGCCTGAAATCTTTGCGCCAGGTTGCAGCACACTCTCCGCCTCGGCGGGCACCGGCTGCAACATCACCGCGCTGACCGGGACCTCCATGGCGTCGCCCGCCGTCGCGGGAACTGCGATGCTTGTGCGTCAATACTTTGTCGATGGGTACTACCCATCGGGCTTGCCTGTTGCGGTTGACTCCATGATCCCTTCCGGCGCTCTGATCAAGGCGACGCTGCTCAACTCCGCCGTCGACATGACGGGCATCGCGGGTTACCCCAGCAACGGCGAAGGGTGGGGTCGTGTGATTGCTGGCGACGCGCTCTTTTTCCCGCAGGACACACGCAAACTCGCCATCGTTGATGTGCGCAACGCCAATGGTCTGAGCACCGGGCAGAGCACAACAACGACGATCAACGTCAGTGGCGCCGCTGAGAAGCTCAAAGTCACACTGGTGTGGACGGATGTCGCGGGCGCAGCAGGCGCTGCGTTTGCTTCGGTCAATGACCTTGATCTTGAAGTGGTCGCACCCGGCGGCGCACTCTATCGAGGCAACGTCTTTAGTGGTGGTCAGTCCGCAACGGGTGGCGCCAAGGACGATCGAAACAATGTCGAGCAAGTGCATCTGATGACAGCTCCTGCTGGTGTGTGGACCGTTCGCGTCATCGGCGCCGGGGTCAACTCCGGGATGCAAGGATATGCGCTGGTGATGACCGGCGATGTCGCGACCGGCTTGCCCTGCCCAGCCGATGTCAACGGTGACGGCTCGGTCAACGCGGGAGACCTGGCAGACCTGCTCGCGCAGTGGGGCGGCCCCGGCACGGCCGACCTCAACGGGGACGGCGTCGTCAATGCGGCGGACCTGGCTGATCTTCTTGCAGCATGGGGCGCGTGCCCGTAACGCTGACCCGATCGAATCACGATCCGAAGTAGTTTGCTCCAACCCCCGGCGTAGAAACCGGGGGTTTTTTATGCGC
>CAYMQF010000109.1:0-2510 GCA_964392425.1 uncultured Phycisphaeraceae bacterium
TCATTGGGCGAGAGCCGACGTTTCAACTCGCCGCTGTAGCGCTCAATCGACTGCTGCACTTCGTCCAAGTTGGACGCCGGGTGAATGTTCGTGCAGTAGGTGGCGGTCACATCGCCAGCAGGCGTTCGCACAAGAATGGCAGATCTCCCGGTGTTTCATGGGCGCGATAGCCGAATCATGGCGCCTTGAACTTCCCCGACTGGGAAAGAAACTCAACTTGATTGTCGAACACCATCTTGGAGATCAACGCCTCATCATGTCCCCGGCGGCGCATCTCCATAATAAACGTAGGCACTCCCAGCGGTGCGCTCTCGCCCCAGTCACACGCGCTGGAGACGACCAATCGGTCGGCGCCAAACATTTCAACCATGTCCGCTGCGCGCGCGGGAGATGCCTTCGTCACGGGGTACAGCGTGATCCCCGACCAAAACCCAGCGTCAAGAATCAACCCCAGCGTGTGCTCCTCGCCGTGATCGATCAACACCCGTCCCGGATCGACTCGGCTGTCGCCCTTGAGAGCGTCAATGATGAGTCGAGTTCCCTTGAGCTTGTCCTCAAGGTGAGGCGTATGAATAAGGATGAGCTGATCGCGCGACACGGCAAGCTCTACATGGTCGAGAAACGTCGCAAGTTCGTTCTTCGTGTTTTTGTTCAGGCCGATCTCGCCGATGCCGAGCACGTCAGGGTGATCGAGAAACTTTGGGATGCGCGAAACTACTTCCTTAGACAGCGCGCGGTCGTGCCCCTCCTTGGGATTGATGCACAGCCAGCAGTAATGCCTGATCCCGTACTCAGCAGCACGCTGCGATTCAAACTCCGTGAGTTGCCGGAAATAATCCTCGAAACTGTCCGCGCACGATCGGTCCCACCCGGGCCAGAAGGCGGGCTCCGTCACCGCAGCGCAGCCGGTCATCGCCATCATGCGATAGTCATCGGTCGTGCGCGACACCATGTGCGCGTGCATGTCGATGTAGCGCATTACGATTGCGCCCCAACTCGCCCAGGCCACGCGCCCATCGCGCCCTTGCCTGACAGCTCGACCATCGGCTCTGTCGTGGGGTCGCTCCAAAGCTCCTGAATGCGTTTGGTTCGCCCGGGTTGATCGCTGAGCAGTTCACTTACAGCCTGGCGCAAGGCGATATTTCGAAAGTCTGCGTCACTGGTGTCGCCATCGCGGGCGCGGTCGAGGCGATCCAGAAAAGCTGCCAGATCAAGCAGTTTCGAGCGCGCGTCGAGGAAGTATCGATCGGTGATCTCGGCGCCTGTCATCGGACATGAACATACTGCATCGCTGTCGGTCATTATGTCTTCACTCCATTCTTCACCGCAGCGCGGCTGGCCAGTTCTAGAGCCGCGCGTCCGATCAATGCGCGATCCATTGTATGGACTTCGACGCCGAGTCCTATCTTCTTGAGGAGCATGATGGTCAGTTCGCCTCCCAGATGTTCACGAAACTCCTCCAAACCCTCGAGCAATTCGGTGCAGGCGCCTTCCCCCGAGTGGTCGATCATTCTATCAGAAAACACCTCAAAACCCACAGCTTCCAGAGCATCGATCGCGCGATGGCAGTCAGCTTCGCCAAGCAATCCCGAAAGTTTGGAATAGGTGAGGTCGAGCGCCAGCCCGATGGCGACCGCTTCACCATGGCGAAGCTCGAAGTTCGTCAGTTGTTCGAGTTTGTGCGCCGCCCAATGGCCGAAATCGAGCGGGCGTGAGGCGCCCCGCTCAAATGGATCGCCGCTCGTTGTAATATGCTCGCAGTGCAACTGCGCAGAGCGATATATAAGCCGTTCCATGGTTGGCAGATCGCGCGCATTGAGAGGTGAAAGATTTGCCTCGATCCATTCGAAGAACGATTCATCTTTGAGGAGCGCGACTTTGACCGCCTCAGCAATGCCGCTGCGCCAATCTCGATCGTCGAGAGTTGTCAGGAGCGCGGCGTCATTGATGACCGCAGTGGGGGGCGCAAACGAGCCAAGGAAATTCTTCTTTCCAAAGGCGTTGACGCCGTTTTTCACGCCGACACCGGAGTCCGCTTGCGCCAGAGTGGTGGACGGCATGCGGATATGGCGCACGCCTCGGTGTGCGGTTGCTGCGGCAAAGCCGACCATATCAAGGACGGCGCCGCCGCCGATAGCCACAACAAAGGACTGCCTGCAAATATGTCTTGCGTCAATCTCGCGCAGTGTTTCATCGAGCCATCGGCGGTCGTTTTTCACACACTCCCCGCCAGGCATAACGATCGGCTCGCCGGCAAGACCGATCGTTTCGCAGTGCGCCTCGGCATATCGCCGAACATCGTTGAGCAGTTGGGGATGGGTTAGCGCGACGCCTGAGTCGACGACGACCAGCACGCGGGTCGGCTTGCCCGACCCTCCACATGCGATCGCATTGCGCAAAGTCCGATTGCCCGGCTCCAGTGCATGGTGCGTAAAATGCACGTCGCACCGGTAGGGAATTTCAAACTGCTGGCGGAGAACTTCAAACATAAACACATAATCCTGAGCGCA
>CAYMQF010000109.1:2610-6882 GCA_964392425.1 uncultured Phycisphaeraceae bacterium
ATCGCGCCCCAGCCAACCGATGCAGCGGTCAGCCCCACGGTCATGGCGACAATGCCGATTTTGCTCGGGCGTTCGTCTGTTTCGTTTCGCGCCAAGACGGTGACGCTTGCGATGTACACGCCGGGTAGCAGCGCGACCGGCCACCACACTGCAAGAGCTGAGGCGGAAACACTCAACCCGAGTGCGAGATTGAGCGATCGGCAGGCGCCCATCGAAATCGGTCCAAGCAGGGCATTGCGTTTGAGAAATGTGTTGTACAGAACAATCATCGCAGCGAGCGCGAGTGCGACCCATCCCGGGATGAAGGTTGCCCATTGGAGTGATTGTTGAGCGGTGTCCGGCTCGGGGACGAGCCGGCTCGCGCTGAGTGTCACGACCGAACTCACAAATGCGAGCGCCACGCCGAGCGCTAGGAGTAGCGCAGCGAGAAATGCAGCGCGTTTGCATGTGATCGCGCCTGATGGAATCGGTCGATCGGGTCGCTCTCTTGCATCGATCTCAACATCACACACATCGTTGAGCGCCATTCCCCCGGCGTACAAAGATGCTGAGGCTGCCGACAAGATGACCAGCGTGCGCCAGTCCGCTGCACCCGCAATGCACCACCCGGCGAGCACATCGGCAGGCGCCGACACAACGCCCGCCGGCCGGATGAGGCGCAAGGCGCCAGCCCAAGATTGCGTTGTTCGGGTCACAAGGGAAGGCTACCTGCCTGATGGAGAGCCCGCCACGGTTGTCATGATCTCGTAGGATGTGCGTATGTCCGAGACTCTCAATGGTTCCGATCTCCTGAAGGCACTCAAGAGTACGCTCCGGCGTGCAGGCATTGATATTGAAAAAAATATCCAGTTGCTTGGTCAGGCCGCAGCTCTGGAGAGAAGGCTCAACGGCGAGACTTTTTCTCTTCAAGAGCATGTCAAAGGACTCATTTTCGCACAACTGAGCAACCAGCGTCCTTGGGAGCCCGTATCCAAGAAGCTGCCTGAACTCAAACAGGTGTTCTTCGGCTATGACCCGGACGCGCTTGCCAAAGCGGATCCGACCGAGCTTACAAGTCAAGTATGCGATCTCTCTTGCGGCAATCGTCAGGTTGCGGCGCAGATGGCCTCGCTTCGAGACAATATCGAGACATTACGCCGCATTGATGAGAAGGAGGAATCTCTCGATGCGTTCGTCTGTTCGGATCTTCCCATTGTGATCGCGAAGAAACTCGCCTCGCCGGGCCCATACAAACTCAAGCAGATTGGCGTGACACTGGCCATGGAGTATCTCCGCAATGTTGGGGTTGATGCAGCTAAGCCGGACGTGCATCTGACTCGCATTCTCAGCGCCGAGCGTCTTGGATATTGCTCTTCCAAGCCAACAGAGCGCGAGGTCGTCGAGTGTGTCGCTCGCCTAGCAAGCGATGCCGGGACATCTGCGACGTATATGGACAATCTATTGTGGCTGGTGTGCGCAGATGGATATGGCGAAGTATGCCAGGCTCAACCTCGCTGCTCCGTCTGCTCGATGCGAACAATTTGTAACTACCCCGGGCCATGAACAAACGATCTCAACTCGACGACTCCTGCGGTTGTGGTTTACGAGGCGAGGTCAAGCTGCATCGTGGTCACGTCGGCGTTTGGAAGCTGTTTCTTGACGTTCAGAAGCTCGACGCCCACCACACGACCCTGATCATCATAATCGAGCACCACACCCGGACGGAGCTCTTCTGATTCAGCCACCGGGACATCGGCCAAGCGAACGTACAAGGCATCGACCTTCGCATCGTATTGAAGTTTCATACATCTCCTTTGCGTGAGCGGTCGAAGAACGCGGTCACAATCAGCGGCGGCGAACACTGCGGATTATACACCACCCGAAGTGTTCTCTCTCCAAAATCCTCGATCGGCCGCAGGGCGTGTTGGAGGTCTGGATCCTTCGGATCAGCATGCGTTTCTATCGGCTCTTGCAATGTCTTCTCCACCCATTCCAATCGGATGCCTCTTCGTTCGAGGACATCGGAGGCGTGGTGGGAGAGTTCAAACGACTGATCGCTCATGCGCTCACCCCATATGTTCGATCATCTTGGCGCCGAACTCGCTGCATTTGACCAGCGTTGCGCCCTCCATCAGGCGGTGGAAATCGTAGGTGACGGTCTTCGCTTTGATCGCGCCGGCCATTCCCTGTTCGATCAGGTCAGCCGCTTCGGTCCAGCCCATGTATTGGAACATGAGTTGGCCTGACAGGATGAGCGAGCCGGGGTTGACCTTGTCCTGGTCGGCGTACTTGGGCGCGGTGCCGTGCGTCGCTTCGAAGATGGCGCAGCCGGTGTCGTAGTTGATGTTGGCGCCCGGCGCGATGCCGATGCCGCCGACGCATGCTGCCAGCGCATCGGAGATGTAATCACCATTGAGGTTCATCGTTGCGACAACGTCGTACTCTGCGGGGCGCGTGAGAAGCTGCTGAAGGAAGGCGTCCGCGATGACGTCCTTGATGATGATCTCCGTGCCATCTGCGATTTTGAGGGATTGCCACGGTCCGCCGTCGATCTCGGTGGCGCCAAACTCTTTCTTGGCCAGCCCATATCCCCAATCGCGGAAGGCGCCCTCGGTGAACTTCATGATGTTCCCTTTGTGGACGAGCGTGACGCTCTTGCGGCCGTTGTCGATCGCGTAGCGGATCGCGGCCCGCATGAGGCGCTCGGTGCCCTCCTGGCTGATCGGTTTGATGCCAAAGCCTGACGTTTTGGGGAAGCGAATCTTCGTGGCGGGCTCGGGAAAATGCTGCGTGAAGAGCTTGAGGAACTCCGCGCACTCCGGCGTTCCCTGCTCGAACTCAACACCCGCGTAGATGTCCTCGGTGTTCTCGCGGAAGATGACCATGTCGGTCAGCTCCGGGCGCTTGACGGGGCTGGGCACACCTTCAAACCAGCGAACCGGGCGCAGGCAGACGTAGAGGTCGAGCTGTTGGCGCAGCGCGACGTTGAGCGAGCGGATGCCGCCGCCGATGGGCGTGGTGAGCGGTCCCTTGATGCCGACGAGATATGTTTTGAAAGCGTGGAGTGTTTCATCGGGGAGCCAGCTGTCCGTCTGTTTGAAGGCTTTTTCACCCGCGAGGACTTCCTTCCACTGGATTTTGCGCTGGCCGCTGTACGCTTTTTCGACGGCTGCGTCGAGGACCATAACGCTGGCTCGCCAGATGTCGGGGCCGGTGCCGTCACCTTCAATGAAAGGGATGATTGGATGATCGGGAACATTGAGCCCTTTGTCGGTCATGGTGATGGCGTTTGCCATGGGTTGGATCTCCTCTCAGAAGCGCGAGCTGCGCGGATTTTGTTGTTGGTCAAATCACTGGCGTCGGCGTCAGCGAGTATGTGAGGATAGCACGGCTCGGCGCCGGGGTTCAGTCCTCGTGCAATTGCCGAAGGCGGGTCGAAAGCCGGAGCAGGAGGTTGACGCGCTCAAACTCGTTGACCCAGTCCTGCAGCGTGGCTTTGAGCTCCTCGGTGGGGACGGGGGCGCCTGGCAGCGGGCACGACGGGCCAAGCTGGCGATTGGCGATGGCGCGATATCTCGTCAGGGAGCGGTCGCCGAAGAGGGAGACAAACTCGAAGTCTTCCGCCATGAAGATCGCCATGGGCACGCGAAGCCCGCCACAGATTTTGACGAGCTTTGCGAGGTCTTCGTGCTCGTCGCGGTCGACGAATCGCAGGTCAATATGATCGGGGTTCGCCTCTGCGATGCGTGCAGCGAAGGGGCATTGCTGAACGCAGTCGCCGCACCACACGCCGCTGGTGATGAGGATGTGCATCTGCCGGGTGAAGCCCGCCACGATTTTTTTCTGGTCAGCGGACAACTCGGACTGGGCGTAGATGTCTCCCCACGCGGTCTGCTGGTCATCCTTGCCGGTGGCTACATAGTCCTCGTAGGACAGGCCAGCTTCAAACTTCGTTTTGAGAAAATCGGCGTCAAGCATGGGGACAGTCTACGTCGGGTCGCGCGCCGCCGCTGGTTAGTCCTGAATCTGCTCGCGCAGGGAGCGCAAGGCGTCGAACGCCTGCATCGGCGTCAGGGCGTTGAGGTCGATCTTGCGAAGTTCGCCGACCACGGGATGTTCCACATATTCGGTGAAGAGGGACATCTGAGGCGGCGTTTGCTTGGATTGAGCGACACAGTTTTTGAGTGCTGCTGCATTTTCAGGGGACTGCCCTGCTGAGCCTCCCTCGTGGGCGACGACGAGTGTTTCGAGCAGTTGGTGGGCGCGCTCGACGACCGCAGTGGGGAGCCCAGC
>CAYMQF010000110.1:0-6843 GCA_964392425.1 uncultured Phycisphaeraceae bacterium
CGACAATCGGCCCGGTTCAAGCGTCCGGTTCATCAAACTCGAAACTCTTGCGCGCCAAGTAAGCTGGCCGGCGCATCGCGATATTGACGATCAGCCCCGTCGTCATGAAGGCAGCGATCAAGCTCGAACCGCCGTAGCTGACAAAGGGGAGCGTCATGCCTGTGATCGGCGCCAACCCAAGCGTGATCCCGATATTGATGAACGCCTGCGAGCCGACCATCGACGCGAGCCCCACAATAGCGAGCCTGCCAAACGGGTCCTTGCACAGCGCGGCGCACCACAGCGCCCCGCCGATCCAGCTGAGGTAGAGCCCGATGGTGAGCCCGGCGCCGACAAGGCCGAACCGATCAACAATCACCGCGAAAATCATGTCGTTGTGATCTTCGGGCAGATCGTTGAAGTCAATGATCGCCCGGCTCTTTTCCGCACCGAGCCCCATCACGCCCCCGGCGCCAACCAAAGTGATCGCCTGAAACCCCTGATAGTTGATGGAGTCCGCCTGCCTGCGGTCACCCTTGATCTGATTCCACATCGCGTTGATGCGGTCGCGCTGGTGAGGCTTGAGGATCGGATACATCGCCGGCGCAAGCATCGACGCCGCGAGCACGAGCAGGGCAAGATGTTTGAGCTTGGCGCCTGCCGCGATCAGCATTGCGAAAAACGTAGGCAAAAACAGCATCGCCGTGCCAAGGTCAGGTTCGATAACGATCATCGCCATGGGAACGAACGTCAGCGCTAACGGCGGGACTAATCCTTTCAACCGTCGATAGTTTTTTCGGAACCGGAGATACCGCGCGAGCATCAGGACATACACAATCTTTGCGATTTCACTTGGCTGAAAATCCGCCACACCCAGGCTGATCCACCGTCGCGCGCCGTTCTTGGGTTTGACGAGCCATTCTGGCGCCATCGGAAGCATGACAAGGATCAACATTCCAAGCGTCAAGAGCGCGAGCGTCGGTGTCAATCGCCCAATGAGTTTGTAATGAGGCGTTGCGACTATCGCAGCGGCAAGCAAACCGATTGGAAGAAACACCAACTGCCTGATCGCAAAATGCCCCAGCCCTATCTGGTTGACACCGGAGGTCAAGTTGATCGCGTTGACACCGAGCACCACGAGCGCCATCGCAGAGGCAACGCAGATCCACGCGGGATGTTTGAGCGCCACGCGAGGCAGTTGTGCTGCGGGCGAGGTCGAATGCAGTTTCGCCTTTCCCCATTGGATTTCGCGAACCTGAGTAGTGTTCATGGCGCCCCGCCCGGCAGATAGCCTTCTTGTTGGAGCGCGTGAATAACTTGGTTGGCGATCGGCCCTGCGACGCGACCGCCACTGCCGCCATACTCAACGACAACGGAGATTGCGTATTGATAAGAGCCACCCTTCGGGCCGACCAACACTGTCGTCCACGAGTGATCGCCGGTGCGCAATGGAACGTAATCTCCATTGCTGTCCCGGTCAGGTTTTCCATCGCGATCAGCGTCCGCAAGGATCGGGCCAGCCTGCGCAGTTCCCGTTTTGCCCGCGATGCGAACGTTTATTGCGTCGAAGATGAGCTTTCGGCCGGTCGGCAGTGTGTAGTGGTTTCCGGTGCCGAAGGATTCGGAAACGCCTCTCTCCATGCCTTCCAGAGCGGTGTCCACTGCTGCAGCGTCCCAATGGAAATCTTCGCGCTGTTGAGGCTCACCATCCACAAGCAGTCTGGGTTCGATGGAGATTCCCTTGCGCGCGAGCGTGGCGAACGCATTGGCCGCGTGCAACGGCGTCCAACTGACAGGCCCCTGCCCGATGCCAAGAAAGATCGCATCACTTGGTTCGAGAGGCGAGCCATCGAGTCTGCCGATGAATCCCTTGGCGCCTGACTCCAACCCATGGCGAAACCCGGAGCCGACGCCAAGCTGACGAAACATGTCGGCCATGCGCGTTGGGCCAAGCGCCCGGCCGAGCGTGTAGAAATAAATGTTGCATGAACGCGCGATTGCTTCGGAGCCGTCCAGTGGGCCGTCCACCTGCATCGAATGGGTCGCGTACCCAAACTTGGCGCGATAGATCCAGCAGCGATAAATATCGTCGCGACCGGGCAGGAGGTGCCCGTCGCATTGGATCAGATCGCCGAGTTGGTGGACTCCCTTGCTGACCGCGGTCGCAAGCACCAACGGCTTGACGATCGAGCCCGGCGGATACGGCCGATTGAGCGCGCGATTGATCGTCGGCGCATAGATCTCATCGCCGAAGATTCGATCGCTTTCATCCTGCAACTGGCTCCGCGAGAAGGTCGGCCAGCTCGCCAGCGCCAGCACATCACCCGTTTCAATCTCAATCACCGCGGCGCCTGCTGCGAGCGGCGTCCCGACGGGCAAGTCAGCGTTGCCATGCCAATCCTGCACCGACGTCAACCCCAGCGCCGGATCGAGCAATGCCTGCAGGTGCGCCTGCAGTTCGATGTCGAGTGTGAGCTTGAGATCTTCGCCGGGCGCCGGGTCGATCCGGTCGACTGTTCCGGTGTCCAGGCGGCGGGAGATAGTCCCTCGTTTTCCGCGTAATACAAGCTCAAATGTTTTTTCCAGACCTGACGTGCCAACCGAGTCGCCGGGCAAATATCGGCCCGCGTCTTTGCTGGGCTCAAGCTGCGTCGCCTGTTGTCGGCGGGTGATGTCTTCTTCAAATACTTTGTCGCGCATCCATCCAAGAAGATTGGTCGCGACGCCGGTGACCGTGACTGCTGCGCTGCGGTCCTCGCGCAAAGTCGCAGGGAAGGACGACAGGTCCACCGCGAGGTCCATGGATTCATATGGATACGCGCGCCTCGCGCCATCTCTGACCGACAAACCTGGCGATGTCTCGGCGAGTCGGCGAAACGCAAACGCAACGGTGTCATCAACGGAGGTGAGCAAGACGTGCGCGCGCTTTTGCTCGCGAATCGGGCGCGCGACATCAGCGAGCGACACCTCGACGACAGTTTCCCGTTCGCGGTTGAGCTCTTGTTGCCTGACGAGTCTTCGCTTTTCCCACACACCGACGGCCATTCGGCGGACATGCGCGATCACGCGATCCTTGCGCTCTTCGAGAGTCTCTCGATCCAACCCTGAAATCCGTGTGAACTCTTCCCAGAAGCGCTCCTGCTGAGCTTCAAATTCCGGGAGCGCCTGTTCGATGAGTTCGTCGCGGCGCTCCGGGCTCAACTCGTGCCAACGATCGCGATTGTCCCGGCGGGTTTGCTTTGCAGCCTGTCTGATCGCCCACTCCCCGGTAATGACGTTGTAATCCACCGCGATGTCAAAGGCTGGCCGATCCATCGCCAAGACTCGGCCGGTGCGATCGAGGATGCGCCCTCGCGAAGTGTCGATCATGCGCTGCGACACGAGCCGGCGCTCCGCCTGGAGCAGCAGGGCTTTGCCGTCGATGATCGTCAGCCGACCCGCTCGCGCGAGCAGCGCGCTGGCGCCAAGCAAAAAGAAGATCATCAGCAGCGCCAAGCGCCGATGAAACATGCTCGCAAAGAAGGGTCGTTTGGCCACGTCGTCCCGCCGGGTGTCGGGCGCTCACACGGCGCCGATTCTCCTCACAGAGTATCGGAGCCAGGCGCACCGGGCATGAATCATTCAGAGAGAGACGCTGCAGAACTCCCCACGGGGTGACACTGCCGTCGAAACAAGGCGTTATTTTCGCTTGTCGCGAGTGATCTGCGCATACGCGCTGTGGTTGTGGATCGACTCGAGATTCTCGCTGTTGATCGAGAACCAGCGGATTCGATCATCTTTCTCGAGCGCCAAAGCAAGATCGCGAACAATGTCTTCGACGAACTTGGGATTTTCGTAGGCGACCTCGGTGACGTGCTTCTCGTCCGGCCGTTTGAGGACTGCGTAGACCTCTGACGATGCTGCGCTTTCGAGTGTTTCGACAAGATCTTCGATCCAGAGGATTCCATCGAACCGCACTTTGGCGCTGATCAGGCATCGTTGGTTGTGGGCGCCGAATCTGCTGATCTCTTTGGAGCAGGGGCACAGGCTCGTCGCGGGAGCCGTCACGCCCATGATGAAATCGCTGTGCTCGTTGGAATGGCACTCAAAGGAAACTTGGTAATCCATCAAGCCGGCTGCCCCGGTGATTGGCGCCTCTTTGCGGATGAAATAGGTGAAATGCAGTTCGAGGTGGGCGTCCTCTGCGTCCAAACGTCGGCGGATCTCGCGCGTGATCTCCGGGATGCGTTCGGGTGTGAGCCCTTCGGAGTTCTCGTTGAGAACTTCGAGGAATCGGCTCATGTGCGTGCCCTTCTGATGGTGAGGCAGTGACACATACATATTGATCGTCGCGATGGTGGATTGGGTTCCGCCGTCCGGTGTGCGCAGCGTGATCGGATAGGTGACATTCTTGACGCCTACTTTGTCGATCGGGATGTTCCGCGCATCAGACAACCCCTGCACGTCAGGCATCGACGCGGGATCGCTGTCCGCGCAGGCGGGTCGATCGTCCAGTGTCACAACAGTGTTTTCGCTCATCATCACTCCGTACGGTTGGTGTGGTGGTCGATGGAATCGGCGTTCGCCCCAAGCTGATGCCTGAGTCGAGGATCATAGGGCGGGTCTTTGGCTGCGGCGCAAAATCTCTATTACGCGCGAGCAGGCGTCGATCCGCTGGGCATATTTTTCTCGATCACGGATGCTGCCCAAACGCTCCCCGCAGGGGCGCCAACCAGCACTCCAGCAGCCCAATCCAACGGCGTCAGGCGGGCAAGTGGGAACAATCCGCCCGAATAGACCGTTTCGAGAAGCCCCCCGCCGTGCAGGATCACCGCTGCGACAGGCCCAACGACGCCGACCAGCAGCACTCCCGCTAAGCAAGCCACTACCGAGGCTCCCGGCGCGACGCTCCGCCCAGCAGCGACCGCGAGCATGGACGCGATCCACGCAGCAGCAAGCGACTGCCCCGGCGTCCCCGACCGCGCGATCACCCAGGCAACAATTGCAGCAACCAGAAACGACACGCCGACCGCAAGAGCTGTCTGCATGTTGAATCGTTCATAATCGTTTGCCTTGTTCTGCTGGTCGCTCGAGCTTTTGAGGATAAAGATCGCGATTCCGATCGTCAGCGCGCCGAGCCCAGCAGCCTCGATCCCCAGCATCCACAGCGGCCTGCCAGACTCTGAGATGCGGATCAGCCCTTCGGTGGTGGCGCCGGTGTATGCACTCCAGCTTAGGGCTGCTCCTGCACAGAACATCCCAACGCCCATCGTGGTCAGCTTTGCAGCGATCATTCCAAAGGCGCCGGCCAGAGCGATCGCGAGGACAACCATGCTCAAACTGAGCGCGGGCGACGCGGACAGCAGGGCCGTCGTGTCGCTCCCTCCCCACGGATCGAGCGCCAGCCCAGTCAGTTTGGCCAGCACCGGGCCGAGCGCCAAGACCGCCAATGAGATCAAAATCCAGCGAATGATTGCTTGTTTCATCCCGCGCGTGATACACCGCCTGAGCGCCAACAGCAAACGGCGGGGTTGCCCGTCCGCCCCGATCGCGCCACACTGACGCCATGCCCGATCCGCAATCACCGCTCGTTCTTGACGGCCAGCCTTTGAATATCGCAGAGGTGGAGTCCGTCGCCCGGTTCAGCCGACCCGTCCAGCTCGGCGCCGGTGCTCGCAAGTTGATCGCTGACTCTCGCGCCACTGTCGAAGCGGCGACCGCCTCGGGTGCTGCCCATTACGGCGTCAACACCGGGTTCGGCTCGCTCGGCCATCAACGCATCGACGACAGTCAGCTCAAGCAGGTCCAGCGAAACCTCATTCGCTCACACGCAGCAGGCGTCGGCCAACCACTTCCCGATCACACCGTTCGGGCGATGCTGCTCCTGCTCGCTGCTTCCCTTTCGCGCGGGCATTCCGGCGTTCGGCCCATCGTCGTCGAGCGAATCATCGACCTGCTGAACCATCAGATCACGCCAGTCGTGCCGTCCGTTGGGTCGGTCGGCGCCTCGGGGGATCTCGCGCCCCTTGCCCATGCTGCGCTCGTGCTCATCGGTGAAGGCGAAGCGCGTGTCAACGGCATAACAATCGCTGGTGGGGACGCCCTCCAACAAGCCAAACTCCAACCCATCGAGCTTGGCGCCAAGGAAGGGCTCGCCCTCATCAACGGCACGCACCTGATGGCTGCACAAGCGTCACTGGCGCTGGCTGATATTGAACATCTATTCACCGCTGCACTGTGTGCTGCAGCGATGAGCATAGACGCCTGCCGGGGAACGGACGCCTTTCTCGATGAGCGCGTCCACGCGATTCGCGGGCAGGTCGGCCAGGCGGATGTGGCGCGCCGCCTGCGCGATCTCATCTCGGGCAGCGAGATTATTCCCAGCCATCTCCACAACGATCCGCGCGTGCAGGACCCCTACTCGCTGCGGTGCGCGCCCGTCGTGCTCGGTGCTGCCCTCGATCAAATCCACCATGCGCGATCGATCGTTGAGCGCGAGTTGGGAGCCGTCACTGACAACCCGTTGGTGTTCTCAGCAACTGACGACGACGACCGCTGCATCGTTTCCGCTGGAAACTTTCATGGCATGCCGTTGGCGATTCAGCTCGACACGCTCGCTATTGCTCTATCGCACATCGCGGGGATCGCTGAACGCCGGGTCTATTACATGCTCGCAGCGTCGGATTCGGAGAACCCGCTCAACGCGCACCTGAGCCCGCAGCCGGGCCTGCACTCGGGATTGATGATCGTCCAGTACACCGCGGCAGCGTGTTGCAACGAACTCATCACACTCTCGGCGCCGGCCAGCGTCGTCAACATCCCCACCAGCGCTGGTATGGAAGACTACAACTCCTTCGGCCCGCGATCAGCAGCAAAGCTCCGGCG